>JAADHS010000107.1 GCA_013151745.1 Gammaproteobacteria bacterium | reverse complement strand
TGTTCTCTGTTCCCACTGGAAATTAAAAGACCAGTATGGAGGTAACCCTCTGATTATTGCGACGGGCTTTCTGGTGGTCGCTGCGGTATTTCTGCTACTCCTGAAGTATCAATGGAACACTGATAGAAGCAGTTTTTACGGTACTTGTATTGTGCTGGGTGGCAGTGTGTTAGTAGAGCTGATTTATCGTGGCATCACCAAGCGTGGTTTTATCCTACGAGAAATAACACTACTAAAAATCGAAGAAAAAAACCTGAAGAACACGCTGAGCAAGGAGCTTAGTCAACTGCTACCACACAGACGAAACAAAAAGCCCTGACATCGATTTATTATTCTGAAACAAAGAAAATAACAACCTCCCCTATCGATTTACTATTCAACAAGGGCTAGCCAAACGATGAAAATACTATCCGATCACACAACAACATTATTACTCTGGACCAGTCGCCTAACACACATCATCATCAGTCTAGCACTGGTTAGCGCCACTGCTCTGCTGACGGCACTCTTTTTTTATGATATCTACCTGGCCATTCAAACCCACTCGTTGATCAAGGGATTTTTGCATGCTCTTGGTATTTTGTTGTTGCTGTGGACCATGGTGGAACTCATCAACACGGAACTCGACCATCTGCGCGGAGGCGCTATTGATGTGGCAGTATTTGTTGAAGTCGCACTGGTTGTCGTTGTGCGGGAAATCATCATGTTGCCCGTGGCGGAAACCCATCCGACCTGGGTAGATTTGGGCATGTGGACCGGTGCGGCAACCCTGCTGGGATTGACTTACTATTTTGTTCGTTCCGGTCAGCACTTGTTAAGCCAGTCCTTGATCACAAAAAACCGCACTGACTTGATGGACAACTAAACCAAAATCAGAGAAATCTGTTATTAACAAAATAACCTCATCGGGTGACCTAGGGTATAAAGAAATGGAACACAATACTTTATACAAGTGCATTCTGATGTGGTCCGTATTTATTCATTTTGATTGTGTAAAAATACGAAGACAGCGGTTCTATTTCGATCTTTTATGATTGAAGAACGGGAACCAAAAGTAGACGCTTTAAGCGAAGACGGGCTGAACAAGGATGTCAATTGTATAAATTATTGTGTTCCAGCCCTGAGCGAGACAGAATAATAATAACAGCGCCTACATAATGTAGACCGAGTAGTTACAAAATATTTACGCTAAAATTAAGAGCTATTTCATTGAATAAATGCTAGCAAGGCCGTTATTCAGGCGTTAGAAACCATACCACAATTAGAATGTATTGATGTATAGTGAACAGCACAGCTGTTTAGGTGAAAATCTTATCATGAAAAGCATTAAAAACCATGTTACAAACCGTGCGGTGATCAAAAAAAAACCGCCAAACAATTTATCTACGGAAGATTATTTTTTGATAAAAAATGGCATGGAATACTCCGGAACTCATTTGTTAATTGATTTATGGGAGGCTTCCCGGCTAGATAATCAGGCATATATCGAAGAAACATTGAGATGTTGTGTTGCAGCCTGTAACGCTACATTGCTCCATATCCATTTACATCAATTTTCAGAAAGTGGTGGTATCTCGGGAGTTGCTGTACTCGCAGAATCACATATCAGTGTACATACCTGGCCTGAACGCCATTATGCGGCTTTTGACGTATTTATGTGTGGGTCTGCCTCGCCTCTGAATGCCATTGCTGTTTTAGAGAAGGCATTCAGCCCGGGCGATTTAAAAGTAAAAGAAATATTACGCGGGTGCAAAGAAAACGATTAACACATCGTTTTTTTAGAATAAATGACAACTTTTAAAATGAGCCGCTCCTCATCAAGATTATCATTACGCCAACATGACTTTGTGTTGTTTGCCATTATGGGCATTCTGGCAGGTTGCGGGCTGATTTATGAATATTTACTGTCACATTATGCTGGGCGAATTTTAGGCGCGGTTGAACAGGTCATTTTTGCCATGATTGGTGTGATGATCGTATCAATGGGGCTAGGAGCTTTCGCCGCGCGTGTTTTCAAGTCTCATTTTAACGCCTTTGCCTGGCTGGAAGTCAGTGTTGCATTAATTGGCGTCAGCGCGGTATTGGTGTTGGCCGCGACAACGGCACTGGCAAATATATTACCGCAAATTTTACTGGAAACATTTTTGTTGCCACCGGATTTGATTCCCCGTGGTGGGGCAATTACCTGGGCGCACAAAATAGCCTCCATTATGCCGTATGTAGCCGGTTTTATTTTGGGGTTTCTGATTGGTATGGAAATTCCGTTGATTGCCAGTATTCGGGAAACGATTCATGGAGAACACCTTGAGCATAATGTCGGCTCGATTTATGGTGCGGACTATATTGGCGCGGGTATCGGCGCAGCCATTTGGGTGATGTTTATGTTGAGCCTGCCGCCAACTGTTGCGGCTGTAATAACGGCCAGTGTCAATTTGCTGATCGGCTTGCTGTTTTATGCGATGTATCGAAAACGCATTCGTTTCGGGGTATGGGTAGTTAGTGCACATTTTCTGGTGGCAGCAGTTATTGTCACGATTGCTTTAAATGGCACAAACTGGGACAACGCCATGGAAGACCTGCTTTATAAAGATAAAGTTATTTTCAGCTATAACACGCAATACCAGCACGTCACCATTACCGAACGGATTATGGATCCGGCCAAACCGAAAATCGTTTCGATGTTTATTAACGGCCGTTCGCAATTCGCCAGTAACGATGAAGTTATTTACCACGCGATGCTGGTTGCACCCGTCATGCATGCCGCAGCCCGCCATGACAACATCCTGATTATCGGTGGTGGTGACGGGCTGGCATTACGTAACGTGCTGCGCTGGCAACCGCAAGCTGTTGATCTTGTCGATATTGATGCCGCCATTGTCGAGTTTTTTACCACACCCCATATTGAAAAGGGAAAAGTGATTAACCAGGCTTTACTGGATTTAAACCAGCATGCCTTCAGTGATTCGCGGGTACACACACATTTTGGTGATGCTTTCATCAAGGTTGATGAGCTTATTCAGCAGGGAAATTTGTATGATGTCATCATCGTAGATTTACCGGACCCCAGTCATCCTGACTTGAACAAATTATATTCGGCACGTTTTTACGCCAAGCTCAAAACGCTGTTAACGGGGGATGGTGCTATGGTAGTGCAGTCCACTTCGCCTTATCACGCCAAAAATACCTTTTTATCCATCGGCAAAACAGTGCACTATGCTGGTTTTATGCATGTGGAGCAGTATCATCATAATGTGCCCAGTTTTGGCGAATGGGGCTGGACCATTGCTACTAAAAATGGTGTTTCTGCCCGCTCACGACTGGCACAAAAAGATGGTTTAATGGTGGACGATGGCTGGTCCACGCAGGGTGTTTTATTGGCGGCATTTGAATTTAATCAACACTTTTTTGATATTCTCGACAGCATAAAAGTGAATAGAATCAACAACCAAGCAGCTTATCAGTACCATAAAGCCGATTGGGAAAAGCAGCAGGGTATCTACATAGTTGAAAAATAGTCAAAAACAATTGACATAATATGTCGTGGTGACATATTATGTCACCACGTTGAACGTTGGAGGAAATATGAGCAACGAAAAACTGGAAAAATTAAAGCGTGATTTAACCAAAAAACAGCTAGCGGATGGTACCGGGCTGTCGATTGAAATGTTTGATGGTGAAAACACAGTGGCCTGCATTAAGGTAGAGGATCGGGAAGAGTTCCCCATCTACATGACCGTTGATGACGGACAAATACTGTGTATCAGTTACCTGTTTGGTGACGACCTGGTTCATCCGGACAAACGTGCGGCACTGGCAGAAGCCATGTTGATGATGAATGTATCGATTCCATTATCAGCATTTTCCAAAATTGGTGATCAATACATTATGTTTGGTGCGTTATCGCCCCATGCCAGTATTGATGAGTTATTACTCGAAATAGAACTGCTCAGTGACAATGTACTGGAAGCCATTGATGCAGTATCAGATTATTTAAAGGAGGCTGCATAAGCCATGAGTATTTTT
>JAADHS010000018.1 GCA_013151745.1 Gammaproteobacteria bacterium | reverse complement strand
GCTGTAAAAAAGTTCGTGACCAGGGTTCTGATATGGTTGTTCTTTCTGTAGAAAACTCCGATATATATTTACAAGAAAAAGAGCCTGGAACAAAGCCTCTCATGTCAAATAGTGTTGTCCGTGACTATGAACGTCATTGGACACCTGTTCACTTGGATTTTATCTGTGATAACGTCGATGAGCTGGTATCAAAAATACTGAAATTGGGAGGGTCACATGAAGGAGGGGATAGCGGTGACTGGGGTTCTATTGCTTATTGTGCAGACCCCTTTGGTAACGGGTTTTGTGTCATCAATGAATGAATTAAATAATAATCAGGATCAGTGTGTTATTTGTTTTGGCTTTTAAAGTAAACAATATCAAGGGCTGTTAATAATCTCTGTAAATGAAATCAAGTTTTCATATCGGTCGTGTTGAGATAACAATCAACGGGGAGGCAAGCTCGATGGAGTTTGTGGGTTTGTTATGGTGCTACGGCAATCCCCTGGTTTAATCTCTTTGGGTTTAATTGCTGATCACACTTCTGGCAAAAATAACGGGCTTTGCCTGCGATTATTTTATTATGCCGGGTCGTCGTTAGCTGATGTGTCATGCAATCACAGACATAAGAAAAACGATGTTGCTGCTTGATCGGTATTCCCGAAAGATCATAATTCCCTGTGACGTTGGGCTCCACTCCCAGCTTGTGCATAATGGCTTGCCACTCTTTTCCAT
Organism: Gammaproteobacteria bacterium; assembly: GCA_013151745.1. Lineage (GTDB taxonomy): Bacteria > Pseudomonadota > Gammaproteobacteria > JAADHS01 > JAADHS01 > JAADHS01. The sequence continues at coordinate 3,337 of JAADHS010000018.1, read as the reverse complement.
GGGGGCGGATGTTTTTAATGCCAAACAAAATATCTGAGACATAATGTGCGACTTCATGAGGCACGGTGGTCGCAAGGCTGTCATTAAAGTATTTTGCAAAAATGAACGGGTTAAAGCGGAGGTAGCGTTGTTTGTGTTTTAGCACATACATGCCCGAACTTCTGCCACGCAAATCGAAGCGGACATCAATAGGTTTGAATGCGCGCCCGAAGCGGTGCTGACATTGCTGTAACAGCTCAGAAGTGCGTTCAATCACCTGCTGCTGTTGCTCAGGTGTTATCGGGGCAATGGTTGGTGTTTTTTGATTCATTGCAACAATTCATTGCAACAATAAGTCATTGTCATCCGTGTGTTCAAAAATCTTTCCGTAAATATCCACGATGGTGGTTTCTGAATAGGATAGCTTGCCATTGCCCACGGTGATGTGATGCCGGAATTCTGTGGTACGTGCGTTGTCTTGCATAAAGGGTGACTGAATAATACCCCACTGACTGTCATCAACATTGGCGGAAACTTCCAGTGTCACACTACCATCTTTATTTTTTGATCCGGTATGTTTCCCTCCCGCCAACACACAAACTGCACGGGGGATGGTGAACGAGTGCATAATGGTTTCGCTGCGCGAGTCCCACATCCAGTAACCGGATTCATCATGAAATACCTTGTCGGTGGACTTGCGGCGCACTACTTGCCGATATTGTAGTGCCATTAAAATTTGTGACTCTGCGTTGGTAACGTCACCGATGGGTTCAAAAATAATGGTTTCATAATAAGGGTTATTTTCGATACCGTCCGGTTCTGGCGCGATATCAATCCCCTTGTTACCTTTCCAGGTGCCTATCAAATTTGTTAGGGGGCCGTAATCAAAATCGGTTTCATTATTCATGGGTTTGTCCTCAAATCAGGTGATGTGATGTCTGCTAAGGATTGGAACGCAATAACTTATACAATTGCTATCTCTGCTTCAACCCGTCTTTGCCTAAAGCGCTTACTATGCTGTCTGTTTTTCAGTCATAAAATCTCTCAATAAGAGCGATTATTTGTACTCCAGAGTTGTGCTCCAGAGAGTGCCCTGTACTTTTTCCCAATCAGAACGCCATTGATATAGGTTGTTGTATTCTATCTCTAAAGCGTGCCCGTTATCTGATTATGCACATTTTTTACTTGGAATTTCAAAGTTATTATCCAGGTTAATGTGTTTTATTTTGAGATTGTCTGAAATGGTTCAGTCAGCCTGATAAATGGCATTGTCACTGCGAATCACTTATCCGGCATCGTCGGGGCGCACTTTTCCGAAAAAATAAATACGATTGTCGGTGTGGAGGGGCTGCTCAGGAGACGCTGAGCCTGATAGTGTTTGGCGAGGTAAAATAGGCCGAATGGATGGCGCATAAAAATGTTAAGTTTGTGGTTTATCTCTCGTCGAATACATATCGAAAAAAACCGGGAAAGTAGGAGGGGCTTGGGAGTGTGGTTTATTCAGGTGGGGAAGAGAGCAGTATATATAGGATAAAAATATGAACACATCGAAATGTGAATTAAGCGCTAAAGGCGTCAATACGCATAAGATTAATGATTTGTATTGTCACTCATTACGGCACGCCAATACAGAGTCATGTTGTCGGTAAAAAAAATTCACCGCAACGGATGAAAAGGGAGATAAACTCTTGTCTTCGCATGCCTTCGCAGTGAAATATAAATTAAGCCTTTATTGTGCTGATTCAGTGCTTAAAAAACAATATCACTCTCAACTTTTTTAACTTGTATACGGGCCATCCCGAGGTTGGCTGTTTTTCGATCTAGCGCCACATAGATAAAAATTGTTGGGTTTTTCGCAAGCGGACGGATTAAGTGAAATTGTCCCCCAAGAGTGATCAGAATGTCCTCAATTTCTTCTTTTAAATTGAGTGTTTTGATTGCGGTTAGCTTTGCTTTTACTACGTCGGCATTTACAGCGCCAGCAAGATCCATGTCCAGTCTGCCTGTGTCCTTGGATACCATGACCAAACCAGTATCAGAATCTACCAGGCATGCGCCAATAAATCCTTTGATTTCAGTAAGCGGTGAAATATTCGTTGACATTGTTTTACCCCTGCTTGTTAGGCTTATGTTGTGGTTGTGAGTAGTCAAATGACGCCAAGTACACTTGTCTACTGAATGCCGTTTTATCGACACCGGGGTTTCGATCTTTAATCTGTATTTTTGCGTTCTGATTGAACAAAAGTAAACGTGCAGGAATAGTCGTTCTATTTTGAGATTTTGTGATTGAAAAACGGGTACCACCAAAAGTAGGGGCTTTTAGGCGATAGTCGGTGCTTTAGGCAAAGAGGGGGCTGAAGATGAGTGCAAGATCAGGATGTTATTGCATGCACGCCTCTTAGGCTGTTGAAAAGCTACTGCCCCGCATTTTTCCTGATCGTGTTAATTCTTGGGTCATCTCGTTTGATTCGGATTTTTTTTGCGGCTCCGCTGTTGTTGGCGATGTAGGGTACGGCAGCTGTGGCCATGATGGGCATGGTGGTGCGCAGGTCGTTGGTTTCGCTGCTGGTATTCATCAGGGTTTTCCAAAGGATTTTGCCTGCGGGTTTGATTTTGTAGGCCTCCAGTGCGGCGCTGCTGGTGTACAGGGTGTAGCTGCGATTTTCAATGATGGTGCCGGCGTAGAATGTTTGCAGGGGGACATGTACGGTGCTGCGCGTGGTGGTGGTTGCACCGGAGTCATCTGTCCGGGTTCGGGTGATATTGATCGTGTTACCACCAACGGTTTCGTATATGGGGCGAGCGAAGGTATTTATACCGGTGCGACCGTCGGAAATAGCGTAACGAAAGAAAATCTCTATGTCGGCATCTTCACGGGATTTGACACGTTGATAGCCTTTTTCCGCCAGCATGGGGATAAAGTAGCTACTGAATTCACGGAAAAAAAGGTCGTCTTCCTGTCCTTCAGTGTTGCCGTTGAGCAATATGTAACGGGTGTCGATGGTACTGGTTTTGGGGTCAGCAATGGCGCTGACTTGTACTATAAATGAAGAAGTACAACCTGCCAGTACTACAATCACCAGCAGGGCTATTATTGTGGGCAATAAGCGTTTTATCTGCATGGGCATCCTGTTACGAGCATGTCGAAGGGTGAGTGAATTTCATACCTGTTCGAGTATACGGGGTGTGGTGAGTTCAACCCAATTTTTATATTAGACTTTTCTAATATAAAATAAGCTGCTAGGCTATTGATTCATTTAATTTTGTTGAGGGCAGCGGTGGCCGCGCCCGTTTATTGTTTGCAGGGAGTGTGGGTTATGGTGAAACATCGCGTGATTTTGTCCCGATATCGGTGGCA
>JAADHS010000076.1 GCA_013151745.1 Gammaproteobacteria bacterium | reverse complement strand
AACTTGGATTAAACGACTGACTCGCCCGACTATTTGTTTTTCAAAGTCGGAGACTATGCATGATATTGTTATCGGGTTACTGATTAATAAAATCGAGTTTGGATTAGATATTCATGCCTAGATTACAGGTTTAACCCACTACCCTCTATTCATGACAGCCTTAACGGGCGTGGCCATCATTGTCGGATTATGTTTAGCTGTGCTTGTTACTCGCAACCTCTTAAACAAGCGATAACGGTGACCAACAGCATGGCCAAAGGTGACATGACAGTGCGCATTAATGTACGCACTAACGATGAAATCGGGCAATTACTCAATGCGATGAACGACATGGTCAGCAAGATTTCCAATATCATTGAAGACGTCCGTCAATCCAGCCATGCATTGACCATAGCGTCCATCCAGGTCAACAAAACCGCGCAAAGTCTGTTGAGCGACGCCAATGAGTAGGCCGCCAGCTTGACAGAAACCACTTTATCCTTGGAACAAATCAACGCGAGGGTACTGAACAATGCAAGCCATACTGAAACTACGGCAGCGACTGTGGCAAAACAAGCGATTAAAGGTGGTGAAGCCGTGAGTGAAACCGTTAATGCGATGAAAGAAATCACCAGAAAAGTTGAAATTATTGAAGATATTGCTTATCAAGCCAATATGCTAGTGCTCAATGCCACGATTGAAGCGGCATGTGTCGGCGCGCATGGAAAAGGCTTCTCGGTCGTTGCTTCCGAGGTACAAAATCTAGCCACACGCTCAGAAGTCGCGGCTAAACAAATCAGTGAATTGGCAAAAAGCAGCGTTACCATTGCTGACAACGCCGGCAACTTATTGAGTACCATCGTACCTAGCATAGAGAAGACAGCAGAGTTGGTGCGCGACATGAGTGTTTCGAGTAACGAACAAGCTATCAGCCTTTCGGAAATCAACACGGCGATGGGACAACTCGATAAACTCACCTAAAGCAACTTTGCCATTTACGAGCAACTAGCTAGTACCGCCGATGAAATGAACAATCAAAACCAATGATTGGATAAACTCATGGAATTTTTTATTACTGAATCGGGCACTCTTCAAAAATCAGCCTGATGGTGCAAAGGTTAAGGAGCTGTTTTAAAGCATCTTAAATGAGTACATGTTGAGCCTGCTGTCTCTTCTGCCCCCGCTCGCTAAGCATTGGGCATGGAGACGAAGGTGGCTTAACTTAATGGCCGTGGAGCAACTGTTTAACAATTTTCAAAATACGGATATCGTTATCTTTATTTTGTTAAACCCAAGGTACCGTTCCTTCAATTAGCTCGCCATCATCCACTGAGGAACCTTGAAAACCATTTGCTGGGGCTTGTACAACAATGTAATAGAGATCCTTATCACCGGTATTCCACCAGGCTCTTTTGGCTTCTGGCTTGACACTTACCACCGAACCTTCCCCGATAGCAAAGCGATCTTCATCAATGATCATTTCCCCTTTTCCACCGATAAATATATATGTCTCCTCATTACCTTTATGGCGGTGATAAAAATTCATCCCGGTACCGGGTGCCTCTTTATTGATAGATATTTCCATGGAGGTCAGTCCTAGCTTCTCTTTCAGAAAAAGCTTTCCAGGGATATTGATGGGGGTATCTTCCGGTGCAAAAGTGTACTGACTGATTTCGCTAAGCTTGCCAAAATTGTGCTGCTGATAATTTTTCATCTCACTATTCTCCTTAATCTCAAACTATGATTCTGAACAATTCAGTTTTCGTCTTTTCTTTCAACATAGAATAATCGTTCTATATTGGAATAATCATTCCAGTTTGACGTCAGGATGTCAATGAATATTTATTAGAAAAATGGAAAATTTTTAACTGTATGAAATAATTAACTATTTAGTGATAAATGCTAAACAAGAAGGTGTGGCTTAACATGTTATAATGCAGCAATATGGCAGGTCCTAATAAACAATTTGATAAACACGAAGTACTCAAGAAAGCCCTGGATGTGTTCTGGATAAAAGGCTTTGAGGCAACATCAATTCAGGATCTCGTTGACGAGATGGGCATTAATCGCGCCAGCCTGTATCAAACCTACGGCAACAAGCACGCCTTATTTACTGCCGCCATCGACCAATATATGGAGAGCAGTCTGGTACAAATGAAACAGACACTCGAAGCACCCGGTTCCCCCCTACATAACCTGCGCCAGTCATTTGAATATATTGTGGACTACAGTCTAGAGGGGCTGCTGAACGGTTGCTTCATCAACAATGCCGCCATCGAACTCGGCCCTCACGACCCTGATATTGCAAATAAAGTACGCGGTTTTTGGCGTCAATTTGAAGCGTTATTTGAAAAAACGCTTATCCGCGCTATTGAGAACAAAGAATTAAGTCAAAATATAAATACGGAAAAGCTGGCTACGTTTATCAATAGTACGCTGCAAGGCCTTATCATAAAAACCAAGGTAAGCGTACCGAAAGATGAGCTTATCAATGATATCGATTTATTATTCAGCTTAATTAGCAAAGCTGGCTAAGAATCGAATGTTGAAGGCCGCAAATGTGAATATCATTCGCCCTTTAGCATGAGGAATTAATCGCTGGTATTCTTTGATCTGCTGACAGGAAAGATGGATAGGTTTTAAAGAGAGTCTGACTTGAGTTATTCATCAAAAATAATCATTAATATTCTTATTCTTAATTTCAATTAATCAAGCCAGACCCTAATTATTTAAAAATCAATATATTTTATTTTACCTTGAAATTTTCACAGCTCATATAAAATGATCCATCCAAGTTCAAAGGAAGGATTAGTGTACTCATCTTTAATGAAAAAGACTTTGAGCACATTTTTAAGCGTTTCTGTTCGTTATTGATATACCGTTGATCATACTCTGCATTAAACACGGCTTTGCCCGCGTCTGTAAATAACGTCAAAACATCATATTCGTGACATTCTTCGTTAATCGCAAAATAAAAAAAATCCACGAGTTCTTCGACTTGTTCCACAAAAAAGGACGCTGAGAAATAATATTTAGTATTTTATCGAAAGAGGCTGACTTCGAGTCTCTGGTGATTGATGGTTCTATTGCTCAAGTACATCAACAGGGGCCGTCGCCGTGATACCACCACGGCAAAATCGCAAGGAACAACGAAAATATGATCGAGAATTGTATCAGGAACGGAATCTGGTTGAGTGTTTATTCCAGAAGCTCAAATAGTTTCGTCGTATTGCTGCGCGTGATGAAAAATTAAAGCGGAATTATCAATCCATGCTGTACTTGGTCAGCTCAATGATTTGGCTTTCTTAATTGTTAACGCCCCCTAGGGTCAGCGATTGTTTTTTAAATATTGTGCTGAACATATGTCCCTCTCCTTGAATGAAAAACAATCGCTGTCATTTGAGTTTTGTATTGTGTGGGTTAAAGGAAAACAAGCGGCCATCAAAGTTTGGCGACTATCGTAATTACTTAGCAATCACCTTCAGATTTGTCGTCTGAAATAGGAAAGGTGATGGATTGGTTGCCGTTGAGATAATCCTTGATAGAGGACATCGCGGTTTTTGTCATGTTAGACTTCGCCTCAGGCAAGCGATGGCTTGTAATATTTCCAAAATTAAATTTTAACTTATTGTTTTGTCTATCTAAACAAAACTATTTAGTCGTAAAATACTTCTGTTTTTTTGAGACTTATTCACCTATAATTAGCCTTAATACCGACATTGGACAGTCTATTATTTGATCTCGCTTGATCTTTGATTTTACAGAAATTTTTCTTCAGTCGGCCATACAACAAGTATGACCTCTCTCAGAAAAATTCCTGTAAAATCAATTCTCTTCGCGATTTTCAAACGCTAGGTTGCCCAATGTCGGTTAATAAATCAATATTAACAATATTGTTACTCCGGTCAAAGTTCTCTGACAATTCAATAAAAATAATAAGTTGTCTGCGCGAGTAGCAAAATGGGGAGGGTTTAAGTGTTCAAAAAACACGCGAGTTTGTTGTACAAAAAAGGTTATTTATTCTTTTTTTTCGGTCTATTTGGGATAGTTTCTTGTTCTGAGTCACCATCCTCATCAATCGCCCGTCATATAACACCACCGATTCAG
>JAADHS010000062.1 GCA_013151745.1 Gammaproteobacteria bacterium | reverse complement strand
TTTGTAGACTCTGCCGCCCAGCGGCTTAATTTTTTGATCTTCGATAAAGCGTAATAATGTCACTTGCCCCTTAAGACTCAATGCTTCTATTTCATCCAAAAACAAAGTACCGCCATCCGCTTGGTCGATCAGCCCTGATTGCCATTGCTTGGCATCGGTATACGCGCCTTTTTCATGGCCAAATAATTCATTTTCGATTAAATTATCAGGAATAGCCCCGCAATTTAAAGGAATAAATGGATGATCACGCCGCGCTCCAAGGTAATGAATCGCTCTGGCCGTCATGTCCTTGCCGGTACCGGTTTCACCCTCAAGCAAAACCGGAGCATCACAACTGGAGGCATTATTAATCAAGGTGAGTGTTTTGCGGAAGACGGGCGATGATCCGATTAAATTGAGCTTGGCCCATCGTTCGAAATCAGGGTCACTATTCAATTGTTTTTTTAATTCGTCAACATCTGATAATAAAGTATCATTGACGGGGTCATCCACAGCGTCCATAACAGTCCCTACTCGCAATTTCGACTAGTCTCATCCATTGAACCGTCTTTATTTAATCATAACCATACTTTTATTATTATTGGAAGTAAAGATTGCCCATGAAATTTGTGAAATATACCCGTGGCGTTTGAGATTTAGGTGTTAGTGTGCGTAGTGTGCGCTCAATTCATTTCATGGTAAGGCAAAATGACGAGGTGTAGCTGGCTATTGCGAGGAATTTTAACGCCGCCATGGAATGAAGAGGACATGCAATCACACCTAAATCTCAGACGCCACGGGTATATTACCTTGCAAACAGGCCAACTGCGAAATTCAGCTGAAAGCTTTAAACACGTATCACTTTCATTTATAATCAACTATTCATTTAGAGAATAATTAAAGATATGTTTCACTACTTGAACAAGCGCGATAACGCTATACTTTCAATTGTTTTTAGCTTTGCGCTATTCACTTCAAGCAGTCATGCCGCAGTAACGCAGGTCGAGGATGCCTGGGTACGAGAAGCACCGCCGAGTTCAACGACACTGGCCGCCTATATGCGTCTCTTCAACTCCAGTGCAACGGATCTCATTATTACTAATATAAGCAGCCCTGCATTTAAAAAGATAGAAGTCCACCAAACAACAACGAAAAACAATATCGTGAAAATGCGTAAGCTAGAGCGAGTCAGTATTCCCGCTCACGGTGAGCTGATTTTAGAACCTGGACAAAAACACCTGATGCTGTTTAAGCCCAATTTAAAATTAAAAACAGGCGACGCCATTACCCTCAACATTCGTTTCGAAAATGGCAAGCAGCAAGAGATTCGTGCCGAAGTTAAAAAAGCCAACGATATGAATCATCAACAAAATGCTCACACTCATCATTAAACGATAGAACGCACAACTATGAAAAAACCGAAATACTCACTATTTTTATCCGGCACGGCGCTAATCAGTATTTTTGCATTCACCAGCGGTTGTGGTTTTGACCCCACAGCAGAAAAACATGATCACACCCGCTATAAAGAACTACAAAAATCAGATTGTAATCAAATGGCCTCATTAGGCTCCTCTTCTCTTGTTAGAGAAGAGCCAGAAGACCATAGTGTTGTGTATACGCAGTGTTTGAAAATGAAAGCTCTAAGTTTCGAGGAATATCAAACCGCTGCACACAAAGCGCGTGCGACAGGCGAATGGGATTTTGAATCAATGCCTATGCCAACAGAATTAAAAGAACCCATCCCGAACAATGCTAAGGAATGAAAATTGAATAACTTTTACAAGTGGCGCTCTGATTTAGTCCGTCATTTAGTCCGTCTTCGTTCGTTCTGATTGAGCAAAAGTGCAGGAATAGTTGCTCTTATTTCGAGCTTTTGCGATTGAAGAACGGGCGAAGACGGGCTGAAGCTGAGATGCTAATTGTAAAAGTTATTGTGTTCCCTTCCTAAGGAACACTAATATCTCAAACTATGACTGGGTGGCATGGCTAAAACAGGACGAATACCGATATACCCTGCCAACCCAATCGCACCAGTACCCACGACCATCGCGACGAGCCATAATTCCAGGTTGAAATAATAAGGTATATGGAAAATTTTTGCTGCTAAAATATACCCAGCAAAAGAAGCAATCGTTGCCGCGACAACCCCCGCAACCCAGCCTAAAACAAGATACTCTATTAGTAAGCCTTTCATAATCTGATGACGATAAACACCCAGCGTTCTCAGCACTGCCGTTTCTCTAATACGTTCATCTTGGGTCGAAGATAAAGCGGTATACAACACGACCAAACCAGACAATAACGTAAAAAAGAAAACATATTCCACCACCTGGCTGACTTTATCAATAATCGTCCGCACCTGATCAAGCACTGCAGACACGTCAATCACCGTAATATTGGGAAATTGCTTCACTAAATTGTTAAGCAGTTGGTGTTCTGTTGCTGGCAAATAAAAACTGGTGATGTAATTGACAGGGACATCCACCAAAGTTCCGGGAGAGGCAATAACATAAAAATTAACATTGAATGAGTCCCAATCAACCTCTCTAAAACTAGAAACGGTTGCGATGACGTCTTCGCCTGCAATATTAAACGTCAGCGTATTGCCTAGTTTTATGTTTAATGTTTCAGCTAAGCTGCTTTCTACAGAAAACTGAGCACCGGTTTGCTCTCCTGTATGCCACCAACTGCCTTTTGTTATTCTATTATCGGCGGGCAACACCGCCCCCCATGACATATTAAATTCTCGTTGTAACAAATGTTTTGCTCGTTCGGATTGATAGGTCGCCATATCGACAGATTGACCATCAATTGCGGTCAGTCGTGCTCTGACCATAGGGTAAATACTGGGGCTGTTCGTCGTGGCATCGAGTATCATGTCATTAACAGGTTGCACCTGTTCTTCTTGTATATTGATTAAAAACCGGTTATTCATGTCTGCTGGCAGGCGATTCAGCCACTCCGTTAACAGGTCATCTTTAACGATAAACAACATCAACAACACCATAAAGCCGACGCCAAAAGCAACAATTTGAACCATGCTGGCATAGCCTCTACGGACTATATTCTTCATACCGAAGCGCCATGTTGCACCGACCTGATTCACTAACAAGCCCACTAAAAGCAAAATACATTTTGCGCAAAGAGCAAACACGGCCAGAGCCATGATAAACCCTCCGACAACCAAAAAGCCTAAAGTTAATTCGCCAGCTTGATAAATCACCAGAGCAGACAAAAGCAAGACACCCATGACGTACATACCCAAGGTATCAAGAGGAAGCGCACCCAACTCCCGACGAAATACGCTAACCGTAGGCACGTCTTTTAGCCGCCTCAACGGCGGTAATGCAAAACCAAGAACCGTTGCCATACCCGTTAACAAACCCACCACGGCAGGATAAACTGAACTCGCTGGCAAACTTAAGGTATTCAGACTTGCTATTAACTGGATCAAGATATGTTGTGTCAGATAACCCAGCAACACACCGGCGATGCTGGCCAAGCCACCGAGCATAATCATCTGGTGACAAAAAACCCAGAAAATAGTATTTTGACGACTGCCCAGACAACGCAAAATAGCGCACTCATCCAGATGTCGATGCACATATCGCCGTGTTGCCATGGCAACCGCAACCGCAGACAATAACACGCTCACCAAAGCCGCTAAACCGAGAAAACGAGCGCCTTTCTCGACGGCTGTTTGTACTTCTGGCCGCGCATCTTCTATGCCCTGAATGCGTTGCCCTTGCTCCAGATTGCTTTCTATTTTGGCGCGAAATTCGGCGATGCGTTCAGCATCCCCGGAATAAAGCCGGTTATACTGCACACGACTGGCAGGCGTCACCAGTTCAGTTTTTTCCAGATCGGCCAAATTAAGCAATAAACGGGGCGCGATACTAAAAAGATGGCCTGCCGCTCTATCCGGCTCCACTCTAATAACCGCAGCAATAGTCAATTGCATTTGTCCGAGTTGAATATCATCCCCCACGGCCAATGACAAAGCAGTGAGCAAGGAGGCCTCTACCCAAATTTCACCACGCTCAGGTATACCTGCTGCGAGCTGATCTACGCCAAACAGGGAAGGCGATATTCTGAGCTGGCCACGCAAAGGATAAGTCTCACTCACCGCTTTGACTGCCACTAACTGAGATTGCTCAGCAGACATCACCATGCTGGGAAATTGTAAAGTCTCTGCCGTTGCTAAACCCTCTGGCAGAACCAAATTATTGATGGGTTTCGTTGCTGAAACCAATAAATCCGCACCTAATAATTCGTTGGCTTGTAATTCTAATGCCTGCCGGATTTTATCAGTGACCAGCCCAACCGCAGTCACGCTGGTCACTGCGACAATAATAGCAACAAACAAGGCTCGCACCTCGCCTGCACGCCAGTCGCGAAGCAACATTTTCCAAGCCAGTAACAGAATATTCATCAACTCATTTGAAAACCCGGAGTTGACAGGGAAAGCGCTTTTTCTTCTTCGTCCATCTCTTCGCTAATAAACTCAAAAAGGGGCGTGGTCATATAGCGTTCGCCTGTGTCGGGCAGCATGCATAAAATAACGGAACCCGGCGCCGCTTTTTTAGCAACCTGCATGGCAACGCCAAAAGACGCACCACCCGAAATTCCCGTCAAAATACCCTCTTCCCTCGCCAGTTTCTGCGTCCAGGTCATCGCGTCAGCTCCAGATATAGGAATAAGATCATCATAATTTTTTGCGTCCAAACTTTCCTGCAAGACCAACGGAATGAAATCGGGCGTCCAACCCTGGATAGGATGCGGCTCAAACGCGCTGTGACTGACTGCCGGAGCACCATTTTCACTACGTTGCTGTGCCTGTTTACTACCTACAAGCTGGGCATTAGCCGGCTCAGTTAAAATTATTTTCGTATCTGGCCGTTCTTTTCGCAGCACCCGTGCAACACCGGTAATCGTGCCGCCAGTGCCATAGCCACTGACAAAATAATCCAACGGCTCACCTTCAAAATCGGCTATGATCTCGCGTGCCGTCGTCGCCTCATGAATGTCTGCATTCGCATTCGTTTCAAACTGACGAGCCAAAAACCAACCATTTGCTACTGCCAGTTCAACAGCCTTTTTATACATTCCCACGCCTTTTTCAGCACGCGGTGTCAGGACAACCTTTGCCCCGAACATACGCATCAATTTGCGCCGCTCGACAGAGAAACTGTCGGCCATGGTCACAACCAGTGGATACCCTTTTTGGGCACAAACCATAGCAAGCCCAATACCGGTATTGCCGCTGGTGGCCTCGACGATCGTTTGCCCCGGTTTAAGGGTTCCGTTACGCTCACCTTCTTCTATAATATTCAGTGCAAGCCGATCTTTGACTGACCCGGCAGGATTAAAAAATTCGGCTTTCGCATAAATTCGTACTCCTTCAGGCGACAGATTATTAATCCGAATGCAGGGCGTATCACCCACGGTATCCAAAATGCTATCAAATAACTTTTTGCGGCCTCGAGTCTTTTTGATTTCCGTTTGAGTCGTCATATTCACTTCCTTTTGTTATGGCTCCGAACTGCTTGCCGAAAATTGAAAACTGCGGGATTTAAGCGTCACCGTTAAACCTAGAAAACGCAGATGGGCGCAAAGCTTGCTTATTCGGCTATTTTTATAGCGTAGATCGTTTTAATCACATCGACCGTGGCGGCAACGTCATGTGCACGAATAATGTGAGCGCCTTGCCAAACGGCTAATGCCGCTAAGGCTAAACTGGCAGACAGCCGTTCGCCAACTTTTTTGTTCAATATCGCCCCAATCATCGATTTCCGGGAAAGCCCTACTAACACGGGTAAACCTAATTGTACAAATTGATGCAGTTGCTGCATTAACAATTTATTATGTTCCAGTTTTTTACCAAAACCAAAACCGGGATCAATAATCAAGTTATTTCTATCTATTCCTGCTGCATGACAAGCCTCGACCCGTTTTTTCAAAAAGGCCAGAACATCGTGCACAACATGAGTATATTGTGCTTGTGTTTGCATCGTCCGGGGTTGGCCTTGCATGTGCATTAAACAAACCGGAACGTGTAACTCAGCCGCGGCCTGTAAGGCACCCGGTTGCCTCAATGCACTCACATCATTAATGAACGTTGCCCCAGCATTGACGGCAGCCCGCATCACTTCTGCCTTGCTCGTATCAATCGAGACCACGACCGAAGTTTCAGCAACAATCGTTTCGATAATAGGTATGACCCTGTCCAGCTCTTCTTGAAGAGACACCGCAGCGGCACCTGGGCGGGTTGATTCACCACCCACATCAATAATCGCAGCGCCCTCTTCAACCATTTTCATAGCCTGGTCTAGCGCAGAATCTGGTTTAGTGAAACAGCCTCCGTCAAAAAACGAATCGGGCGTACAATTCAGAATGCCCATGACGCTGGGGCTCAATAAATCAAAAACCGAGTTATTCATACGAAAAAAAACGCGGGCTTATGACCCGCGTTGTTTTGTAGCTCTAAGGCGTCTGACCAGCAGGCCCTGATATTGGTTTTTCAGGTTTTTTATCCTTTTTTTCGGAGCCATCATCAACTGCCGGTGAGGTTCCAGTAGAGCTGTCGCTGTCATCATCACTTGGGCTGTCCCAGTCTTTGGGTGGGCGAATCGGCTTGCCTTGCATGATATCGTCAATTTGATCAGCATCAATCGTTTCATATTTCAATAGCGTTTCGGCCATGAGATGGAGCTTGTCTGTATGCTCTGTCAGCAACCGGGTGGCCCGGTCATAATTACGTGAAACAATCGCTTTGACTTCTTCATCAATAATATTGGCCGTTTCATCGGAAACTACTTTGTGCTGAGTAACAGAGCGACCTAAAAATACTTCACCTTCTTCTTCACCAAAGGTTTGAGGACCCAGACGTTCAGACAAACCCCATTTGGTCACCATATTACGAGCAATCTCTGTCGTGCGCTGAATATCATTACTCGCACCTGTGGTCACCGCTTCTGAACCAAAGATGATTTCTTCTGCAATCCGCCCACCAAACATCGTCGAAAGCTGGCTTTCCAGGCGTTCTTTACTATAAGAATGGCGATCTTCTTCCGGTAAAAACATCGTCACACCCAGCGCCCGTCCACGCGGAATGATGGTGACCTTATGCACCGGGTCATGAGCCGGCACTAAACGACCGACAATGGCATGCCCCGCTTCATGGTAAGCTGTCAAGCGTTTTTCTTCTTCGCTCATCACCATGGACTTGCGCTCCGCCCCCATCATGATTTTATCTTTTGCTTGTTCAAACTCATACATACCCACCACACGTTTATCAAAACGGGCAGCATAAAGTGCAGCTTCATTGACCAGATTGGCCAAATCCGCACCGGAAAAGCCGGGGGTACCACGGGCAATCACGCTGGCTTTCACATCATCACTCAGTGGCACTTTACGCATGTGAACACGCAAAATCTGTTCACGCCCACGCACATCAGGCAAAGGAACAACAACCTGTCTGTCAAACCGGCCGGGACGAAGCAATGCCGGATCCAGGACATCAGGACGGTTGGTCGCGGCAATCACAATGACGCCTTCATTGCCTTCAAAACCATCCATTTCTACCAATAGCTGGTTCAAGGTTTGCTCACGTTCATCGTGCCCCCCGCCCAAACCGGCACCACGATGACGACCAACAGCATCAATTTCATCAATAAATATAATGCAAGGTGCATGTTTTTTTGCATTTTCAAACATGTCACGAACCCGGGATGCGCCCACCCCAACAAACATTTCAACAAAATCAGAACCTGATATAGTGAAAAAAGGGACTTTAGCTTCGCCTGCAATCGCCTTGGCCAGGAGTGTTTTACCGGTTCCGGGTGAACCCACCATCAAGACACCGCTCGGGATCTTGCCGCCGAGTTTTTGAAACTTGCTGGGGTCTCGTAAAAACTCGACGAGTTCGCCGACTTCTTCTTTGGCTTCTTCCACGCCCGCCACATCGTTAAATGTAATTTTGACCTGATCTTCACCCAGCATGCGCGCCCGACTTTTACCAAAAGACATTGCGCCACGACCGCCCATGCCTCCTTGCATTTGACGCATGAAAAATATCCAGACCCCAATCAATAACAGCATAGGGAACCAGGAAATAAAAATTTGCAGCAATAAACCTTGCTGTTCCTGTGGACGGGCGCGAATAACCACGCCAGATGCAAGCAAATCACCCACCAACCCCGAATCTTCAGGGTTGTAAGTGACTAATTTTTCATCTGTGTGAGTGTAGGCTCGAATAGTACGCCCTTCAATCATGACACTTTTAATCTGACCTGCCTTCACATCTGCAAGAAATTGAGAGTAGGGGTAGGGTTGATTCGTCGCCTGCTGCGGCCCTAAGTTATTAAACACGGACATTAAGACCACCGCAATAACAACCCATAATATTAATGTTTTTGCCATATCACTCACAATAAAACTGCCTCAATTGTCACCAATGAAATTTATTTCAAAACAATTCGGTAAATCCTTCAACGCTGACCTGAATCGCTCTGTTTTCCAGTAATCTATAGATTATCAAACATTAGCTCTTTTTATAAGCTCTTGCCAAGAGATAAACTTCCCTGCTTTTTGCACGCGATGCTTTTGGCTTTTTAATCACTACCTGGCCAAATGAGGTTTTGACCTCCCGACAATAGGGGTCAAACCCTTCGCCCTGAAACAGTTTTAGCAACATCGTACCACCCGGTTGTAATGCCTGGCGAGAAAAATCTAAAGCTAATTCAGCAAGGTACATGGCACCTGGCTGATCAATCGCCTTGATACCACTTATATTGGGGGCCATATCCGATAAAACAAGGTCTACCGCCTTCCCGTTTAAGGCCAAATGTAATTGATCTAAAACGAACTGCTCGCGAAAATCGCCCTGAAAAAAATGAACGCCAGGAATTCCGACCATGGGCAACAAATCTATCGCATAAATCTCACCCGCTTTTCCTGCCTTTTTTGCGGCGAGCTGCGACCACCCTCCAGGAGCGGCACCTAAATCAACGATAATACGCTCACCGCCCAAAATAGTGTACTGGTCGTCAAGTTCTAATAACTTATAGACGGCACGAGAACGGTAGCCATCACGTTGCGCGCGTTTAACATATTCATCATCCAGATGCCGCTGCATCCACTGACCTCTAGCGCTTTTTGCCACGAATAAACACCTGATTTTCGAGTCTAAACCCGCTCTGGGTCTAAACACATTGCGAACAGCCAAACGGATCGTTTACACTCCGACCTCTAAATTACTTTCGGACTAACAATATGCCTTTATCTAACCAACAAATTAAAGCGTTTCGCGCACGCGGCCATAAACTTAAACCCATTGTCACCATAGCCGGTGCTGGCTTAACTGAGGGCGTCAACAACGAACTCGAACTTTCTATTAACCACCATGAGTTAATGAAAATAAAAGTGCTTGCCGAAGACCGTGAGACCCGCAGCAAACTGATTGATCTTATTTGTTCAAACCTGGGTGCTGAACTCATCCAGCGTATTGGTAACATGGCTCTAATCTACCGACTTAAGAATGACTAACTCGATTTTTTATGAATCCCAAACGCGACTAAGCTCAAACCGATCAAGCTGACAGTTAAATACAGGCTAGATGAAATACTATGAAGTAATTTGAACTGTTGCTGTTGTTCACTGCCTGCCAGCAAACCGGATGTTTTTAATTCTGCCATCAACGGTTGTAAATAAAAAAACGAGACCATAATAAATAAAATAGAAACCGCAACAAGCCAGGCTCGCCAAGATTTGACTACCGCCATTTTCGCTTGGCTGCATTGCGACAAAAACAAAGCAAAACAACAGATCAAGCTAACTATAAAAATAGCTTTGAACATTTGGCCTGCCAGCATGCCCGCCAATTGCCGGTCATCCAACATGTGAAAAAGGCTGGGAACAGCAATAAAACCAATGGCCCAAATACCGCCCACCCATAGCGTTAAAAATAGTCGTTCACCTATGGCTAACACTGACAACACTCCTTTATTGGTAACTCACCGCAGCAACTTCATATTCGGTAGTTCCTGCTGGTGCTTTCACTTCAGCGATATCACCTGCTTTTTTGCCGATCAGCGCTCTGGCTATGGGCGAACTAATCGAGATACGGCCTTTACTGATGTCTGATTCAGCATCCCCAACAATCTGATAATTTACCGTGTCACCGGTTTCGGCATTGATCAGCTCTACAGCCGCACCAAAGACAATCCGCCCATTCGCATTCAATTTTTTGACATCAATCACTCGCGCATTAGACAAGACACCTTCTAACAGCCCTATTCTCGCTTCTGAAAACCCCTGCTGCTCTCTGGCAGCGTGATATTCTGCATTTTCTTTTAAATCACCATGCGCACGTGCTTCAGCTATCGCTTCAGTAATACGCGGACGGTCAACGGTTTTCAACTGATGCAGTTCTTCTCTCAATCGTTTAGCACCTTCAGCCGTAATCGGTATTTCGCTCATATTGCCAACTCCCTATGTAAATCTTGTAACCGGTAAACATCACCCGGTGAGTCTTGGGCCATGACCAAACACATTGCGCCGGCTCCAGACACCGTAGTGGTATAAACAATTCTGCGCTGCAAAGCCATTCTGCGAATTTCACCCGAATCGGCAATGGCTTGCGCGCCATCAGTGGTATTGACAATAAATGTAATTTCATCATTTTTAATCAAGTCAATAATATGTGGCCGCCCCTCGGTCACTTTGTTAATAGATTCGCAAGGAATGCCGGCCTCCCGCATCACCTTATAGGTTCCCCGTGTCGTCACCAGCTCAAAACCCAACTCCACCAGTTGATGGCCTATGGCGATCACCGCATCCTTGTCGGCATTGCGCACACTGACAAAAGCCCGCCCCCCTTTAGGTAAAATCACACCCGCGCCTAGCAGAGCTTTACCAAACGCATCTGGAAACGTTTTACCCACCCCCATCACCTCTCCGGTTGATTTCATTTCAGGACCAAGAATAGGATCAACATTAGGAAATTTTGAAAAGGGAAATACCGCTTCTTTCACGGAAAAATATTGAGGTACCACTTCATCAACAACACCTTGCTTGGCCAGCGACTCCCCCGCCATACATCGCGCTGCTATTTTTGCCAGTGGCAAACCACAGGCTTTTGAAACAAAAGGGGACGTACGAGAGGCGCGGGGATTCACTTCCAGCACAAATATTTTATCTTTTTGTACAGCAAATTGCACGTTCATCAAACCGATAACCGATAAAGCCTTTGCCATTTTTGTTGTTTGCAAGCGAATTTCTGCTTGAATTTTCTGGCTCAAATCATAAGGGGGTAACGAGCAGGCAGAGTCACCCGAGTGCACGCCAGCTTGCTCAATGTGCTGCATAATACCGCCGATTAAAACATCCGTCCCGTCACTCACCGCATCCACATCAATTTCAATTGCATTATCAAGAAACCGATCTAACAAAACAGGTGAGTCATTGGAAACCGATACAGCTTCTTTCATATAACGACACAGCTCTTCTTCTTTATAAACGATCTCCATCGCCCGCCCACCTAATACGTAAGAAGGCCTAACAACCAGGGGGTAACCAATTTCAGTCGCCAGAGCCACCGCTTCTTCATTCGTTCTGGCGGTGCGGTTCGGCGGCTGCAATAAACCTAAATCATTAATTATTTTTTGAAATCGTTCTCTGTCTTCAGCCAAATCAATAGACTCTGGAGAAGTCCCGATAATAGGGGTACCGGCTGCGGCCAATGCGCGAGCCAATTTCAGCGGAGTTTGCCCTCCATATTGAACAATCACACCACTCGGCTGTTCAATGGCAACAATCTCTAATACATCTTCCAGTGTCAAGGGTTCAAAATAGAGTCGATCCGACGTATCAAAATCGGTTGAAACGGTTTCAGGATTACAATTAACCATAATGGTTTCATAGCCTGCCTCACGCAGAGCCAAAGCCGCATGCACGCAACAGTAATCAAACTCTATACCTTGGCCAATTCGATTGGGCCCGCCACCTAAAATCATGATTTTTGATTTATCAGTAGGGGCAGCCTCACATTCTTCTTCATAGGTAGAATAAAGATAAGCAGTGGGGGTAGAAAATTCTGCCGCACAGGAATCCACTCGCTTGTAGACTGGACGTATATTGTACTGATGGCGTCGCGCTCTAACCTGAGCTTCATCCACCGCTAAGAGCTTGGCAAGCCGACTGTCTGAAAACCCTTTTCGCTTAAGCGCATACAAAGACGCTTTGTCTAAATCCGATAAGGCAGTCGTTTGTACTATTTGTTCTGTTTTTATCAGGTCTTCGATTTGCACCAAAAACCAACGGTCTATTTTACATAATTCGTAAATATGCTCCAGATCGAAACCAGCTCTAAAAGCATCGCCAACATAAAGCAGCCTGTCAGGCCCTGGAACCTGTAATTCGCGTATCAGGCGTTCTTTTATATTTTCCTCGTTTAAATCTATTTTTTCGGAAAAACCATCTATTCCCGTTTCCATACTTCTCAGGGCTTTTTGAATGGACTCCTGAAAAGTACGACCCATCGCCATCGCTTCCCCAACCGATTTCATTTGAGTGGTTAAGCGCGAGTCCGCTTGTGGAAACTTTTCAAAAGTAAAACGGGGTATTTTTGTAACGATATAGTCTATCGTCGGTTCAAAGGAAGCCGGCGTCGCCCCCCCGGTAATTTCATTGCTTAATTCATCTAGCGTAAAACCAACGGCCAATTTTGCCGCAACTTTAGCAATAGGAAATCCGGTCGCTTTGGAAGCCAGAGCCGAGGAACGTGAGACCCGAGGATTCATCTCTATCACAATCAAGCGACCGTCATCTGGATTTAATGCAAACTGCACATTAGACCCCCCAGTATCAACACCAATTTCGCGCAAAACAGCCAATGAAGCATCACGCATAATCTGATATTCTTTATCGGTTAAGGTCAGTGCTGGCGCGATGGTGATTGAATCACCAGTGTGGATACCCATAGGATCCAGATTTTCAATAGAACAAATGATGATCACGTTGTCGGTATGATCACGCACCACTTCCATTTCGTACTCTTTCCAACCCAGAATAGATTCTTCGATTAACAATTCATTGGTCGGAGATAAATCCAATCCGCGTTCGCAGATTTCAACAAATTCTTCTTTGTTATATGCAATACCGCCGCCGCTACCTCCCAGGGTAAACGAAGGACGAATAATAGTTGGAAAGCCCACGGTAGCTTGAACTTGCAAAGCCTCTTCCAGACTGTGTGCGACCGCAGCCTGGGCGCACTCCAAACCAATTTTGGCCATGGCGATACGGAAGCGATCACGATCTTCTGCTTTGTCTATCGCTTCTTTGCTCGCGCCGATCATTTCTACATTGAATTTTTCAAGAATGCCTTCTTTGTCCAAATCAAGCGCACAATTGAGTGCGGTTTGCCCCCCCATCGTGGGTAAAAGGGCATCGGGACGTTCTTTTTCAATAATTTGCGCAACAGTTTGCCAGGTAATCGGCTCAATATAAACCACATCAGCCGTATTGGGGTCGGTCATGATCGTCGCAGGATTGGAATTAACCAAAACCACACGATAGCCTTCTTCGCGTAGCGCTTTACACGCCTGGGCGCCTGAATAATCAAATTCGCAGGCTTGCCCAATAATGATTGGACCCGCACCAATGATTAAAATTGTCTGGATGTCAGTTCTTTTTGGCATATTACGATTAAATAATTATAAAGTTTTATTTTCAACGTGTTGCTCAATCAATGCCATAAAGTGATCAAACAATTTAACAATGTCATGAGGACCCGGACTGGCTTCAGGGTGGCCTTGAAAACCAAACACAGGATAATCTGTACGACGAATGCCTTGTAAAGAACCATCAAACAAGGAGCGATGGGTCGCCTCAATATAGTCAGGCAAGGTCTTTTCATCGACAGCAAAACCATGATTTTGACTGGTAATCATCACTTTTTTTGATTCCAGATCTTGCACCGGATGATTAGCACCATGGTGGCCAAATTTCATTTTTATAGTTTTGCTACCACTGGCAAGCGCCAACAATTGATACCCCAGGCAGATGCCAAACATCGGCACACCGGTAAGAATGAGTTTTTTAATTGCGGCAATGGCATAGTCACAAGGTTCAGGGTCGCCTGGGCCATTAGATAAAAATATGCCGTCAGGCTGGAGTTCTAAAACAGCGCTTGCGGGTGTCTGAGCAGGTACCACGGTCACGGTACAACCCCGGTCAACCAGCAAACGTAGAATATTGCGTTTCACACCAAAATCGTAAGCAACAACATGGTAACCTGTTGCATCATTCTCAGAGCGAGAAGAATAACCTTCACCTAGAGTCCAAACACCTTCGCTCCAGTCATAAGACTGACTTACCGTCACTTCTTTGACTAGATCCACGCCCTGCAAACCCGAAAATGAACGGGCTTGCTGAACCGCCCAATCGACATCAATAACACCCGCTGAATCTGCAGTGACCAAACACCCGGCCTGAGCCCCTGTCTCACGTAACAAACGCGTCAACTTGCGTGTGTCTATATTGCTAATAGCAACGACATTATTACGTAACAAATAATCACCCAGAGATTCACTACTGCGCCAATTACTGGCGATCATTGAATCATCACGAATAACCAAACCACTGCAAAATACACGATCAGATTCTTCATCTTCCGCATTAACACCCACGTTACCGATATGCGGAAAAGTAAGTGTTACAATTTGTCTTGCATAGGAGGGATCTGTTAAAATTTCCTGATAGCCTGTCATAGAGGTATTAAAAACAACCTCGCCCACGGCATGTCCTGCCGCACCAATAGCATTCCCATTAAAAACAGTGCCATCAGCCAAAGCTAATATGGCCTTCACCAAACCGGTTTTTTCCAACAAGATTATAGCCCCAGCACGTCCTGCATATCGAACAGGCCTTTTTCTTTTTTGTTGATCCACGATGCGGCTCGCAATGCACCTTTAGCAAAGGTCATGCGACTGGATGCTTTATGAGTAATTTCGACTCGTTCACCTATATCGGCAAACATCACGGTATGTTCACCAACGATATCACCCGCACGAATAGTTTCAAATCCGATTTCCCCTCGATCTCTGGCGCCCATTTGCCCCTCTCGACCATAAACAGCACAGGTCTTGAGATCACGCCCTAGCGCTTCTGCCACAACTTCGCCCATACGCAGCGCAGTCCCTGAGGGTGCATCAACTTTGTGCCGATGATGCGCTTCAATGACCTCGATATCAACCTCATTGCCCATCACTTTTGCCGCTGTTTCCAGTAATTTAAAACATAGATTAACGCCAACACTCATGTTCGGAGCCATCACAATCGCAATGTCGTCGGCTGCATTAACAACCTGACATCGTTGCTCATCTGTCAGCCCCGTAGTGCCAATAACGATGGCTTTTTTTAATTCACGACAAGCCAGAACATTTTGCACCGTTGTTGCGGGTGTTGTAAAGTCAATCAACACATCAAACTGATTTTCAGCCTGCTCCAAACTGTCTGTCACCACGAGAGACAAGGCTTCCCCTCCGATCAACCGACCCGCATCGACACCCAACAAGTCGGATCCTTTTCGTTCGAGCGCAAGACCCAGACTGATGCCCTCAACGTGTTGGCTGGCTTCTATTATTGCGCGCCCCATTCTGCCCGCAGCGCCGGTGACTGCAATACGTGTCATATTTTTTCCTAATGAGGGAACTTCATATCTTCAAAGAATTTCTTTACGCCATCAAACCAGGTACTGGATCGGGGACTGTGTTTAACGCCGCCTTCCTGCATAGATGACTCAAACTGAGCCAGCAAATCTTTTTGTTTACGACTCAAATTGACCGGGGTTTCAACAACAACACGGCAGAGTAAATCTCCCGTTTCGCCCCCATGAACAGACTTGATACCCTTGCCACGCATACGAAAAACTTTTCCCGATTGAGTCTCTGCCGGGATTTTTAGCTTAACCCGGCCATCGAGTGTAGGAACGTCTAATTCTCCCCCTAAAACAGCAACAGAGAAAGTAATCGGCACTTCACAAAACAAATTACTATCTTCTCGTGTAAAAATAGCATGCTGGCGAACCTTTACATGAACATAAAGATCACCGGGTGACCCGCCTGATTCGCCCACTTCGCCTTCTCCAGACAAGCGAATACGGTCACCTGTATCGACACCTGCTGGAATTTTTACCGAAAGAGATTTATGTTCTTGAACTCGGCCCTGACCGGAACAAGTACCACAAGGATTAGAGATGATTTTCCCCGTACCACGACATCGCGGACAAGCTTGTTGCAGTGAAAAAAACCCTTGCTGCATTCTCACCTGACCCTGCCCATTACAGGTACCACAGGTTGAGGGTTGAGACCCTTTTTGCGCACCGGAACCTTTACATGATTTACAACTCACCATACTAGGCACACGCACTTTAACCGTCGTACCATGTACCGCTTCTTCCAGGTTCAGATTTAAATTATAACGAAGATCCGAACCTCGGTGACTCCGGTTGCCGCCCGCACCACCGCCTCTGGCTCCACCAAAGATATCGCCGAATACATCACCAAAGATATCGCCAAAATTAGCATTACCGCTAAAACCCGCCCCGCCGGCTGAAGAATCGACACCCGCATGGCCAAACTGATCATAAGCCGTACGCTTTTGTTTGTCCGATAAGACCTCGTAAGCTTCTTTAACTTCTTTAAATTTTGCTTCCGCTTCCTTATTGTCAGGATTGCGATCAGGATGATATTTCATTGCAGAACGACGATATGCTTTTTTTATATCACCATCGGCCGCCCCTCGGGAAAGACCTAATATTTCGTAATAATCTCGTTGTGCCATCTATTAAACCAAACCCTGTTTTTATGCCTTTCACATCGCTTTTTTCACATGCAAAAGGGCGACAACTGCCTTTCGACACTTGCCACCCTTAGAGATACCCATCGGGTATGATTTTGCACGATTTAACCAATAACTAAATTATTTCTTACCGCCTTCTTCTTTCAATTCTTCGAATTCGGCGTCAACGACATCATCATTTGATGAACGTGCATCGGAACCAGAACCTGCCGCCTCCTCAGTTTGCCCAACATCCGGCTCTGAAGCATTCGGCTCAGCTTGCGCTTGCTGTGCATAAGCGCGTTCTGCAATCTTACCAGACAACTCACTTAAAGCCGCTGATTTTTCTTGAATCGCCTCAACTTCATCTGCTTTCAGCACTTCTTGCAAGGCAATAATTGCGGCATCAATACTCGACTTTTCGTCTTCAGAAACCTGGATATTTGAATCCTTGAGCGATTTTTCTGTCGAATGAATCAAGTTTTCTGCTTGATTTCTAGCACCGACTAATTCGTGAAATTTTTTGTCTTCAGCTTGATGTGCTTCTGCATCCTTTACCATTTTTTCGATTTCGGCATCATCCAGCCCACTCGACGCCTTAATCACGATGGATTGTTCTTTGCCTGTCGCCTTATCTTTGGCTGACACATTTAAAATACCATTGGCATCAATATCAAATGCAACCTCAACTTGTGGTACACCTCGTGGTGCAGGCGGAATATCAGACAAGTCAAAACGTCCCAAAGATTTATTCGCGGATGCCATTTCCCGCTCACCTTGCATGACATGAACCGTCACCGCATTTTGGTTATCTTCAGCCGTGGAGAAGACTTGCGACGCTTTAGTTGGAATCGTTGTATTTTTTTCAATCAACTTGGTCATCACGCCGCCAAGGGTTTCAATACCCAGAGACAAAGGCGTCACGTCCAGCAACAAGACATCTTTAACATCGCCGCCTAACACGCCCCCTTGAATCGATGCGCCCACAGCAACGGCCTCATCAGGGTTAACATCTTTACGTGGCTCTTTGCCAAAAAAAGCTTCTACCGTTTTTTGTACCTTCGGCATCCGGGTCTGTCCTCCGACCAAAATGACATCGGTGATTTCCGAAGTATTGAGCCCGGCATCATTCAGAGCAACACGACAAGGTTCAATAGTACGCTCAACCAATTCTTCCACTAAAGACTCAAGCTTTGCTCGAGTGAGCTTCATATTCAAGTGTTTGGGGCCCGAAGCATCCGCTGTAATATATGGTAAATTTATTTCAGTTTGTTGTGCAGTAGACAGTTCTATTTTTGCTTTTTCTGCCGCTTCTTTTAGACGTTGCAGGGCGAGAGGATCATTATGGACATCAACCCCGCTGTCTTTTTTAAATTCAGCCGCAAGGTATTCGATCAAGCGTAAATCGAAATCTTCCCCACCCAGGAAAGTATCGCCATTGGTGGATAACACTTCAAATTGATGCTCGCCATCGACTTCAGCAATCTCAATAATCGAGATATCAAATGTACCGCCCCCTAAGTCATATACGGCTATTTTTGAATCCCCTCGTTTTTTATCCATACCATAAGCCAGCGCTGCTGCGGTGGGCTCATTGATAATTCGCTTAACCTCCAGCCCCGCTATTTTACCCGCGTCTTTGGTGGCTTGGCGCTGAGAGTCATTAAAATAAGCAGGAACCGTAATTACCGCTTCGGTAACCGCTTCGCCTAAATAATCTTCAGCCGTTTTTTTCATTTTCATTAAAATACGAGCGGCTATTTCAGGTGGCGCCATTTTTTTGTTTTGCGCCTCAACCCAAGCATCACCGTTCTCGGCTCCGATAATTGTATAGGGCACCATTTTTATATCACGCTGCACCACATCGTCTGAAAAACGACGACCAATGAGTCGCTTGATGGCAAACAAGGTATTCGTCGGATTGGTTACTGCTTGACGTTTTGCAGCTTGCCCAACCAAAACTTCACCATCATCAGCAAACGCAACAATTGAGGGCGTGGTTCGATCCCCTTCAGCATTTTCAATAACGCGAGGTTTGCCCCCCTCTAAAACAGCCACACATGAATTGGTGGTTCCCAAGTCTATTCCAATAATCTTGCCCATCGTTTACTTTCTCCGTATCAACTTTTGAATCTAACTATGCTTATCCACTAACATGGGGATGGCCGTTTGTTAATTCAAGCCATTTCATCCAATTTTGTATTTTCCGTATCCCCACCATTCCCCGCTTTGGAAACCACGACCATAGCAGGGCGAATCAAGCGCTCGTTCAATAAGTACCCTTTTTGAAATACTGTGATGACGGTATTGGGTTCTACCCCGCTCATCTCTTGAACGGACATGGCCTGATGCAACTCGGGATTAAATTTTTCACTAACGGGATTGATTTCTGTAATTCCATGTTTTTGCATAACATTCGACAACATCGTCAACGTTAAATTGATGCCTTCGGCGAGCTTTTCTATATTGGCATCATCGCCGGCATTTGATGCTGCACCCATTTCCAGACTATCTTTCACTGGAAGCAGCTCATTGGCTATTTTCTCTAATGCGTACTTATGCGCATTGCCAAGGTCACGCTCGGTACGTCGACGTAAATTTTCCATCTCAGCATGCACACGCAACAACCGTTCTTTAGCCTCATCGGCTCGCTTTTCTGCAGAGGCTAATGCGGCAATCATTTCTTCATAACTCAAATCCGATTGATCTATCAGCTCAGCTTCCAGAGGGCTATTTTCTGCCTGTGGTGGCACGTTATTATCGGGTGCTTCAGAATGATCAACCGGCGCGGCATCAACAATTTGCTCTTCACGGATTCCCGCCTCATCATTCGCTACACTTTCTTTTGCACTCATCGCCTTTCCTCGTTCTAAATATATATTGTAATAAGCAGCCTGCCAAAAATATGGGGGTTAATCTCGCTGATTCAATACTGTACCCAACATTTTTGCAGTCAAATCAACAAGCGGAATAACACGCTCATAATTCATGCGAGTCGGACCAATCACGCCTAACACACCCAAAATTTGCCCATCAACCTCATAGGGTGCAGTCACGACACTACAATCGCCCAAAACCTGGTAACCGGATTCCTCGCCAATGTATATTTGCATACTTTGCGCACTGTAACACTCATCTAATAGATGCAAAATATCTCTTTTTTCAGTAAAAGCATCAAAGAGTTGCTTCAATTTGTCAATATCAGCCAAATCAGAAAAATGCATCAAATTTGTCTGCCCGGTCAAAACATAGTCTGCCGGGTCATTTTCATCCTGGTCAAACACACGATCGGCCATATCAATGGCGGTTTGCATCGCTAAATTTACACTATTTTTTACTGACACCATGTCTTGCAACACGGAACGGCGAACCTGACGAATATCTGAGCCCGCAAATAGGGTATTTAAATAATTTGCAGCTTGTTGTAATTCTGCTTCCGTGTAATTTTTTGACGTATGAATAACACGATTTTGAACTTCATGATCATTAACAACCAATATGGCCAATACACGCCCTTCAGATAAGGGCAAAAATTCCAAACGGCGAAGTGACGTATAATCACGACGAGGAACCAAAACGACCCCAGCCATGCTGGTCATGCCTGATAAAACGCTACTCACAGAACTCATCAATCGATCAACCGACTCTGTAACATTGAGCTCTGCACGTAATTGCGCCAAATCTCCTTCAGAAGGCGCCTTTACCGTAATCAAACTATCAACAAATATGCGATAACCCTTACTTGTGGGAATACGACCTGCTGAAGTATGAGGAGAACTGACAAGACCCAGTTTTTCAAGATCAATCATTACATTGCGAATGGTCGCCGGACTGAGATCCAGACCTGAATCCTTCGCTAATGCCTTTGAACCAACGGGCATCCCTTCTCGTACGTAATTTTCAATGAGCGACTTCAATAATCGACGCGCTCGCTCGTTCAGCTCTATTCCATTGTCAGCCTGTGTTTGATTTCGTTTTTTCACATCATACGTCAGTTCATTATTACAGACCAAACCATTCAAAAAGTCATAAGCAAAGCAAGTAACGCCCGAATTTTAGCACTCTTTTTTACTGAGTGCTAAAGCAATTATGAATAAAACCTTACGAATCGGTAAAAACAAGCTGCCCCAAAAGCGGCGCTTCGTTCTATAATCCATTATCAGTAATTTGAATTTCCCACAAATAAGTTACGGCAATGGAAGTCAAGCATGAACAAAATCATCAACACCGTTGGCGTCATTGGCAAAACGAATGATCTCATTGTCAACAACACCTTGCCTCGCCTGGTTGACTACCTTGCGGAGAAAGAAATCAAGATCATTGCCAGTGAAGCAACCGCCCTGTTGTTAGCCCGACCTGAAGTGACACCCGGAGATTTCACCGAGATCGGCAACCACTGTGACATTGCGATCGTCGTCGGTGGCGACGGTAGTTTTTTAACTGCGGCACGTAACCTCGTCGACTACGACATCCCTCTTGTCGGAGTCAACGAAGGCAGACTGGGGTTTCTCGTTGATATTTCACCCAACAATTTGCTTGAACGTCTCGATGAAATATTCAATGGTAACTTTAAAATTGAAGAACGCAGCCTGTTGCATGCTGAGTTGCTACGCGATGGCGAACGCATCAGCGAAAGTAACGCGTTCAACGATGTTATTTTGCATAAGTGGAATACCGTTAGAATGATCGAGTTTGATACCTACATCAACGATCAATTCGTCAATAGCCAGCGCTCCGACGGCCTTATTGTTTCGACACCCACCGGCTCAACAGCCTATGCCTTATCCGGTGGCGGCCCCTTGATTCACCCCTCAATGGACGCGATACTGCTCGTCCCTATTTGCCCTCATACGTTAAGCAATCGCCCGATTGTTGTCAATGGGGACAGCACGATTGTGCTCGATATTCGAGAGTGCTTTTATGATCACGCACAAATGGCCTGCGATGGACAAGTCAGCATTGCACTACATGACCACGATAAAATAGTGATTAGCAAAAAAAACAAGGCGCTACGCTTAATCCATCCGGCAGATCATAACCATTTTGAAATCCTGCGCGCCAAATTAGGCTGGGGTTAAGCAAATGTTAACGCACCTTCACATTAAAAATTTTGCCATCATCGAAAACCTGGAACTAGAACTTAAGTCAGGCTTTACTGTGTTCAGTGGCGAAACAGGCGCAGGAAAATCCATCGTCATTGATGCCATTTGGCACTGGGAGATCGTGCCGATGCTCATTCTATAGGAAGATACGGAGCACGCGCAGAAATCATTCTAAATTTCGACATCAAGAAACAAACAATGACAAAACAATGGCTGATTGAGCATGACCTGGACTACGATAACGACTGCATTCTTCGCCGCACCATCAGCAAAGAAGGCCGCTCACGCGCCTACATTAATGGCAGTACAGTACCCGTACAGGAATTACGTCACCTGGGGCGTCACTTGATACAAATCCATGGTCAGCACGAACATCAATCCCTCACCCAGGCAGACACACAAAGAACCCTGCTCGATATACGAGCAATGAACAGTAAAATAGCCGGCGAAGTCGCACAAGCTTACCAGCTCTGGAAGGCATT
>JAADHS010000077.1 GCA_013151745.1 Gammaproteobacteria bacterium | reverse complement strand
GCGAGGCTATTGGCTCGCGCCTGGTGAGTCTGCGGGATTTTCTGTTGCTGTTTTTTTTCATCGACCTGGGTGCCGGGCTGGATCTGGCAACACTCGATGCACAGGTAGTACCGGCCATTCTGCTGTCGTTGTTTGTGCTTCTGGGTAACCCGTTAATCGTAATGATCATCCTGGGTGTCATGGGTTACCGTAAACGCACCAGCTTTCTGGCCGGTTTGACAGTGGCGCAGATCAGCGAGTTTTCCCTGATCTTGGGAGCATTGGGCCTGAGCCTGGGCCATATTAACGCCGACACCATGGGTCTCATCACTCTAGTGGGCTTGATTACTATCAGTGCCTCTACTTACATGATTCTGTACTCCCACCTCCTCTACGAGCGACTTTCCCCCTGGTTGGGGTTGTTCGAGCGTAAACGGGCATACAGGGAAGAAGCTCAAGATCAGTATATGGAGCGACACAAGGTTGATGTCATCCTGTTTGGGCTGGGACGGTTCGGCACAAGGATTGCGCGAGAGCTGGAGCAACGCGGCTACCGAGTGCTCGGGGTCGATTTCGATCCCAACCTGATACACGGACAGGAAGAAAACCGTTATGAGGTGTATTACGGCGATGCTGAAGACCCGGAATTTCTCGCCAGCTTGCCGCTTGAGCAGGCACGTTGGGTTTTGAGCAGTTTGCGAGAAAAGTCCATTAATTTCGCCTTGCTGCATGGCTTGCGTGATCATGGTTACAAAGGGCAAGTGGCGGTAACAGCCCACACCACCACTTGCGCCAAACAATTAAAGCAGGCGGGTGCCGACCTAGTGTTACTTCCTTACGCCGATGCGGCTTCGGAGGCTGTTGATAATCTGTTTGGCGTAATCGACAAGCAACCATGATGGAAAACAGGAGCAATACCGAAACCAAAATGGTAGAGCAAAGAGTGTCCGCAATATTCGGTACCTCTTTGCCTCCATCCAACGGAGGCGAACGAAATGAAGAGATTCAATAATATTCTTTGCGTGGTAACGTCAGGGGCGGGACACAACCCCGCGCTGGAACGCGCAGCCACGCTAACTGAAAACAACCAGGCAAACCTGACGATTATCGATGTGGTCGAAAGCGTAACGGTCGACATTAGAATGCCGGGAGACACCCCGATCTTTGTAGACCTCCAAGCGGCAATCGTTAATGCACGTAAACAAGAACTGGACTCCCTGATTGAACCCTACCGCCAGCGGATTAACATACAAACCCGGGTGTTGATTGGTACGCCGTTTCTGGAAATTATTCGAGAAATACTGCGCAATGGGTGTGACTTGGTGATTAAAAGCGCTGAAATCCAAGATTGGCAAGACCGGTTATTCAGCAGCGATGATATGCACCTGTTACGCAAGTGTCCGTGTCCAGTGTGGATCATGTTGCCAGAGGAAAAACCCAATTACAGCCGGGTGATGGCCGCAGTTGATTTTGACTCATGGCGGGAAGACGGCGGGGAAAATGATCTGAACCGGCTTATCTTGGAGCTCGCGAGTTCAATAGTGCTGTCCGATTTCGCTGAATTGCACGTAATTCATGCCTGGAAACCCATAACGGAGAGCTTGATAAGAGTATTCAGCAGCGATTTGTCCGAAGCACAAGTCGCCGCCAATGTGAATCGTGAACAGCGTGAACGGCGGGCACAGCTTGAACGGCTGAGCGGCAAGTTGCGCAACTGGATCGGTGCGGAGGCTTACGATTATCTGTCACCACAGCTTCATCTTCGCCAGGGTAATGCGCGCAAGGAAATTCCGGCACAAGCCAGACGGATTGACGCCGATCTTGTCGTCATGGGTACCGTAGCCCGCACCGGTTTGGCCGGACTCTTCATGGGTAACACAGCAGAAACGATCCTCAACCAGATCAATTGTGCCGTGCTTGCAGTCAAACCACCCGGTTTTGTAACACCGGTCACGTTAGACAGTATGTAGTGAGCTGCCCAGCCTCAAGCAGCGTAAATAAAAAGGGATACAATACTTAATTACAATGATATTCATCCAATGACTAAATGAAAAAAGGGGGTAGGTTTAAGTCTGTAAGCGGACAAATTAAATATTGTGCCTCCTCTGTTTTTATCGATTAAAAAAATAACCGAAGAATTTATTCACCTCTCGGGACAATTTGACTCAATATCATAGCCTAGGTAATAGTACCCATTCCAAATATTTTTACTCTTATACGGAGTCGCACTCCATACATCAAAACTAATACCTTCTGACGTCGCACAAAAAGAAAATGAATCCAGTGTGCCGTCATTATTCAAATCAAACGTTTCTAAAATAGGCAGCGAGTCATTCTGACCATCAAGTACCACTGCTATACCAAAATTAAATGTGGTCTCCGCCTGAGTTGGTTTTGATATTAAATAAAAACTTTTTCCATCTTCAGAATTCACATCTTTTCTATCGTCAGCAAGGGGAGAGCATTCATCCGCATTTTTTGCCGGGGCAATTATTTTAGAACGAAGCATATTTTTCGTGGCCTCCACATCGACCAGAGTCACAACTGTTCCCATAGGCAAGTTGGGAGCTTTAATCACCAAGCAGCGATCATAAAACCAACCTACATGCTTTGTTAATACCTTTGTTTGAGTGTCTTTCTCAACTAGGCTATTACAGCCTACCATTGTCATAGCCAGACCTACGAATACTACAAATTTAGTCATATTTATTTCCCGTCAGACGACCAATGCGGCGCATCTTTGACCAGTTTTTTGACACCATAAGATGCACCGATAGAGTGCAAAATGGTATTTAATTTCACATTAGACTTAAAATCAACAAAAACTTCAGTACCATCCTTCTTTTTTACCTTAATTTTTCCTTTCCAGGTTATCTCCATATCTATGGCTTTACCGGAGATATGATTGGATGTCATGCTGGGTGCAAATACGCTTTTTGGCGGAACCGCTAAGTTAAAGCCCGTGACCATTTCCTTAGCTCCCGCTTTACTTTTTGCCGCATCGCCATGATCCCATTTAATATCAACTCCTGCCAGCTTCGTGGCATCAGAAGCCTTACATTTCCCTAAATATATTTTCCAGCTCCAATGGAACAGGTAAGCACGCTTCTTGTTTCTTTTCGTTGCTTTAATCTTAACCGTTGCTCCACCGTCCTCTAGCGCCTTAATAAAATCCTTTACTTTTGGTTTAAATGTAGCATCAAGATCATTAATTTTAGAGCTGTTTTTAGCATGTGTATTTGCCCAAGTTACCCAATATTTCCCACTTTTTGTCGTTGCCATAACCTTTACCCTTTGATGATTTTTTAGTATTGAACATTTATTTCGTATTTAGCATAACGCCATTCTCAGCGGCAGGCTAAAGTGGTGGGTTTTTGTGTAAAATGGAGCTTGCAATATACACAAAAAATAACACTTGATCCGTCCACTGGAGCATTTTGTTAGCTTTATATCTCTACCTAAAAGTACAACTCATACAAGCTCTTATAGTTTTTTGGGCTTCTTCTAGCCTTACGTGAATTTCTCCTGGCGAGCGCAAGAGCAGCCACTGCAGAAGTCGCACCTTCAGGGTGTCGAAACCCCAGTTCATGTACCAGTTCGTGGATAATAACCGCAGCTCTTCTTGAATCGTTAAGCGAAAACCATGGCTGGCATAAATGGACTTTTAAAGGACGGCGGGGAACAGTGGCAAAAGCAATAGTATTAGTTTCTCGATAGAGTCTGTCTCTGGCACCTTCTGCTATAACAACAATACGGGCACTATCAAGCCAGCGATGTATTTTATGAATTCTCCTCCTGACTCTTCTTATCAGAATATGGCGTCTACTGGTACCGAACCAAGTCGTGAAGTTTTCATGTGTTGACCATGCGTTTCTTCGTCTTTTACGACGTTTTCGAACTCGCCCTGATTGATTCCAAATATCATTTATCTCGTCTTTCACAGAACTTGCAATCCTTAGCGCATCTCAGAATGATCGCCTAATTTGTTCACGATCTCTTTCGTTTAGCCCTCGTCCAGAATCTTGAATTCTTAATCTTGCCATTTTGCTTCTCCTTACTAAAAAATATTTAGTGAGTATGAATGGTCTAGATCTTCTTAATACCTGTAGGTATCAGGACTTATTA
>JAADHS010000087.1 GCA_013151745.1 Gammaproteobacteria bacterium | reverse complement strand
CCTTACGAATTGAATATGCTGGAGCGCTTTATCATGTCACCTCGCGAGGAAATGCGCAGGAAGCGATCTATCGAGACGATAAAGATAGAAGAGATTACTACAGTGTCGTTTTTGAAGTCTGTAAGCGTTTTAATTGGGTTATCCACGCTTATTGTTTAATGGGTAACCATTATCACCTGTTGGTTGAAACCCCAGAAGGAAATTTATCGAAGGGAATGCGCCATTTAAACGGTGTTTACACACAACGATTTAACAAAAATCACGCCCGTGTTGGGCATGTGTTTCAAGGGCGTTATAAAGCAATCTTAGTCCAAAAGGACTCGCATCTTCTGGAACTGGCTCGCTATATAGTGCTGAACCCTGTCAGAGCGGGAATGGTTAGATCCGCCAAAGATTGGCCCTGGAGTAGCTACCGAGCTACAACAGGCCAAACAGCCCCTCCCGGATGGCTTCATACCGATTGGATTTTATCGGCATTTGCCAAACAAAAGAAAACGGCAGTGACAGGTTATAAAGCATTTGTTGCAGAGGGTAAAAATCACCCCTCGCCCTGGGAAGAGTTGAAAAATCAAATTTTCCTGGGGACCGAAAAATTTGTAGAGGATATGCAACGTAAAATATCGTCGGAGACAGCGCTAAGCGAAATACCCGCGACACAAAAACGCAAACGGCCAAAGCCGTTAAGTTTTTATAAACAGAACTATTCGGATAGAAACACAGCAATTGCTTTTGCATATCAAAGCGGTGGTTATAGTATGGAGGAAATCGGAATATTTTTTGGGTTACATTACTCTTGGGTGAGTCGAATCATACGTGATTTTGAAAAAGCAAGAAACAAGACCTGACCCCAAAACTTCTTTCAAACATTAGTTGACACGTTGTATTTCTTTGAATGTAATACTATACTGGTATTACATTCGATGCGAGGCATGAATTTATGCGAGTTACAACGAAAGGGCAGGTTACTATTCCAAGAGGTGTAAGAGAGGCTTTAGGTATAGCTCCTGAAACTGAAATAGATTTTATTGAAGATAGTGGACGGTTTTATATAGTTAAAACAGAGGAGCCTCACATAACAGGAAAATTTAGAAAACTCAGAGGTATAGCGACGGCCGAAATGTCCACTGATGAAATCATGAGGCTAACAAGGGAGTCATCATGAATGGAGTTCTTATTGATTCATGTGTGTTACTAGACTTGTTCACTGATGACGCTAATTGGGCAGATTGGTCTGAAAGTATATTGGAGAGATATAGCCAAACTAATACACTGTACATTAACTCCATTGTTTATACAGAGGTCTCAATAGGCTTTGAAAATATAGAAGAAGTTGACAGCGCTATTTCTCAGATCGGTATAAAGGTTCTGGAAATGCCTCGTGAGGCGCTGTTTCTTACAGGAAAAATATTTCTTAAGTACAGAAGAAGCAAAGGAAAAAAAACCTCTCCATTGCCCGATTTTTTTATTGGTGCACATGCATCAGTTTCTAGGTTTGATTTAATAACAAGAGATTTAGGTAAATATAAAACATATTTTCCTCAAGTCAAGTTGATACGCCCACTTTAGGGTTGAACAAATCTCAGCTAACGAAGTGAATTCAGGGGAAGATAGGGGTCAGGTGGAGTGAGATACTTTAGAAAAAATAGCAGTGAAAAACGGCATATGGGAAATAATTATCGATCAGGAAATGATGGCCTGCAATTAATATAAGCCACTCATATGAGCCATTTCTCTGTTAATAGGCACTAACTCTCTTTTTCGGCCTTTTTTGAAGAACCAAACTAAAAATCCGTTAACAATATCGAATGCTTCGTCTGTCATCGTTGTCACCAGGCAGAACGACCTTCCCAGATATATCGTTATCGTACTCTTAAATAACCTCATTGAGTACTGAGTTTAACTATACAAGGGTGGGCGGTGCCCACTTTACGCTAAGTTTTTTCGATATTATGTAAATTTAATTTCTCTACATGCAATCAATAAGGCATGCCATTCGTCTATGATATAGAGGTCCGTCTGAATCATACGGGGTTCTTTTGTGGGCACATAAGGGTTGCGAAACAGTGGATATAGATGACAACCTCGAAGCTTTGCTACAGAGCGGATTTCGTTATGCGTGTTCGCTGACGCATCAGCACGCCGAGGCGGAAGATCTGGTACAGGAGGCTTGGCTCAAGCTGGCACGTCGCGAACAGTCGTGGAATAAATCCCTGTTTTTTGTGACCCTGCGTAATTTGTATATTGATCGTTATCGACGCAACCGCTTGGTGGTGCTGGAGCCGCTGGATGAACTGTCGGAAAGGGCTGATTTGCGTGATGCACCGGGTAATGAACAGGAAATTGCCATGGACATTCAATGGCTGGAGCGCAGCCTGTCCATCCTCAGAGTGGAGGAGCGTGAAGCAATATATCTGCACTTGGTCGAAGGTTATACCGCAGCGGAGGTTGCTGAACTAACCGAACGCTCGCGCAACACCGTATTGAGCCTGATTCAGCGTGGCCGGAAAAAACTGGTGAATGCCCTGAATCAGGGCGACGCTGTCGTCACGCTTAGGCAAAGCGAGTGATGCCATGAACACGCAAGATAACGATAAACTCAGCACGAATCTCAAAGAATATTATCAGAGCAAGTCTTTGTCGGCAGATAGTGTGGAGCGTATGCTCGCGCAAGTAAACGCTGAAAAACCGGTAAACCCGTTGGTTATACCCTGGCTTCGTCGTCCGGTGGCAGGGCTGGCCTGGGTTGCTTCGTTACTCGTAATGGTGATGCTGGTTCAATTTTTTTATCACCAACAGTCTCATCAAAGCAATCTGACAGCACTGGTGTTGGAAGAAATCGCCATGAATCACAATAAAAAGCTGGATGCGGAATATAGGGAAACGCAGCCGGAGATATTGCGAGTGGCCATGCAGCGCCTGGATTTTCCTTTGAATTTGCCCGCTGATATCCAGCGTGACTTTCAACTGGTGGGCGGACGTTATTGTTCTATCCAGGGTGGTCTTGCCGCACAACTTAAAGTGCGCAATCGCGTCAGCGGAGCAGTATCAACGCTTTATGTAACGGAGCTGACGGAAAAATTAGCACGGATTAAAGAACAGCATGTGTTGCAAGGCAGTGTGGACATCCACCTGTGGCAACAGCAGGGACGGTTTTTTGGTTTGGCAACGGATGCTGCTCTCGTCAGTCGTGATGATCGTCATAAAAAATAACCCGTAGGGTGGGCACGTTTTTTTGCCCACGCGCTAATCCGCAAAGGTTTCCTGCAACCCGTGGGCACAAATGACGTGCCCACCCTACGTTTATCTGACAATATACTCATGGCGACCTGAGAGTCGCAGCAGCACAATGCCACTGTTTAACAGAGGGAGAAAAAATTAATGAAAATTTATTATGGCTTGCCGTTTGTATTGTTTATGTTTTTCGTGAGTACCAGTTTTGCTGATGAGCAGCCTGTTACCGTCAACATTGCGCGTATGTCGCTGGATACTGCACTGACAGCAGCCCAGGCCAGTATTGCAACATGTCGCAAAAAAGGCGCGCAAATCACCGTAACGATTGTTGACCGTGGCGGTCATTCACAGGTGGTATTGCGAGATGTGCTGGCCATGGATCTTTCGATTTCCATTAGTCGTGACAAGGCCTATACCGCCATGTCTTTTAATTCATCCACGGGGGATTTGCAGGACCGTTTTAAAGGTGCCTATGGTGTGCCGAAAACCAAGGGGCTTCTGATTGCTCGTGGTGGTTTACCTATTACGGCTGCGGGTACTATTTTTGGCGGCATCGGTGTGTCCGGTTCGTCAGGCGAAATCGATGAGGAATGCGCACAAGCGGGGTTGGATGCAATTTTGGATGATTTGGAAATGTCTGTTGAGTAGTGTCCATTCTCTTGGTTAATATAATAAGTTATTGATTTTTATGAGGGCATTCGTTATGCCTTACAGTGTAAACAAAAGGGAAATTTTAACTTACGTTAAGTTTTCGCGCTTTTATCCGTTTGCCAAACCATAAGCAAAAAAAATAGGGTAATATTGGAAATATACCCGTAGCGATTGGGATTTAGGTGTAATCGATTTCAAATCCACCGCTCATTAGAGAAGTGATTTCATCAGCATATTGATCAATATTCTTGAAGAAATTGATACAAGCAGCCCTGAACGTTTTAATATTTTCGT
>JAADHS010000280.1 GCA_013151745.1 Gammaproteobacteria bacterium | reverse complement strand
CCGGGGCGAAATTCCTTAGTGTTGCGCTTTCCTTTATTTTTTTGGCTGTTCGACTTGTTCTGCTGCAAAAGCTTAACTTTTTTAGCGATCAAACCTCGCTTATCTGCGTGACATTCAAATTCAACCATCACACCAACTTTTAAAAATTCACAGTTAACAAGGTCGGCCTTGTCTACCATAATGTCTGGACCATTCCCGTTATCGAGAAAACCAGAATTTTTATCCCGGAGCCATTTTTTAACGATAGTTTGTAACATATCTCGCCTTTCTTACTTTACGTTGATAATTAGTTATGACACCCGATCTGAATAGCAGGACAGTAACAGATTTGTCTATCATTCCCTCGTTGGATTATGTGTTGTGCTATTCCGGACAAACAGAGTCGGGATAAGCGTGCTATATTTCATCCTTGAATATGGTGAATGGTTTCAACAGTATGTCTGAATCAGATATGTTTTAAAAAATAAACAGGCCTTACAGGCTTATCTTAACCAAGCTTCAAACAATTATTAATATCCCAGCTTTTACGAATCAATCGATTGCCTTCAAGGCTGCTGGAGAAATCATTAGAAGACTTTGCCAGTCGATCATATAAAACAACATTCACCGTGGCGGCCAAATTCATGCAACCAACCGTCGGTACGTAAACAACTGCAGCGGCCCTGTTGATAATACTCTGACTGATGGTACCGTCTTCCGGGCCGAAAACATATAAAGCATCGTGCGGGTGCCGGTATGCAGGTAAGGCAATCACATTTTCAGCAAATTCAATACATACAATATCTAAATCATCAGGCGTGTCGTCAATCAGATGTTCAACGCCTGTAAGTGCAATGTCTTTGCTTACCTTATGACTCATATCAACCGTGCACGGATTAAGCCTGGCCGCGCGCGGGTAACGTGTACCGGTATAAAAAACGTTATTGACGCAATAGTTACCCGCAGCACGCAACACAGAAGCTACATTCTCCGGGCTTTTTGGATTAACTAATCCGATACAGATTTTGCAGGATTCATAACTCTTTTAATTTCTTAAAGGGAACGCCCAGAAGTCCACTATTGCTCAAAGACCTGCCGGCTATCTTGCATAATAATATCCAGCGCCTTCTGCCCCTGCTTCGGATGTGATAAATCTTTTTCTTCTATCATCTCACAGCCATCCGCCACCATTTCATCCAGCGTCGAAGGGTAAAATCGACAATCATCAGGCCGATCGAAATAAATGTCACAGGTATATTTATTTTGCCTGGGCGCTTTCCTTAACCACGGGCATAGTTCTATCTGTTTACCCGTGTCTGGATCCATCCAGATGTTGCCGTTTTTAACGTATTTAACTATTTCAGGCCTGTAGTTATCCCAATAGTCGATTTGGCTGGCCGATGTCGTTAGACCGCCGTTGCTGTATTTGATGCAACATTTGCCACACTGGTTACATT
Source organism: Gammaproteobacteria bacterium (assembly GCA_013151745.1). GTDB lineage: Bacteria > Pseudomonadota > Gammaproteobacteria > JAADHS01 > JAADHS01 > JAADHS01. Next base: position 2,776 of record JAADHS010000280.1, on the reverse strand, counting down.
CTTTCACGTTATTGTTTCACACGGTAGCTGGTGTTAGATTAGAGGAATGTATGGGAAAATAAAACCACCACTATAACCCTGCTGCTTCACGCATACGCTCCTGGCGCTCCTGCTCTTCGGCAAATGCCGCTTTAATTTCCTGCATTACTACATCAACGTCAGCAGCTTCAGTACTTTCCTCAAACTGCCCGGTTAGTTTGACATCTGGATGTAATTCGCCGTCTTCAAAAAGTGCCCAGATTTCGCTGGCGTATTTGCTGCCGAGCAATTCTGGTGCGTACTGGCCGTAATAGGCAGTCATGTTGTTAACGTCGCGTTCCAGCATAGCCTTCGCATTGTTATTGCCCGCAGCATCCACCGCCTGCGGCAGGTCGATAATGACCGGGCCATAATCATCGACCAGCACATTAAATTCTGACAGATCGCCGTGCACGATACCGGCGCAAAGCATGTGCATCACGTATTTCATAACAACGGCGTGGTCTGCCAGCGCTAACTCGGTGGTCATGGAAACATCATTCAGGCGCGGGGCCACATGGCCTTCGTCATTGGTGATCAATTCCATCAGCAGGACACCGTCAAAACAACCGTAGGGTTTAGGCACACGTACGCCGGCATTGGCCAGACGATAGAGCGCATCGACTTCGGCATTTTGCCAGGCTTCTTCCTGCTGATTACGGCCAAATTTGGAACCCTTCTCCATGGCGCGGGCGCGGCGACTATTGCGGCCCTTGCGACCTTCTTGGTACTCCACAGCTTTTTTGAAGCTGCGTTTATTGACATCTTTGTACACTTTGGCACAGCGGATATCGGCCCCACAGCGCACCACATAAACCGTGGCTTCTTTGCCGCTCATCAACTGGCTAATGACTTCATCCACCAGGCCATCATCAATCAACGGCTGGATGCGTTTTGGAAATTTCATAGCGCATTTTACACCTTAACTGAATTAAAGGGGTTACAGGATAAATCAATCGATTAACCCAGGGATGGGCGTAGCAATCCTGGAGACAGGTATATACTTGGGGCCAGATCACGATTAATCCAAAGCTATTAAAGGGGAATCAGGGGGCTAATTAAAAATGTATGTAAATTAACGTTTTACTCTGCTCTCAAATATTTAGTAATAATCGTGCTCTGGCCTCTGTTACTTAAGTTGCGTTTTGTTGCGAGTCTGAGTTCATAGACTTTTAGTCGCTTAAAGGTTAAATCGTAGTCTGTAAGATTCTTTCAATGTTCTAGATCGGTCTTTGTAGTCAATCAAGTCACCAATTTCTATAGTCACTTTAAGATCGTTGGTGTTATTTTTGATTGCTTCCATTAAAACTTCATTGGTATTAGTTTTAATAAATACGGGTAATATCTTCAACATGTTTTTCATTGCTATTATTTGAGCACCTTCTTTGAACTCAGACAGTAGCGCATCATCTTTATTACGCGTACCTTCAGGAAAAATACTGATTGAATACCCCTGTGCAACCTTCGTCTTGATCTCTTTAAAGAACAAGTTCATTTTCTTTGAATCCCTATCCAGTAATATAGTGCCTGCATTACGCGTAAATGTGCCAAAGAAAAATGAATTATAGAGTTCTTTCTTAGCAATCCATAAACTATTAATGCCTTTATTCTTAAGCGCCATTTCGACAATCAAAGGGTCGATAATGCTTCGATGATTAGAAATGATAAGATATTGACCACCCTGGTCAACCTTTTCTGCACCATCAACTTCTACGCTAATATTTAAGCGCGACAACAGGGTTTCAGCATATTCCAGCCGAAGCTTAGTGACTTCAGCAGCATCGTTCACCTTTCTCAGTTTAAGACCAAACTTATTGGTCAGGAAAAGTGAGTAAGGAGCAATCTTAATCTGATTAAGTAACACGTGTATTTTCTGCAAAAAAGTTTAAGTATTCTACCAGATTTATGGCGGCAGCCAGAAAACATAGAAACACAGGGTCAGGTTAGAGTGCCCCCACTTATCTCCTCGCCAAATAAATAGTGTGACGACTACCTTTACCTTTATGCGTCCTGACGGTTTTGGTTTCAACCTTAAAACCAGATTTTTTCAGTTGCAGGGTGAACTTTGGATCATGCCGGGCTGACCATATCGCTAACACGCCACTAGAGATACACTAGAGATACACTAGAGATACACTAGAGATACAGGGTCAAGTCTTGCCTTTTGCCCTCCTGTCATTTATCAGGGTGACCGTTAATGTCCGTTATTACGGATTTTATTAATGCTAGAGAAACCTGCTTAAGGTCTGCTATGTGTTGCACAGGGAAAAAACCCTGAGAAATCTTAATGTCATCTTTCTGAATGAGGCATGTTTTACATAGACGACATTCAATTTATAACGATTGATTTTGATTCAAGGGGCGCACGTTTTACTGAGAAAGTACTAGATGAAGTATTGAATACGGTACTGCGAAAAGTGCGTGTTTTGGTTGCTTAAGCACCAATATTTTCAGACTTTTCACCAGAGTCCTGGTGAACCATACAAAAAGAGGATGCGCTTGATTAAAACGATTTTCCTGCAAATCAAGAAAAAAGCATGAGTAAGTGTGTTGCGAAATGTTTGATGAAATAACAATATAATTTAAAGCGGTAGAGGACTTTAATAAAGTGAGTAACGTTAATATTTAACGATAAAGTAAACCCGGCGGTTGTTTTTATGTATGAAATCAACATAGTCGTCTCCTGTGGTATATATAAGCGATCTTGTTGACGACTACATTATAAATATTAGCGCCATGTAGCCACAAAGGATTACAA
>JAADHS010000239.1 GCA_013151745.1 Gammaproteobacteria bacterium | reverse complement strand
GAGTCTAAACTGGTTGGAGAATTTAGCGCAGCAGTCTGTGTGTGTCAATCGGTTATTGTGGTGGTCGCGCTGGCTTGTCGAGGTTTTCCGGCGCAGACAGGAATCCATGCTCGGGATCATGGAAAAATTACCAGTGTGCATTTCTGGAAACGACCCAGGCTATGTGAAAACCCTGACTGCAAGACGCCTCGCAAAAAACCGACTCCGCCAGAAGCTGTAGAGCTGTGATCGGCATGTGAGAAGTGGTTTTGGTACCCCTTGTTTCACGCTAGTTTTGAGTTTTTACACAGCCTGGTCCCAAAGCGACCTTTAATTGAAACAGCCCTTAATGATTGTGGCCGCCATTAGTAACATTGGAAATCTATCTAATCCTATTTCAATTTTCGATGCCTGAGAAAATAGGTGATTAACGCTTGACTTGTTGTGAACACAACATTATTGTTGTGTTATGATACCTAGCCTAAAGGAATTGTCTGGCGCTCCATGGAAGGTTTTGCCTCCCGGGGTGCATCCTGCATGGTTAGCTGAAGTTCGTGAATGTTTCGCCATTAATCCTCATCGGCGCGATTTATTTAATGGGTTGATGCGTGCTGCAAAAACTTTGGCGGAAGCCAATGTTCAGTACATGTATTTGGATGGCAGCTTCGTCACCGGAAAACCAATACCCGGTGATTATGATGCATGTTGGGACCACAGGGGCGTGATCCATAACCTTTTAGATCCAGTATTCCTCGATTTTGACAACAAACGTGCAAATCAAAAAGCAAAGTATAAAGGTGAGTTTTTCCCTTTTCATATTGATGCTGGTACCGGACAAGCATTCATAGATTTTTTTCAAACAGAGACATTCACAGGGCAGAAAAAAGGAATTCTATTAATTGATCTTAAAAGCGAATCCTTTGAATCAATAAAGGAGATGCAAATATGATATGCAATGAACGGCAGTATAAAATCACAGTTAAGCAGATAGATAATCTACTTGATGCTTTGAAAAAACTAGATGTTGGAGGTGAGCCTGAATGGCTGGCTGCGGCCCAGGCGAATGCTTTAAAAAGCCAAATTGCCGACCTTCAATCGCAAGTAATCGAATACGATTTAATTAAGCAGGGGAAAATTCGGTATTCAGAATGTACTGATCTAAGCCACCTGCCAAAGGTTCTTATACAAGCACGTATTGGAAAGGGTCTTTCTCAAAAAGATTTAGCAGAAAAGCTTGGAATGACAATGCAGCAAATACAGAGGTATGAGGCCAGCAACTATATGGGAGCCAGTTTGGCTAGATTAATTGAAATTTCAAATATTCTAGAAGTTTCAGTTAAAGAAGTATGGGGTGGCGAAAATGAGTCGGGCGATTCTATATTTGTTTGGGAAAATGATAGTTTTATTGACTGGAAGAGTTTCCCGATAAAAGAAATGATTCAAAGAGGTTGGGTAAGTCCTAAAAACGAACAGACACCTGTTCAATTAGTGAAAGAATACTTTACGAATGCCGCAGGTGCTCAATATGTAACCGCGCTTCATAGAAAGAAGTTTCATGGTGGTAACAAGCCTAATGAATACGCATTGCTTGCATGGCAGGCGCGTGTACTAGATAAAGCAAGACAGGAGCACGAGAATGGATTAGTTTCAGATTTCGAGCTTAATGATTCATGGCTAAAAGAGTTGGTTCACCTGAGTGTGGAAGATGATTCACCAAGAAAAGCCAAAGAGTATTTAGCAGCGAAAGGAATTGCACTGGTTGTCGAAAAGCACTTGCAAGGAACGTACCTTGACGGAGCGGCTATGTTACTTGAAACGAGCAACCCTGTGGTCGCGTTAACTCTTCGGCATGATAGATTGGATAATTTTTGGTTCGTTTTGTTTCACGAGCTTGGGCATGTATTTCGGCATCTGTTTAATTCGTTAAGCATGGATTTCTTTGACGAAACAAATGATGAATCAGGTAGCGAGGATGATATAGAAAAAGAAGCCGATTTGTTTGCTTTGAATGCGCTCATTCCGGAGAGCGATTGGGATGATTGCTTGTCTAAGTTTTCTATGACGAAAGAAGCTGTTGAGATAGACGCAAAGAGTTTAGGCGTGCACCCAAGTATTGTTGCAGGAAGGATTAGAAAAGAGAGAAATAATTATACCTTGTTGAATGACTCAATAGGACGTGGAGAGGTCCGGATTTTATTTGATGAATAATTATGGATAAATTATCAATTCAATATGTTCCGGTTCTTAAGTGGCGAATGGCTGAGTATCAGGCATTGCACAGGCTTTATGATCTCGTTAAAGACAGAATTATTCCTCTTGTGAATATTCCTCCAATCGAATATGACTTTGAAGAGAGGAGGTTGAAAAAGACAGCGCACGAGCAGGTGGAGCCGTTTCCTGAAAAATTCAAATCGAAATGGGGCGGTAGAAAAGCTTTTGTTGATATAGACGAAAGCCTGCATGATGAATTTATGGATAATGGTGATTCAGTTGTGAATTATGTTTTTGACGAGTTGCATATCAGAGCGCAAGAACCTATACCCGTAACTGGCATCTCTCGAAGCAAAAATTATCAGGCTGTAATAAAGGCTGCTCACAAGAAATTAAAAAGCGGTTTGGCGTTAAGGGTGAGGGTAGAAGAGCTAATGCACCCAGATGCTTCCAATCATATAGCGGGTATAATAAAAACTCATAGATTAAACTATGATGAAATTGATTTAATTATTGATTTAGGTGTTCCGCAATCCTTTGAGCCGTATGGGGTATTTGCCAAGGCTTTAGCTAAGAGAATAAAATCAATTGCAAGTTTAGACTCTTTTCGTTCTTTAATCGTAGTCGCAACATCTATAAACATTTCCGATGTTAAACCTCCCGGCGACGTTATACAAAGGCACGAGTGGAGCCTTTATAAGGCTCTTGTCGATGAGCTGGGTGAAGATAATGCGCCAATGTATGGCGATTACTGCATAGAATTACCAGGCTATTCTTCCTTGGATATGCGGTTTATAAAACCAGCCGGAAAGGTAGTATATGCAACAGAAGATTCTTGGTTTATACGCAAAGGAGGAGCGTTTAGGGGGAATGAGCACCAAATGATACGGCACTGTAAGGACGTTATCGCATCTGGGTTCTATAAGGGAGCTGAGTACTCTTGGGGTGATGAAACAATTTATAATACAGCTAATGAGTCAAAGGGCTGTGGCAATATGACAACTTGGAAGCAGGTCGGATTTAGTCATCACATTACTTTTGTTACAGAGCAGCTCTCCATTCTTCACGGCTCATAAATAGACTCTTAATTCTTGAGGAAAGTTCAGGGATTGTTATCAATTTAGATAGGTTTTTATAAAGATTTGTTCTTGCTCCTTTGAGCATATCTTTGTCAGCTCCAAGGCTCATGAGTAGCTCTATCGCTTCCTTTTTCCACAAAAAATGAGCCATGGCCTCAATATCAACATCAGGGTTCTTTTTGCTTCTTCTTATTGTTGAAAATTTTATACCGCCTCTGGGTCCTTTTTCGGCCAAAATAATTCCGCACCACTCAGGGGTTTTATGGATAAGCTGCTCTATATGATTTTCAGCAGATACGACTGATAGTCTTTCGAAACACTGTTCGTATGCCTCTAGCTGGGACGGGAATCTTGATAGGTTGTCCTTAGAGCTCTTGATCTCGTACCCGTGAATGCACCCATTCACTACAGCGATATCAATTCGATTTTTCCCGTGGGCGACACCAAGTTCGTCTATAACGATTGTATTTGGGCAGTCATGATGAGAAGCAAGCATTTTTTCGTGGAATGCTTTCCTTATTTCATTATCTGTGGTTTGGGACATTTAGTAGCTCGCTTGATTGGCTCGTTTATTGATGGATATATACAAATCAATTATTGATTTAATTATAAAATTATTTTATACCGCCATGCAGATACGGCCTAACTTTGATGATTATAGCGAGATTCATTTGTTAAATGGTAGCTGAAAAATATGCTGCGAGCTGAGCTTAATTGTTCCGAATGACACTGACATGTTCTGGCCGAACCAAGACTAACCCTTACCAGTGGTACAGATTCTAGCCTACATCGGAATAACGAGAGCGACCGAAGTCGATTGTCTTATCGATACGCACAAAGCAAGTCGTGTGTGGGATGCCTTTTCGCCGGCGTCGGTGCAGCCGATCGCAGCGACAGGTGGATGAAGCGATCCCTGTTTGAGCCATTGAAAATGGCGAGTTTGGGATCGCGCCACCTGTCGCGAGAAGCGCAGGGTACCCGCGTAGCGGGTGCCTTGACCCGAAAGGGTAAGGTACCCGTAATGAAGCCCGAAGGGATTCTATGGACAAACCGTTGCCGGCGAAAAGGCATCCCACACACGACGGATTCAACCACCATTTACCAATTGACCTACCCGCCAGCCACTTGTAACGTAAGACCCCTAATTATGGAGGCCCAACGTGGTAAAACGCAGCAAAAAAACCCCCGACTTCGAAACCGCACTGGCGGAACTCGAAAGCCTGGTCGAACAAATGGAACAGGGCGACCTGAGCCTCGACGAATCACTCAAACAGTTTGAGCGTGGCATACAACTCACCCGGGCCTGCCAGACAGCATTGAAAGATGCCGAGCAGAAAGTACAGATCCTGCTGGAAAAGGATGGTCAGACCAGGCTTGAGCCTTTCCCCGATGACACCAGACCCAGTGATGCCGACTGATCTGAACAGCTTCCTGGCCGATTGTCAGCAGCGCGTGGAAACCGCACTGCAACAGTTTCTGCCCTCCGCCCATACCTTGCCGGCACAGCTCCACGAAGCCATGCGCTATTCGGTACTGGATGGCGGCAAACGTATCCGTCCGGTGCTGGTCTATGCCGCCGGCCACGCAC
>JAADHS010000027.1 GCA_013151745.1 Gammaproteobacteria bacterium | reverse complement strand
GCAACTATTCCTGCACTTTTGCTCAATCAGAACGAACGAAGACGGACTAAATCAGAGCGCCACTTGTAAGAGTTATTCAATTTTCATTCCTTACATCCCTGTAGGCAATCAGAACGTTCAAATAGAAACCAAATTTATGCGCCATTTGCATAAGTTATTGTGTTTCATTCCTTAGAAGGTCAGAGATCACATTTCTTCGCATCTTTTTTATTTTCATCGCTCCCGCTCAAGAGTAAAAAAATGAAGTATGGGTTATAAACCCATGAACCCGATAGATTTTCCGGCCCCCGGCTTAGCTTTGCATTCTTTTTCCAGCGCACTCAGTAAATAGCATGGGTGAATTGTTTTATTCAGACTGCGAGACTGACGTACAACCGTCGCAAAATCCCCAGGCGTGAGGGTATCAAGTCGCGCTAAATTTGTTTTGTATTGCTTCGTTTCACTCTGAGCGTTACAGCCATGCTCTTCCAGCACTTGCAAAAATAATGTCCATGCTTGCTCGCGCTTCATATAATCAAATTTTATCTTCAGATCAAAACGGCGTAACGAAGCGGCGTCTACAAGATTCAGTAAATTCGTGGAGGCAATAAATACACCATTGAAACTTTCCATTTGAACTAGTAGCTCATTAACCTGGGTGATCTCCCATGAGTTTTTAGAGGAGCCACGATCCAGGAGAAAACTGTCTACTTCATCGACAAGCAGCACCATATCGTCAGTTTCAGCTTCATTAAACATGGCCGCAATATTTTTTTCTGCTTCACCTACCCATGCGCTGAGAATGTCGGATGCCTGTTTTTTAAGCAATGGTTTGTCCAGCTGTTCAGCGACATAATGTGCAAAAGCGGTTTTTCCGGTGCCCGGCGCACCATACAAACAAATACGTGCCTGATGGTTTTTTTGTAGCCCATCAGTCAACGCTTCCAGATCTTGGTCTGGATTCAAATACTCAAGACTATAGCGAATTTCATGACTGACAACCGTGCGAGGCTTACGGGACAAACCCATCACCTGTAGTTTATTACCAATAATCCTTTCCAGGTTTTTTTCCAGTTCTTTGGTGTTTTCAACATCCAAATGAGCTGCAATTTTGGCCGCACTTTCAGCATGTGCCGGCACCAGATGCTCATGTTCTGCCATTTGCGCCAACCAGGTGTTACTCAATCCCAGGTGGCCGAGATATTTATCAAGAATACGCCGACGAATATTGCGCGTGGGAGAACGCAAATTCAAAACAAAATCAAAACGGCGTAGCACCGAGTCATCTAGTTGTATCACACTGTTGCACAACCAGAATGCAGGAACCGGGTTTTCTTCCAGTAACTGATGTACCCAGGCTTTTTTAAAATCGGGGCGTGTCACATGACCAAAGGGGCTAAAATTCACATTAGGAAAAGCGTCCTCTATCTCATCAAATAAAATAGCAGATTTTTTTTTATTGGCCAGCATTTTCTGGGTCAATTGATAGGTGGCAAAACGATCTTTTCCATCAATGGGGTTACCTTCTATATCCTGCATGGTGATTTCGTATAACTCAAACCCACAATATTTACTTAGGGTTTTCACCAGTTCAGTTTTACCTGTGCCGGGTTCGCCGTACATCAACACATTGACTCCTTGAATATGATTTTTCTCAACTGAACGTAAATAACATATCAACAAATTGACGTCTGCTTTTAAATGAGAAAAATCTTCAACTGACAAATGTGGCTGATCCGCTATTTTGAAAAAGCATTGTAGTATCGCCCCAGGGTTATTTTGCTCCTGAGTCAAGGCATATTTGATGCTGTGAGGAACATCAAAACACTGCTGTAATGAAAGCATATAATGACCACTGGCATTAATGCGCAGCAACCCCGAAGAAATCAATGCACTATTGGCACGCATGGCATTGTCAATGCTAATGCGGGGAATATTTAGGACGATCGACAGAGTGCGCCTGATTTGTTCATTGCCCATTTCTCCAAGCGCTTCGACCACCATATTAAAACTCGTAGATGAGCTTGACACGATCACAAATCGTAATATATCGATCTCACACTGCGTCAAATTCAGTGATTTTTGAAGAATCGCAATATTGGCGGAAAAAACATCGTTGGAAAAAGTCGGGGTATGACTTTCCAGGGTGTTTAATGTGTCACGAAGAGTAGAAAACATTGTTTTCTTATCAACCTGTTCATCCTGCTGAAGTTCTGGTAAGCCTAAAATATGCATAGTTTCCGGGTCATGCATACCACCGTAACGATCAAAAAACCGGTTGAACACATTGAGCCGAACCAAAATACGTAAATTCCAGAGTTTTAGCAGAGGGTCGGAGCCCGAAATTTTATGAGTATCCATATTTTCAGAAAATTGTTTATTATCACTTAACTGGGTCATGATTCAGTACCTAAAAATTGCCCAATCAGGGCTAATAAAGTTGTCATTATAAAAGACTTTATTCATGCTGCATATAATATATAACTTAATTCGGGCTGAGTGTGTCCACGATAATCGATGTGGTCATTTTCAAGTTATTTGATGGGTTTTGAAAAGCGAGACGTATAGCGACTATTCACTATTTTGTACTGTAGCTCAAACAGGTCAAGTACTGGACGTGTTACACCGTAGTGGCAATGTCCATGATTCTAACGGTGCTCAGGCGTTTAGTTAAATTGTATTGAGCAAAGTACGTTTAGCATTACCTGGCGTGATTATAGAAGTTCGCATGGATAGCGCCTTTTTCAGCGATACCATTGTTAATGAATTAGATAGTCATGATGTTGAATATACGATTAGCGTACCCTTTGAGCGCTTTACTGAGCTGAAAGGAAAAATCAATAAGCGGTGTCGTGAGTCTAGGGCAAGCAATATCATTCGAAGTCTTTGTTTATGTTTGCTCTGAATCCTTGCGACACTGCCCGTTTCATAAAACTTCTGTAATTCATTGTATTTGAATGATTTAATCATAACTTGAACATAGCTCAATGCGCATCACGCATCAATAAGAAAGTAACTGTATGATTTCAATATACTAATTGGCACCGGGTAGCTAAGGGCCTCACGACTCTTCGCCCCAAAAAACCGTACGTGATAGTTTCCTCTCATACGGCTCAAGTCCTTCAAAGGCCGGTTACGTTGTTTAAAATAGTCCCTGTACTCGGGGTCATACGGTGTTGCTTTTGCCCGAATCTTAACTCACTATTTAACATCATATTTTGTATTGAATATTAATTATAAATGAATACTACTGACAGCATAATGTCAGTAGGTATTGATATTTTTCAATTGATGCAAAATATTATGTTCAAGAATAGTTTTTAATTTCACTGCTACGAGCGGCCGTGAATGGCAAAAGCCCAAACATTGATTTTTACCCTGAATTTGCCGGATAGCGGCAGAGAGTTGCCGCTTTTTTGAGTTAAACCCTGTCTATTTCTATTTTTATCGCTATGGCATATCAATTGCAATTACCGAGATAAGCGAATTATGGAGTATCGATATGGTTTTTAGCTTCGACAAGCTGGTTGGTGTACACGAACAGGCATTAAGTATTAGAGCCAAGCGCAATGAACTTTTGGCATCTAATCTGGCCAACGTGGATACTCCGGGTTATAAGGCACGCGATATTGATTTTAAAACGGCGCTATCACAGGCCAATGGTGATCAGAATAGTGGTTCGATTAAACAGACCCATGCTCGTCATCTCAGTAATAGTATGTCGGGTTTGCCCAATGCCGAATTATTATATCGTGTACCGAATCAACCTACGCTGGATGGTAATACCGTTGATGCTCAAGTTGAACAGGCAGAGTTTGGTGAAAATGCATTGCGTTACCAGGCTTCATTGCATTTTTTGGATCGGCGCTTTAAAGGCATTATTTCGGCGCTTAAAGGAGAATAGTTATGTCGTTAATGAATGTTTTTGATGTCGCTGGAAGTGGTATGAGTGCTCAGTCTGTGCGTTTGAATACCACCGCGAGTAATTTAGCGAATGCTGAAAGTGTCAGTGGTACCGCAGAAGGGGTCTATAAAGTTCGTAACCCGGTATTTCAAACGATGATTGATGAAGCTTCAGCCGACCGCAGTAGCGTCGGTGTTACTGTTTCGGGCATACAAGAAAGCAATGCAGCACCGCGCAAAATGCATCAACCGGATAATCCGCTTGCCGATGCGGAAGGCTATGTTTATATGCCCGATGTTAATGCAATTGAAGAAATGGCTAACATGATTTCAGCTTCACGTTCTTATCAATCGAATGTAGAAATTATGAATACGACTAAGCAACTGATACTGCGTACCTTGCAGATCGGTCAATAAAAAGGGCTGAATGATGGTAGGCAACGTAGATATCTCTCGATTAAATGAGTTGGGTTTGGTGAACAAGCCTAAAGTAGAAAAGGCTGAAGTGGGGCAAGAGCAATTTTTAAAATTGATGACGACTCAATTACAAAATCAAGATCCGACCAAACCGATGGAGAGTGGTGAATTTTTAGGGCAAATCGCCCAATTTGCAGCCGTGGATGGCATACAAAAACTGGAGAAAACTTTCACCGGGTTAGCCGATTCTCTGGTTTCCAATCAGGCTTTACAAGCGTCTTCTTTGATCGGTCGTAATGTCATGGTGGGGGGGGATGCGGGTGTATTACAGGAGGATGTTCCACTCACTGGCGCATTAGAGTTAGAGGGGCGTGCTGATAGCGTTACCTTACGGGTCATGGATGGCAGTGGTCAGTTGGTCCGTCAAGTGGGTTTGGGTCAGCAACCCAGTGGGCGAATTGACTTTTCATGGGATGGTTTGAACGATGACGGAGAGTCTATGTCGCCAGGGGTTTATAGTTTTGAAGCTTCTGCTGTTATAGCAGGAGAAGAAGTGGGTGTCTCTACTTTTGCAAATGTTCCAGTACAGAGCGTTTCCATAGGTAAAGATGGCGGCGGGATCAGCGTCAATTTGCTGGGTTTAGGTCGCCGGGATTTTTCTGAAATTAATGAAATTCGATAAAAGTAATGCTCATATTCAGTTTTCATATTTATTGTTGTTAATCAGGAGTAATGTAACATGCCATTTCGTATTGCACTGAGTGGATTAAACGCAGCATCAGCGGATCTACAAATCATTGGTAATAATGTTTCTAATGCCAGTACCACCGGTTATAAAAAATCACGGGCTGAATTTGCCGATATTTTTGCCTCATCTTCATTAGGTACCACGGCCAACGCCATTGGAGCGGGGGTACGAGTGTCCTCTGTTTCGCAACAGTTTACCCAAGGCAATATTGGTTTTACAGATAATAATCTTGACTTGGCGATCAGTGGTTCAGGTTTTTTTGTATTGAATGATAACGGCGTACAGGCTTATAGTCGTGCAGGCTCTATGAGCATAGATAATGAAGGATTCGTCGTCAATAACCAGGGTCAACAATTAACGGCTTTTCTCGCAGACAGTAGCGGAAACATTTCAAATGGCAATGCCGGTTCACTACAATTAGATACCGCTGATATTGCACCTCAAGCAACGTCTGCTGTCACGATGGGGCTTAATCTTGATGCCTCTGAGGATGTGCCTGTATCGCCTATAGCTTCGACGGCACTGACTCTTGGAACGCCTGTTTTAGATACAGCCAGTTCGCCCTTGACGACACCGACATTTGATTTGTTCGATACCTATGGTTCGCTGGCCACGGGTAATAACCAAGGTTCATTGCAATGGACTTATTCAGGTACGGGCAATGTCTGGAATGCTGAATTATTCGTTGGTGGTGCGCCTATTGTTCCGGCGGCGACGGCATCCGTTGATGTCGGCACTACGGGTTCGGTGTCATTTGATTGGGATCCCGATGCTGGGGCGGCAATGCCAACACAAACATTAACGATGGATGTATCCGGGGTATCTCAGGTTACGGGTAGTGGCAGCACGCTTACCGCTTCAGCCAATGGATCAGAGCAAGCTCCTTTTAGTGCCACCGATGCTTCAACTTTTAATAGTTCTACGGCATTAACGGTATATGACTCCCAGGGTACTGCACATCTGGCGACTTATTATTTTAGAAAAACAGGCACACCAAACAACTGGGAAATGTACAGTTTTGTCAATAGCGTACAAGTCGACGGGCCTGATACGGTCTCATTCAATACCGATGGAAAAATCTCTGCTATAAACGGTTCCGGTTCACCTTTTACACAGGTTATTCCAGGCTTTGTGCCACCGGGCAGTACAGCGCCTAGCACGATAAATATTACTAACACTTTAACGGATGTAACTCAGTATGGTAGTGCGTTTTCAGTCAATACTCTGAACCAAGATGGCTTTGCGACAGGGCGTTTACGAGGTGTTGATATTGCAGACACTGGGGTAGTGACTGCACGGTTTACTAATGGTCAGTCCCGCACCCTAGGACAAGTTGCCTTAGCCAGCTTTCCTAATACGCAGGGTTTGCGTCAATTAGGGGATACGGCTTGGGGTGAAACATTTGAGTCGGGTTCGGCCATCATCAGTCAACCCGGTACTGGGAGTTTAGGCTTGATCGAATCGGGTGCGCTTGAAAGTTCCAATGTCGATTTAACAGAACAATTGGTGGGTATGATTACGGCACAGCGTAACTTTCAGGCCAATGCGCAGGTGATTACCACGGCAGACACGGTCACTCAAACTATTATTAATATCCGTTAACCCTGGATTAATCAGCAGACCGGAGAATTACGATGGATGAAATGCTCTATATTTCGATGAATGGTGCCAGGCAAATTATGAAGGCACAGAGCGTCAATACTAATAATCTGGCTAATGTAAGCACCACCGGATTTAGAGCGGATTTGAATGCGTTCAGTAGCGTTGAAGTGAAGGGTCCGGGTTTTGGCAGTCGAGTATATGGGGTAAACGGTGGCAATGGCATTGACCTGTCACCCGGCTCAATTATGCAAACGGGGCGCGATCTGGATATCGCGATCAGTGGCGAAGGCTACATTGCAGTTCAAGCAGCGGATGGCACGGAAGCCTATACCCGCGCGGGTAATTTCAGCTTCAACGCAGCTGGGCAACTGATGACGGGGTCAGGCAATCTGGTGATGGGGAATAGTGGCCCTGTTTCTCTACCGCCTTTTGAAAAACTGGAAATTGGTATCGATGGAACGCTGTCAATTCGCCCTATCGGTCAGTCTGCCGCGACTTTGGCCGTTGTCGACAGAATCAAGTTGGTTAATATTCCGGCGCAAGAACTCGTTAAAAATGAAAATGGTTTATTAAAAATTCGTTCTGGCGAAGAGGCTCTTGCTGATGCGGCGGTTAAAGTCGTTTCGGGGGCACTGGAAGGCAGTAATGTCAGTGCGATTGAGTCGATGGTGACCATGATCGATCTTTCCCGTGCATTTGAAATGCAAATAAAAATTATGACCACAGCGAATGAAACCGCAGAATCTGCACAAACACTCATGCGCGTGAGCTAACAGAGCAATAAAATTTAGGAGCAAGAGTATGGAACGAGCTTTATGGGTCGCCAAAACAGGCCTTGATGCACAGCAAACCCGAATTGCGGTGATTTCGAATAACCTAGCGAATGTGAATACCACGGCATTCAAGCGCGGTAATGCGATATTCGAGGATTTGCTGTATCAAAACTTAGGTCAGGCTGGTGCGCAGTCTACTCAGGATACGCAGTTTCCAACCGGGCTTAATTTGGGTACGGGAGTCAAAACAGTCGGCACAGCCAAGCTTTTTACGCAAGGTAATTTGGTTAAAACAGACAGTGCTCTGGATGTGGCGATAGATGGTAAGGGTTTTATTGAAATCGCCCAACCGGATGGATCTATAGCCTATACTCGTGATGGTAGTTTTAAAATTAATGCCGATGGCTTATTAGTCAATTCAAGTGGCTACCAGCTACAGTCATCGGTGACGATTCCTGCTGGCGCAAGTGGTATTACCATAGGTGAAGACGGAACGGTTTCTGTCACTGTCGCAGGTTCCGCAACACCGACTAACGTTGGGAATATTCAGTTGGCCGATTTTATTAATCCTCAGGGTTTACAGCCGATAGGTAAAAATTTATTTGTAGAATCTGCTGCCAGTGGTTCACCACAAGTCGGTACCCCTGGGCAGGATGGTTTGGGTTCGTTAACTCAAGGTTTTTTAGAGTCCTCCAATGTGAATGTAGTGGAAGAGTTGGTGAATATGATTGAAGCCCAGCGTGCCTATGAAATGAATTCAAAAGCAATACAGGCTACCGATGGCATGTTGCGTTATGTGGCGAACAATCTATAAAGGTTAATATGATTATGCTCAAAACGACGTCTCTGTTAATTTTTTTATCGTTGTCATTGCTGGTATTAAACGGCTGTTCTACGGTTAGAAAAATAGAAAACATGGAAGCGTATAAACCGACTATGCCTTTGCCTCAAATACCTGCTGAGCAGCGTAATGGTTCTTTGTTTCAGGAAAACATTGCCATGGTTTTATTTGAAGATACCAAGGCTCGTCGTGTTGGCGACATTCTCACCATTGTTTTGACAGAAAGCACCAATGCCTCCAAAAAAGCATCCACTTCAGCGGATACCGATAGTGGGATGACGATAGCGGTGCCCAGTATTGGTGGGCAAGCACTCCACCTTGGCAAGCTTACGGGTGGTAAATCGAAATTTGATCTGAGCGCCTCATTGGCTTCCAAAAAGAATTTTACGGGAGAAGGGGACAGCAGCCTGAGCAATACCTTGAGTGGGCGAGTGACGGTCACGGTATCTCAAGTGTTGTCTAACGGTTATCTTGTCGTGCGAGGGCAAAAACGCCTGACCATTAACCAAGGTGATGAATATGTTCGCATCTCAGGTATTATCAGACCTATGGATATCCAGCCTGATAATACCGTGTTATCTACTTTAGTGGCTGATGCGCGAATCAGCTATGTGGGTGATGGCATGCTCGATGAAGCAAACCGAATGAGTTTGGTGAGTCGGCTTTTACTAAAATGGTGGCCGATATGATTCAGTATAAAAAAATAAAATGCCTGCTTGTTTTGTTAATAATGTCTCTATTCTCATCTACAGTTTTTTCTGAGCGTATCAAAGATATTAGTTTTATCGCTGGAGTACGAGCTAATCAATTAGTGGGATACGGCTTGGTCGTCGGGTTATCAGGTTCCGGCGATCAAACCAGTCAAGCTCCGTTTACCGTGCAAAGCATGAAGAGCATGTTGGCTCAGTTTGGTATTTCTTTACCCCCTAATGTCAATCCGCAGCTAAAAAATGTGGCAGCAGTGACGATTCATGCCGAATTGCCCCCTTTTGCTAAGCCCGGTCAAACAATAGATGTGACCGTTTCATCCATTGGTAATGCCAAAAGCCTACGTGGCGGCAGTTTGTTAATGGCACCGTTGAAAGGTGCCGATGGTCGTATCTATGCCGTTGCACAAGGTAGTTTAATTGTTGGTGGTTTGGGTGTTTCCGGAGCAGACGGTTCGCGGATCACGGTCAATATTCCCAGTGTGGGTCGAATTCCTAGTGGGGCGATGGTTGAACGTTCGAGTCCCACTATTTTGGGTGGCGCTGACAATTTTATTTTGAATATGAAAACCCCAGATTTTACGACGACGCACAGAGTAGCAGAAGCCATTAATGCGGCGATCGGCCCTGCCACGGCCAGCCCCCTGGATGGCTCTTCCGTGCAAGTGTTGGCGCCCACCAATCAAGCACAACGTGTCGCTTACGTATCGATGATAGAAAATTTGACACTGGAGCCGGGTGTGGCTTCTGCCAAGGTGATTGTGAACTCACGCTCAGGCACTGTCGTAATCGGCAGCCATGTACGTGTCACTTCAGCGGCGATCACCCATGGAAGTTTAACCGTCACGATTACAGAGCAATCTGCAGTGAGCCAACCCAAAGGGGCTTTATCGGGAGGCACGACCGTTGTTACACCTGTTTCAGATATTTCAGTTGAACAACAAGAAAATCGAATGTTTTTATTTAAAGGAGGCGTTTCTTTGGGCGAAATTGTTCGCGGTGTAAACCAAGTCGGTACGGCACCCGGTGACCTTGTTGCTATTTTGGAAGCATTACGCGCCGCTGGGGCATTGCGTGCAGACTTGGTTGTGATTTAGATTGATATGTCTATTACTTCAATCAATACCTATACCGATTTTCAAGGTTTGGCCCAGCTCAAAGCGGAAGCCAAGGCAAATTCTCCAGAGGCGTTGCGGGAAACAGCACGGCAGTTTGAAACGATTTTTGTGCAAATGATGTTAAAAAGCATGCGTGATGCTACGGCTTCTATGGCGGATGAAGAAGGTTTATTGGATAACGATCAAAGTAAACAGTATATGGAAATGTTTGATCAACAGTTGGCTTTGGATTTAACTAAAAACAAAGGAATAGGTCTGGCTGATATTTTAGTGCGACAGCTCGGTGGTGAAGTTGCAGAAAAAGAAAAGCCTAATGTCCTTTCCATTCAGCGTTTTCAAGAGCGTGTTGCCGCTATTCAGCCATCGGCTGTCATTTCAGATCAAGCTGAATTTTCGCCAAAAACCCCAGACGTTTTTATTCGTGAGCTGTGGCCATATGCTCAAAACGCTGCAAAAAAAATCGGCGTAGATGCAAAAGTACTAGTTGCACAAGCGGCTCTGGAAACCGGTTGGGGGCAAGAAATGATTCGCCATGAAGATGGACGTAATAGTTTTAATTTATTTGCTATCAAAGCGAATTCAGCCTGGCAGGGTAGTCAGGTTAACAGTCGTACTCATGAATACGAGCAAGGACAAAAAGTGCAACGAACCGAGTCCTTTCGTGCTTATGATTCTCTTGCCCAAAGTTTTACGGATTATGCTAATTTTATTCAATCCAATCCTCGTTATCAGGGCGCTCTGGAGAAGGCTCATAATTCTGCGGCTTATCTTGATTCTCTGGTACAAGCAGGCTATGCAACAGACCCAGAATATTCCAGTAAAATTCAATCTATTATGTCTGGTGATCGTTTCTCTGAAGCCATCGACCAGCTGAAGTTGGGTTAGAGGTTTTGCACATGTTTTATTTAAAAAGGTGTGATTGAAATGGCCAACGGTATACTCGGCAGTGGTGTGTCAGCTTTATTGGCAAGCCAACGTTCATTAGCGGTAACAAGTAATAATATAGCGAATGTGAATACCGAAGGGTATAGTCGCCAACGCGTTGAATTTGGAACTAGAAGTCCCGAATGGAGTGGTGTCGGTTATATTGGTCGCGGTGTTGAAATTAATAGTATCGAACGTATTTATAATGGTGCGATAGTCTCAGAAATTCGTAATACGACTGCCTCGTTAAATAGTGAATCGTCCTTGCTTGCTTTGACCGGGCAATTAGATAATTTAGTGGCCGACCCCAATGCAGGGATCTCTCCCGTTCTTCAGGACTTTTTTAATGCAGTGAACGATGTGGCAGATGAACCTTCTTCGTTACCTGCACGCCAGGTTTTAGTCAGCCAAAGTGAATCTTTGGTTGAGCGGTTTTCTTATTTTAGTGAGCGTTTCTCCAGTATTGAATCGGAAGTCAACCTACAACTGAGTAGTTCTGTTGATGAAGTGAATAGCTTAACTTCAGAATTGGTTAACTTGAATGAAGATATTGTTGCGGCAATAGGTTCAAGCGGGGGGAGTCCGCCTAATGATTTGTTAGACCGCCGTGATCAAGTTCTCAATAGGCTTTCTGAATATGTTGCCGTGCGCGTTTTTGAGGAAGAAGATGGTGCGGTGAATGTATTTATTGGCAAGGGACAACTTATTGTTAATCGCTTTAATAGCCAACAATTGGTTGTTACAGAAAATACTTTCGACCCGGGACGCAAAGAAATATCGGTGGTGAGTGGCAATAATACGATCGCGATATCAGGACAACTTGCGGGTGGAGCAATAGGTGGGGCTTTGGATTTTAGAGATCGTATTTTAGGGCCAGCGAAGAATGCTTTGGGGCGTGTTGCCATTGCCTTGAGTTCAGATTTTAATGCACAACATTTGTTAGGGCAGGATCTCCAGGGCAATATGGGAACTAAATTTTTCCAAGTTCCAACCGGGGTAGTTGATCATAGTCTCAGTAATACCGGTTCAGGTTTAGTAGACATTAATCTTGGTAATGCTGATAATTTGACGATCAGTGATTATCGCTTGACTTACACCGGTAATGATAACTATACGTTGCGTCGCTTGTCTGATGATCAAGTTACGAATTTAACCATCACGCCGGGGGGAACGAGTACGGAAGTTGATGGCTTTACGGTTTCTATTACCACCGTACCAGACAACAATGATACTTTTCTCCTTCAGCCTACGGTTCGTGGAGCGGAAACCATTGCTTTAGCGATAACCGATGCGACAAAAGTGGCGGCTGCCTCTCCCATGCGTTCGGCTGTTTCATTAGCCAATACGGGCGACGGCGCGGTTGTTGAGGCCAAAGTGACGAATGCAACTACGTTTATTTCGGATGATTATGATCTTGTTTTTGCGGATTTGACGCCTGCGGCGGTTGCTGGCACAGGAACAGGTACGCCTGCTGATGCCGATGCGAGTGGCACTATGGAGTACGTGCTGACGATCAATGGCGTTGATGTGATTACAGAAGACGAGGCGGGTGGGGGCGGTGTCGCGGATTTGGCGGCGTTAGCGGCAAGTATTAACGGTTTCAATGCTCAAACAGGCGTCAGAGCTTTTGTTGATAACACGGTATCTCCGACGGCGCTCTACCTTGCCAGAGACCCGGCCAGCGCGGTGCCTATCACGGTGACAGAAACCTTGCAGGCAACGGCCGGAGTAATGAGTGGTGACGAAACGGTAACGGGTTATTTTGGTTCGACATTGACCAGCGGTACGCCCTCAGTCACATTACCTGATACGACTGCAGCGGCAGACAGTTATGTCGTTATCGATAGTTCGGGTGCGGCTATTTCAGCAGGTAGCTATACGCCTGGTAGCAATATTGATTTCAATGGTATTCAAGCCGCAGTTAACGGTACGCCCAATACGGGTGATCAATTTACAATAGAGCTCAATGCCAATGGGGTGGGGGATAATAGCAATGCTTTAATTCTAGCTTCTTTACGAGATATTCCTAGCCTGGATGGTGGTGTTTCTACTTATCAAGCGGCTTATAGTCAGATGGTTTCCCAGGTTGGTGTCAATGCGCGCCAGGCCGAAGTTAATTTTAATGCGCAGGATGCGAGATTGACCAATGCAACCGCTGCCCGGGACTCGTTATCCGGTGTCAATCTTGACGAGGAAGCGGCGAATATTCTGCGCTTTCAACAGGCGTATCAAGCGGCAGCACGAGTGATTTCCGTTGCTGACACTTTGTTCCAGTCTTTACTTGATGCGGTAAGGTGATTGTATGCGTATATCGACCAACCAGATGAATCAGCAGGGTGCCAATAGTATTTTGGAGGCGCAAGCTAAACTAGCTAAAACGCAACTGCAACTTTCTACGGGAAAACGTATGCTGAGTCCTGCAGATGACCCTCGAGGGGCATCCCAGGTCTTGACCTTGAATCAGAGTCTGGCGATGACCGAGCAATTTCAACGCAATGCAGACATAGCAAAGACACGCCTGGGCCAAGAAGAAAATGCACTGGCTGGAATAGAAAATATTTTGCAAAGCGTACGGGAAAAGACCTTGCAAGCCAATAACGCTACACAGAACAATAATACCCGAGCAAGCATTGCCCTGGATATTAATCAGGCTTTATCGCAATTAGTTGCCTTAGCGAATTCAAAAGATTCTAGCAATAATTATATGTTTGCTGGATACCAGGAACAAACCCAGCCCTTTATCCGTAATCCTGATGGCAGCTTTACCTATAATGGTGATGAAGGACAGCGTTTTGTGCAAATTGGCGTGACACGACAAATCGCGACGAGTGACTCGGGTACGGAACTGTTTCGTGCGATAGACAATGGTAATGGCACGTTCAGCGTTGCAGAAAATACGGCCAATACGGGGTCCGGTGTGGTTGATCCCGGTTCAGTGATCAGTCCGGCAAATTACGATGGCGATAATTACAATATTTTATTTGCGTCTAATTCCGGGGCGAATGGTGCTTTGGCGTTGACTGATAATGGCACGAATGATGACCTGACTTATACACTCGATATCAATGGAACGACGGTTTATAGTGCGAGCGAAAGTACCCCCCCAGTCAATACGCTAACGGGTCTGGCGACAGAAATTAATTTAAATAGTAGTGCGAGCGGAGTACAAGCGTATGTTTCTGGAGGTATGTTGTATCTTGCCAATACCGCCCCCGGCGCAGGTGCAATAACGCTGACGGAATCGATGAGTGGTGCGACAGTGGGGGATAATGATCGTATAGTGGGTTATTTTGGTTCTGTGCTCAATAGTGACAGCGGTGTGGCGAGCGCGACCCAGAACTATGACGATACCCTGGTAGATAGTTATGTGGTAGTGGATAGTCAAAATAATATTGAAACAGCAGGGGTTTATCAAGAAGAAACTGCGATTACTTTTAAAGGCATTGAAACTTCGGTCAAAGGGACGCCGGACCTGGGAGATCGTTTTAATATAACGCCGAGTGTGAAGCAGGATATGTTTACTACGCTGCGTAATATTGCCAGGGTATTAGAAACGACGGATGGTAGTAACGAAGTGGGGAGTACGACCATCAGCAATGCCATGGCGCGGGGTTTGACTGATATTGACCGAGCTATGGGTAAAGTTGAAGAGATTCGTGCTCGTGCTGGTGCCCGCATCAATGCGATTGATACTCAGATGGACTTAAATGCAGATTTCAAACTGACGATACAAGAAACAAAATCGAAAATAGAAGACCTGGATTTTATTGAAGCCGTCACCCAGTTTAAAATTCAACAAACCGCATTAGAAGCGGCTCAACAAACTTATGTAAAACTACAAGGTCTGAATTTGTTTAATTTTTTGTAGAAAAAACCTTCTTATATTTTACAACTCACTATGAAAATTCGAATAGTATAATAATTTCACTTAAGACTTTTAATTATTTATAATAATTCAAAATCAATCCTTAATGGACTGTTTTATAACTGATTGTGACGTATTGTTATTGAGTTTTCTTGCTCGCTTATCCTACCTTAGTAAATAGACAAGTCATTTTTTAAATTATTTGATCGCCTGCCTTGAGTGTTAATCTTGACTAAAAACGTAGCCAATAGCTTTAAATTTTATTAAGCTATCCTCTATAAAAAAGTAAAAGAGTGCAGTGTCTCAATTAAGATACTAAAAGCAAAGAGAGAGTAGATGAAAAACTGGGGGGTTCATCTTGGTGGCGTATTGTTTCTTGGCGCAGGCCTGTTTGGGTTAGCTGTTGTCTCGGCAAAAGAACAACCCGTTGTTCTGGATAATGACAGTTGTTTGAGCTGTCATAGCACAATGAAGCATAAGGCCATTATTTCATTGAAAGAAGCCCATTGTACCGAATGCCATGTTGCACCAGACATCACTGGAGAAGCCAACCGAGTGAGTGCTCACCTGGATGCATTGGATGAAGTTGATTTACCCCTATATCACAATAAAAACAATTTACAGCCCGGAATGACGATGTCGCAGTATTATCGTGGTACGCGCTTGGGCGGCAAGCCGAGTGACATGATCAAAGTTGCGGCCGGGTCTTTCATTCGTGGCACTGATCATCGACTTCCCGATGAAGGTCCACAACACATTTCGAATACGGCGGCTTTTTTGATTGATCGTTATGAAGTGACTAATTTGCAATACAAAAAGTTTATGGATGCGACGGGGCAGGGTTCGCCTGATCATTTTGAAAATCGCACTTATCCTCCTGGAAAAGCAGATCACCCGGTGGTAAACGTCACCTGGAATGATGCTGATGCTTATTGTACATGGGCAGGGAAGCGCTTGCCCAATGATAAGGAATGGGAAAAGGCAGCAAGAAGTGCTGATGCTCGGCGCTTTCCCTGGGGGAATGAATTTCACATGCATTATGCCAACACACCACAACGTTGGGATGCCCTGAAAAAAGAGGGGGATACTACGCCGGTGGGGGCCTTTGAAAAAGGAGTGACGCCAAAGGGGTTGTATGATATGTCTGGCAATGTATGGGAATGGACGTCAAGCAAATATGAAGCTTATCCAGGTAATATACGTAAGACAGAAAATTATGATGGAGAGTATAAAACACTAAAAGGTGGCTCATGGTGGAACTGTTCTTTTTATAGTTGCGGAATGTCTGCTCCGGCATTTAACCGTGCTTTTTTCTTAAAAGCCACCAAAAATAACAGTTTTGGTTTTCGTTGTGCGAAAGACGTGGAACGGCCTGTACTGATTTCTACTGCGGTTAAAAATTCTAGGTAGGTGTTTATATGTTGACTAGATATTTTAAAATGAAATGGCTCGCTATCGCCGTCGTTTTTATCAGTAACACGGTTGTCGCAGGTAATTTTTCCTCTGATCCAAGCCCCACTGAAATGGTTTTAATCCCCTCTGGTTCTTTTATTATGGGGAGTAATAAAATAGAAAAAAGCAACAAAAAGGGTGAGTTTGGCAACAGTAAACCCTGGTATATGGATGAGCATCCGCAGCATGAAGAAAGTTTACCTGATTACCTCATCGACAAATACGAAGTAACCAATGGAGAATATAAAGCCTTTGTTGCCTCAGTGAATGTGTTACCTCCCGAGCATTGGCTGGATACCGGTTATCTCGTTGTGCTTAAATTGGACAAAGTGAAAAATGCGGAGCTTAAAACGCTACGCAAGGTTGTGAGCAAAGTATTCAAGCTGGACGTGGATGTTCGTATGCTGCAACGAGAAAAGCTTTTGGCGCTGATTGATCAGCGTTTGGCCGCGATAACGCAGTTACCCGTCACTCATGTCAGTTGGAGTGCCGCGGATGCCTACTGTAAACATGTTGGCAAACGCCTGCCGACCGAACAGGAATGGGAAAAAGCGGCACGAGGTGCGGCCGGGCTGGAATTCCCTTGGGGCGATAAATGGAAAAAAGCGATGAGCAATGCGGGTAGTGAATCCTGGCAAGACGGCGTTGCACCAATTGGTTCCTATGAGGGGGATCGTTCACCCTACGGCGTTTATGACTTGGCGGGCAATGTGACGGAATGGGTGGCTGATTGGTATGAAGCGTATCCCGAATCAGATTACGAAAGCAAATTGTTTGGCCACATCACCCGTGTTGCGCGGGGTGCAGCGTGGGGAGGCTCGGGGCACTATGCCCTGCATTTATTTCAACGGGGTGCCTATCGCCATAATTTAGACCCCACCATGACTTATAACGATGTTGGCTTTCGTTGTGTGTCGGGGTTGAACAAACAAGACTCTAAACGTCATGCGAGTTAGATTTCACGATGATTCAGTCCGCACCTGAGGTGCTGATTGGCGTATACCAGCCACTAATTAAAGCCTTGAATTGAGATATTTTCACCTAAATTCATACCTCGTTTTTTCAACCAGAATGCCGAACCTTAAGGCAAAGCTTCACGCGCTGACGCCTAAACTTACAACGCTATGGGTATCTCTTCTACAGGGGGGTTATCATTTCCGGTTTTCAGGCGTTGCCCGATAGGCTTTACGGTGTTTTCTTTTTGATCTCTGTGTATACTCTGCGTTTTCTAGGTTAATAGCTCTTCATTATTGGGGTGAAGTTAGATGCAAATTGATAGTTATGAGGTGTGAATGAATTCTGAAGTGAAAAAGCGTTATTTTGGTACAGATGGTATTCGCGGTAAGGTGGGTGCAACACCGATATCAGCTGAATTTATGCTGCGATTGGGTTGGGCTGCAGGGCGGGTGTTGGCGGCGAAAGAGGAAGGGCGAGGGAAAGTCGTTATTGGTAAAGATACTCGTATATCGGGTTATATGTTTGAATCAGCTTTGCAAGCCGGCTTATCTTCAGCAGGTGTTGATGTGCATTTGTTGGGTCCGATGCCCACGCCGGCCATTGCCTATTTAACGCGTACTTTGCACGCGCAAGCTGGGATCGTAATTAGTGCTTCGCATAACCCATTTTACGATAATGGTATTAAGTTTTTTTCCGAGAAGGGCGGTAAACTTGCTGATGACGTAGAGCTGGCCATTGAGCGTGAGCTGGAAGTTCCGATGGTAACGGTGGATTCAAATTTATTGGGTAAAGCCGGGCGAATAGTTGATGCCGCGGGTCGGTATATCGAATTTTGTAAAAGTACGATTCCGAGTATGATGGAATTAAAGGGCTTAAAAATAGTTGTTGATTGTGCTCATGGCGCAACGTATCACGTTTCTCCTTCTGTTTTTAAAGAATTGGGTGCCGAAGTTTTTGAGATGGGGGTGTCTCCAAACGGTTTAAATATAAATGAAGAGTGCGGGTCTACTTCTCCTGCTGAACTACAGGCCAAAGTATTGGCCGTCGGTGCTGATGTGGGTATTGCTCTGGATGGTGATGGTGATCGAGTGATCATGGTTGATGCTGATGGTGCGGTTGTCGATGGGGATGAGTTGCTCTATATCATCGCTCGCTCTAGAGCAGATAATAATGAAGGGTCGCCCGTTGTTGTCGGTACATTGATGTCTAACCTGGGTTTAGAGCATGCGTTGGACAAGTTAGGGATTAAGTTATTGCGTGCGAATGTGGGTGATCGTTATGTTTTGGAGCGATTAAGAGAGAATAATGCTTATCTGGGCGGTGAGTCGTCCGGGCACATTATTTGTCTGGATCGGACGACGACAGGAGATGGTACGGTGGCGGCGCTACAGGTGCTGGTTGCCATGATTGAAAGTGGTCTGCCCCTCAAAGACCTCAGAAATAGAGTGGTAAAATGTCCGCAGTGTTTGCTTAATGTACGGACAGAACAAAAATTTAATTATACTGAGTCCAGTTTAGTAAAGGCGGCTCAACAAGAAGTGGAGTCTATTTTAGGGCAACGAGGGCGAGTGTTGTTAAGAGCGTCAGGGACGGAACCCGTAATCAGAGTGATGGTGGAAGGTGATGACCCACAAGAGGTGCGCAGCTTGGCAAATCAATTGGCGACAGCCGTTGAATTGGCCTACCAGGAAAACAATAAAATACTTTAACTAAGGGAAGTTATTATGTGCCTACTCCTAAGCAGCCTCTACATGTTGCGTTAAGTTGCTGAAAATTTTAATATTAACCCGTGAGCAAGGCGGCTCTTACAATTTAAAAGAAATTGCTTTCTCTGTCGAGTCCCGGTAAGCTTGCGTGCTCGGTTTTTTTGCTAATTTTGGGGATAGGAAATGCGGCGTGCTTTTGTAGCAGGAAATTGGAAAATGAATGGTTCACGTGCAAGTGCAACCGCTTTGGCTGCGGCTATCGTTGCACAAGTTAAAGAATTCGATGGCGTTGATGTTGCACTCTGTCCCTCTTATGTCTTTTTAGCCGATGTAAAGCAGGCTATGGGTGCGTCAAAAGTACAATTGGGTGCGCAAGACTTATCACGACATACCGATGGTGCCTATACGGGCGAAATCAGCGCTGAAATGTTGAATGAATATCAGTGTGATTGTGTCATTATAGGTCACTCTGAGCGCCGCGCTTACCATGGAGAAACGGATGAACTTGTTGCCGAAAAAATGAGGGTCGCGAGTGCTGCAGGGCTGTTATCTATTGTGTGTGTCGGTGAAACATTAGAAGAGCGTGAAAATGGCAAAACCGAGACCGTGATTGCGAAACAATTGGCTGCGTTATTTAATGATGCGGCTACGCTGGCGGCATTGAAAACATCAGTGATTGCCTATGAACCAGTTTGGGCGATAGGTACAGGCAAAACGGCGACACCGGAACAAGCACAGCAGGTGCACCAATTTATACGTGCGCGTATTGCAGAGCAAAATGCTGCATTGGCATCCAGCATTCGCTTATTATATGGTGGTAGCGTTAAACCTGATAACGCCGAAAAATTATTTGGTATGTCAGATATTGATGGTGGGTTAATTGGCGGCGCATCGTTACAAGCCGAAGACTTTGTCTCGATTTGCCGATCTGCGCAAGTATAAATTTATTTTATCGTTACTTGATTTTAGGGTTGATAAACTATGTTACACAATGTACTTATGATCCTGCATGGATTCGTTGCATTTGGAATCATCACGCTCGTATTGTTGCAGCATGGGAAAGGTGCGGATGCGGGCGCCGCATTTGGTGGGGGGGGCGGTGCATCACAATCTGTTTTTGGTAGCCAGGGTTCCTCATCTTTTCTGACGACGGCGACAGCCATACTGGCGACTGTATTTTTTATCACCAGTTTGACGTTAGCTTACTTAGCAGGCGCCACTCGGGAAGAGGTGAGCATTACGGATCATCTTGAGTTACCCATAGAGCGTGCGGCACCCAGTGATATCCCAGCGCTGCCAACTGACGAAAAGAGCAATGAGAGTGATGTTCCGGGAGAGCCCGCTGCGGACGATCTGGTCGTGCCAACAGACAGCGTGGTACCCAGTGATGATGTTTCTGAGATCCCATCCAGTATGGATGCTGTCCCAGAGAATAACTTACCTGTAAAGTAGTTTAAGGACGTGGGTATCGTTGCCGATGTGGTGGAATTGGTAGACACGCTGTCTTGAGGGGGCAGTGGCGAAAGCTGTGCCGGTTCGACTCCGGCCATCGGCACCATAATTATCTATAATTTTAAAGCGTAAAAGGGCAAATTTTCAGAGTAAAAATTAAAAATATAATAATCTTGAGCAAAACAGGAATCTATTTGCTTGACGCCTGCTTGTTGACCTAGACTCGAAATAACTAGAATTTACATAGATTTTACCGAGTGTATAGCTGAGGAGTGTAGCTCGTAAGGGACTAGGTATTATGTTCGGGTCGTCTCGTTAGGGATGCGTAAAACTAATAATAATTACGGATAATGGGATTGTATTCATGCTCGAAAATTATTTACCCATATTAGTGTTTCTTATCTTAGGTGCGGGTTTTGGCATTATGCCTCTTGTTATGGGTTTAATGGTGGCGCCAAACAAACCAGACAGCGCGAAGTTGTCTCCCTATGAGTGCGGATTTGAAGCCTTCGAAGACAGTCGTATGAAGTTTGATGTTCGTTTCTATCTAGTTGCTATCTTGTTCATTATCTTCGACCTTGAAATTGCGTTTTTGTTCCCTTGGGCTGTTGTACTGGATACCATAGGCTGGTTTGGTTTTT
>JAADHS010000148.1 GCA_013151745.1 Gammaproteobacteria bacterium | reverse complement strand
CTAGTAACTAACATCATGATATGAAACCCAGTGCGACACAAGCCTGCCTAAATACTCAATATTTCACCCACAGATTCTTCTGAAGACCCATAAATTTTGGTAGTGTATTAGCACTGGGAAAACTTATTGAAACAAAATCAAACACCGCTACTCATGAAATAGATTTGTATGTCCGCTTATATGAAATGCCCATTTATAAAAATGATTGTTTCGTTGAAACCCACGGAATATGCCAGAATCAGTATTATATAACAGTATCAACTTATGACGAATATCCCGAAACAAATATATTCAAGCTGAAATACAAAGGGGTACTCGTTGACTTATATTGGATGGAAGATAATAAGGTAGACTATGTAAAACTGATGTTGGTATTGAACAAATATACTGATGATGCAACAAAAAATAATAATAGTTTAACTAATAATCAAATCAAAGTTTTAGTTGAATTAACACCAAAAAATATTAGGCAAACCATACAATAAATCTAACCGCTTCTACTTTTCCCTATGGTTAAAAAGGGGACGTTACCCGAGGACGCCATCCAAACCCAAAGGGTTCGCCGCTTGATATAAAAAATAAGGGTCAAAGAAAAGAGGTTAAGTTTATTGCATAATGGACAAAGTCGTTATTTTGATCATTATACAATTAACCTGACCCCTTAAATACTCGGATTACCGATTATTCCTGATAATCAGCATGCCATGCTTTACAACCCCGAAGCAACTTCATGATACTGCTCAGTATCGCATCACGGGATGGTGGCCTCCAGGAAGGGAAACCTGTCGCCCTGCTTGTGTGGAAACTTGCGAGGCTAAATCATTTCAGCTTACGGTCTGCTGCCTTACGCACATCGCGCTTAACATTGGTATTACTCCCGCCTGCCCGACGCTTGCTACCCGGTGGCTGACCAGCCTTGCCGGGGCGGGATTCTCACCCGCTGAAATATTCAACCTTACTCGGCCGTACTCCCCTTATTCTGCATTAAACTTTTCCGCATGCATAGAGCCTACGGCCCCGTTGGATGACAATACACCAGCCGGTAACAGCGTGCGATGTAATTCGGTTGATGTATTTATTTTAGTTGCGTGGTGCCGAACGCCAGCCTTGAAGGGTAATGCCTTCTAATGGGTAGGTGCCAGAGGCAAGAAGAAAATCGCCTTCGGCCTTGTTGCCGGGGATGCGGCGCAAGGCATGGAGCCCTCCCAGAAAAAATGTTTCTGCTGCAATGCGATTGGGTTTGATATCGCTTGAGTTTGAGTCAGTATCTAATGCCCATACTTCCAATCGTTGTTGATCAACCAGTGCATCAGCTTGTATCGCAATCATCACGCCGTCTTTGTCAAATGGCGCAATTTTAATTTTAGCGCTGGCATCCAGAGTGTTTTCAGCCAATGAGTCGATGCTGCTGCCCTGCTTGGCAATCTGCAAGTTAGCTGCAATTTCATAGCTTTCCACGACTAATCTTCCCGTCGTGTCGCGAAAGGCGAGCACGTATACGCCCGATAAATAGCCAAGGGCCAGGGAGGAACCCATTGAACTCACTTCAACGCCATGATCTGAAATTGCGCCTGTTGAGGAATGCACTCTATAGTTTCGCAAGGTAGGTTTCCCGGCAACACCTGAACTTGCTACCATAAAATTAAAAACTGAACCACCGAAGCCAGCCTCACCTGCTAATTCCAGCTCATTTACCAAAGGGCCAGAGAGAGAGTCCAGGGCAACGGATAATAGTCCTGTATCGGTATCTATTTTCCAACTTTTTAGCATTAAATCATCGTTGGGCTGGCGGTGTGCCGTTACAAGAAGACGTGCTCCGCTCGCGTGAATTCGCCCTTCGTTGCCATCACCAACAAATACCACGCTACGCAGCCATGTAGTGTTATTGATAGAAATACCGTACAAATACAGATACACACCAGCAGACGTGTCAGCAACAACGGCAAGGTTGCCTAAGCCAGAATAAACAATGCGTACTTTTTCGATAATTCGATCATTATTGACATCAAAGATGTTGTTGCGATTGCCTGATGGTGGCGGCTTAGGATCATAAGTTGTAATATTTCCAGGCATGGTTGGTGGCGCCTCAATGGGATCATAAATTGTAATACTCCCAGGCGTGGTTGGTGATAGCGCCACAATATTTCGATCATTATTACCATTAAGCGGGCTAATTTTTTTCTGGCTAGCAGATGGGTTAATAGATATGAGGTCGGTTGTGGTTCGCGATCTTGAGCCTGAACCAATGGCGGGCAGACCAAACACACTTGGTTCATCTGTGGGTATGCTAACAGCATTTAAGTGAGTAATGCTGCCATTTTCGCCATCCAGCCCCCAAAGTAGAATGCGCAGTTTCCCATTACCTTGTACAACAGCGCTAGCGGCCAGAGTGGAAGATACAACGGTTAGGTCATTTTGCTTCCATCCCCCTGTCCATTCGCTGCTTTCTGAAATTTTTTGTGGGTGAAAGAGTGAAGCAAAACCATAATCCAAAAGCGTACCATCACCGAAAGATTTTTGTGTATTGGCCAGCAAAATATCTCGATTCACACGGCGAGCATCATAAATTCTACAAGTCTGGCAACCACCGCCACTGCCGCCTTTTTGGCCGCGAAAGCCAGGGTAGCTGGACGATTGAGAGACAGTATATGCATTGCCAAAGTTAAAAGAGTTAAATGTATAATCACCTGTGTACCCAATGATATCGCGATACAAAACATACTGCATTCCATGGTCAAACCAGATAGCCATATCACGCGGTGTTGCACGATGACTGATTACGTCGCCGGAGGTATTGTTATAGCTGTGGGTATGATTACCGCCATAGGCATTAAAAAATTCAGTATCGTTTAAGCCCAGTTCAATCGCCCGGTTATTCATCATATTTGTAAATTCTTGCTCTTGTTGGGCATCGCTATCATTGGCAATCGATGGAAAGGTAGATACGGCTACATGCTGAGCGATGGCAATGGATGATTGACCACAAGAATTGAGCATCATGGCGTAAAGCAGGTCCTCAAAGCGAATCTGATCGTCTTCTATAAGGGCTACATTACTATGTGTGTTTGCGCCATTTGTGTGATTGCTATTGATGGTTGCGGCCTTTTTGCTTATGCTTATAACGTCATCCAGGCTCACTACCCCATTATTCACTGCTTCAACGGCAAGCAGCAGGGTGAAGCTCTTTGTAGTGCTGGCCATATGCGATGCGCTATCTGCCTGGTAATCAAAGAGCGTGCCCGTATCACCACTATGCAGTCCTCGAATAGAATCTCCAACGAAAACGCGGTCAGCTAAAAAGTCGATATTTGGAACGGGTGGCGGTGGTGGTGCTGCGTGAGCGAATGAGATGACTAAAAGCGTCATCGTGAATATAATAAATGCAGATACAATACTCTGCCTGGTTTGTGTACTTGATAGCTGTGAATATGCCATAGGTATTTCCCTCCGATTCCCAAATTATTATTTAATGTGGATTTCAAAAAAATCTAAACAAGTATTCCTAATGGGTGTCCAGTTACTCAACGAGACTGCTTCGCTAAAGCCCGTAATGACTGAAAAAAGGGAACCACTATGAAGAATAAAACATTCAAACCATCTCATAATGGATACCTATTCGGAACAGCTACTTGGTATTTAAAGTAATCGAAGCGGTCAAAGACGTATGTAAAGTATTTACACTGTTTTTGTTAAAAATTTACATTCTGTTTTTTTCACCAAGAAAAAAATGGAAAATAAGGGTAGAGTAGAAGGCAGGTTTAGTCATCTGTAGAAACGGCCTATCTGTTTCCGCCTCTTTCGTCTGGCGGTGACGCCTACGTAAACCAGACACCCCAAGAAGAGGGCTCAAGGACAGAGCAATGAGACATTTTGTATATTATATTGTCGTCACCCTGCTCTTGCCCTCTCTTGCATACAGCAAACCAAAACGAAACCCCGACTCTGATTCCTCGCCCGTATTTTGTGCAATCCCGAAAAGCATTACTAACACGAAGACACGCGTCACTGCCGACGACCCGGCCCTTAAACCTGCCATGGCCAAATTGATTCAGGAAGCCGAAAAAACCCTTAAAAATGGACCTTTTTCGGTGGTGGATACGACTATTATCCCCCCTAGTGGAAACAAACATGACTATATGAGTAGGGTGTAGTTCCTTTGCTTCGACGAAAAAACACATAAGAATCAAAGAGTAAACTTGAAAAACAAAAAAAGAGAGATCAAAATACGCGGTTT
>JAADHS010000181.1 GCA_013151745.1 Gammaproteobacteria bacterium | reverse complement strand
TTGCCAAAAGCGTCACTGCCGTTGAGGCCGGTGATCGCACGCGCATTATTCTGAATCTTGTGCAGCTTATTCCTTTCGAAAGTGAAGTTTCCGGCAATAATGTTGTTGTAACACTGGCGGGTAGTCGTACTGCGCAGACTCAAGCTACAGCAGCCGTCAGCAATAAAGCGACAAGCGCAGCATTGTCAGCAACGTCGGGGCTGCACCGCATCAATAATATTGACTTCCGCCGTGGCAAAAATGGCGAAGGTAAAATTATCGTCGGCCTCTCCGACAACAATACGCCCATTAGTACCGGTGAATCCGGCAATCAGATTTTTGTCGAGTTTGGTGATACTGGCCTGCCGAAAAACCTGCAACAGCGTCTCGATGTGATCGATTTTGCTACTCCTGTGCAGTACATCGATGCCACCCAATCAGGAGACCGTGTGCGTCTTGCGATTACGCCCACCGGAAATTATGAATATCTGGCTTATCACACGGGTGATAGTTACACCATTGAAGTTAAAGAAATTCCCAAAGAAAAGGTGGCAGCCGCTAGAAAAGACCAGTTTGGTTACACCGGCGAGCGACTTTCTCTGAATTTCCAGGACATTGAAGTCCGTGCAGTGCTGCAATTGATTGCTGATTTCACCAACCTGAATATGGTGACCAGTGATTCGGTGCAAGGCAATCTCACGCTGCGCCTGAAAAATGTGCCTTGGGATCAGGCTCTCGACCTCATTCTGAAAACCAAAGGCCTAGCCATGCGCAAAGCGGGTAATGTCATTATGGTGGCACCCGCACAGGAAATTGCTGCTCAGGAAAAGCTGGAGCTGGAAGCCAATAAACAGATTGAAGAACTGGCCCCCATCAAAACAGAAATCATTCAAATCAACTTTGCCAAGGCCGGGGATATCGCCACCATTTTATCCGCAAAAGGCGGTACATTATCTGAGCGTGGAAGTGCCACGATAGACCAACGCACCAATACACTGCTGTTATCTGACACTGCTGACCGTTTGGACAGTGCTCGGGAGCTTATCGTCGTTCTTGATATTCCGATCCGACAGGTGATGATTGAAGCACGCATTGTGATTGCCGATGATGACTTTGCTAAAGACCTCGGTGTGCGATTCGGCGTGACATCTGTCAACGACCGAAATGGTGATTTACTTTTTGGCTCAGGTTCGCTGGATGCAACGGATAATATGGCAGCCTCTGCATTGGATAATTTTGCCAGCAGCAATACACCTTACCCTATTGAAATCCCCATGGGAGCCGGCGGCATTCCCCAGCGAATGAATGTGAACATGCCAGTGGTTGGCAACAACGCCGGGCGCATCGCGCTTTCCATACTTGGAGCGAATACTCTGCTTGATTTGGAGCTTTCTGCCTTACAGCTTGAGTCCCGAGGTGAAGTGGTTTCCAATCCGCGTGTTATTACCGCCAATCAGAAAGAGGCGCTCATTGAGCAGGGTACTGAAATACCCTACCAGCGGGCAGCCTCCAGTGGTGCCACTGCTGTATCGTTCAAAAAGGCTGTTTTGAGCCTGAAGGTGACACCACAGATTACGCCAGATGATCGTATTATTCTCGACCTTAAGGTCAACAAAGACAGTGTCGGTGTACTCTTTGCTGGCATACCCAGCATCGACACCAAGGAAATTGAAACCCAGGTGCTGATGAATAATGGCGAAACAGTAGTATTAGGTGGTGTATATGAGCAAGTTACACGCAATGAGCGGGACAGCATTCCTTTCCTTGGAGACCTGCCCTTCATTGGTGCTCTGTTCCGTACGACACGGGAGCGTAATGAGAAGTCTGAACTGCTCATCTTCGTCACACCCAAAATCCTCAAGGATCAATTTGCGGTAAAACCCTGATTGCAGCAAAGCTGTACCTGACAATTGCGTAACGGCACTTACACATTTTTAGTGCCAGAGGTTATGTGTTTTGTCAGGTCAGCTTTCCAATTAATGACACCGCAACTTCGGCAAGCCCCGTAATATTTTTAATAGCGTCTGCTTTTTCGCTATTTGATTTTGAAACATCGTTAACCACGTTGATCAATTCAGACAGTTTTTCTTTATCAACCTCTGCTGTCTCGATGATTGAAGTGATTTCCGCTTTGGTGAGCCTGATGATGCTGGACGCCTCTGTGGAATATTCTTCAATTGCGATTCCACGTGCTTTATTTCTGAGTGCCTGCCATTCCTGATCGTTCATTTGTCCGACTCCTTATCCAATACTGATTCGATTTTTTCAACGAGATTAATAGCTTTACCGGATTTTTCACCATTTTTTTCGATGAAATCATCCAGTTTAGCAAAAATGTTGTTCAGATTTATATTCCCGGCAGTTGCCCTGGATAGTTTTTCATATGTTTCAGATCTTGCTTCTTTATTCGTTACCGCAGATTGCAATAGGTGGGTAACAGCGACATTCGCCTGATTAAGAATCAAGTAGTTTTCACTTAATTTTCCGATTAAATATACCCTTACTTTTTCCAATTCTTCTTTTGCCGCGTTATTTTTACGGTTTATCAGTATTACATCGTCAGCCACGTCATTTAATCGACGTGCATTCAGTGTTATGGAACCATTTGGTGTGAGCGTTTCAAAATAATGGTTGAGTGCCTTTGCCATGGCTTCGTCCAGGCGGTTACGTTTAATGGAAAAATGGAGATTTATAAGATCAACCTGAGATTGGTGCTGTTTTTGTAATCCAATGCCCACTTCACTGCTTAATTTGACAGACTCTTGGGGGATTGTTGCGCATGCAGTGAGTAGCACTATAACCAGTGCAAATATATGTATCTTGATTTTTGTCATTTCCTTATCCCTGTTAATAGTTGCTTGTTTTTATTTAATGTTACTGCCCCATAAACGTAAAGCCTTGTGCGCCATACCCGGAAACATTTTTCTGTTATTTCGACGTAGCCGAAGCCTAATACTTGCGGTAGTTTGCGGGATGTTGTCGGTCAGCATGGGAGCGACGGATAACACGGCCGTATTTTAATAATGTACTGATAACCCAATATATGGTCCCTGCAATGATTCGCTACCCGCACTTAATTTTCTGTAACCAAGCCTGGTCGACATATAGGTAGACTTTAATAAAACACTTAAATCATACTCAGCAACATTTCCGGCCCAGGATGGCCGGAACTCAAATCCTACTCTACGATAGGGGTGAATCAGAATTGGGGTGGTAATGTATAGATATGATTTCTTCTCGTTACCATGAACTTCAAGTGACCCAATTCCCCAGTCAACCTCTAAATGTGGCCCGAAAGACATTCTGTATAACCCGTAAACCCGGGTAAGTTTTAGTGAATCTTTTGGTTGTCTCTCGCTGTAGCGTGTTTGACTATAAGCTAACGCAATAGCACCATAGCCGGTTTCAAACCGATAGTCATGCGCCTTTGTTCTGGAATCATTACGTTGATAGCCTAAATCCAGTCTTACAAATGGTATTAGTGGTTCGCCAGCCAGTCTGAGCGGAACATTATCAAGAGACTGAGTTTTGTCACCAAGTAAAATATTTTGCGGAGAGCCGTTAATACGATAAAAGCTATATGTACCGCCAAAAACAATAACATGAGATATCATGTTAGATGCAATATCAGATACAAAACACCCAAAACTCAATTCATCCGATTGGCAAGACCTTTTGTTACTATTGCCCTCTTCTGATTTTACGCTATCTTCAAACTCATCCAGACTGCCAGCATAAGATGAGGAAGCCAATAGCATCCACATAAAAACCAATATACACACCAAATTATATAAACGACTCAATATCGTATTCACATATGTTAAGAATTGGGTATCAATGTCTGTTGGACTATGCCTTCATTACTGAGGCAGCCAGTTATAGAGATTGTATTGAAGGGGGTGGGGCTTGTCGAAGGGTGATAATATCGTTATGGCTAAAATCATGTTTGATCGTGCTATTTTTCTGACCATTTTCAGGTCCATCATTCATCCGGGTTGTTGCGTTCGTCACCGATGAAATCGACCAGCCTGATGGGTGTTTGAGGCGTTTGTGATTGCGGTTGATCGCTCTCAGGAAACACAGGGTCAGATTTTGTTTCTTGCTTTTTTGGCATCTTCTATGGAAAAAACATGCGAAATCGATTGTGCTCAAGCATTTTGTCAGCTGTGAGAACTAGCTATACGACAAACCGTCTCTTCTAATTTTCACGCCCAATTCGGTGAGCTAATAATATTCATTTGTTCAATATGGAGTGCCGCTACTTCAACTGAGAATA
>JAADHS010000233.1 GCA_013151745.1 Gammaproteobacteria bacterium | reverse complement strand
AACCCGACGCGGCTTGCGCGGACGTGTTGAAAAAGGAAAATCAGGCGGTGGACTGTCCTATGGTTATAACGTAGTCAAAAAATTCAATGCCGATGGTGAAGCCATCAAAGGCGACCGGGAAATCAATGATGAAAAGGCCGCAATCATTCGGCGCATCTTTGACGAATATGCTTACCAAAGCCATCGCCGCCCAGCTTAACAAGGAAGAGATCCCCGGCCCCTCTGGCAGTGTTTGGGGACAATCAACGATTAACGGTAATCGCAAGCGCGGCACGGGTATATTAAACAATGAGCTTTATATTGGACAACTGGTATGGAACCGTCAGCGCTTTATCAAAGACCCCAGCACTGGCAAGCGCATCACACGTATCAATGATGAATCTGAATGGACGAGGAAAGCCGTTCCTGAGCTTCGCATCGTTACACAAGAATTGTGGGACGCGGCGCAAGCACGCAAAAAAACACTCGATAGGACAAAGCCGGGGCTATGGAATAAAACCCGACCTCAATATCTATTATCTGGCCTGTTAAAATGTGGCTGTTGTCATGGCGGGTATTCAAAAATCAACACCACACATTACGGATGTTCTACCGCCCGCAACAAAGGCGAGAGTGTTTGTTCCAATAGAAAAACTATCCGACGTGATATTTTGGAAGATACCGTTTTAAGCGCCCTGCAAACACATCTTATGCGCGATGATCTTCTTCAAGTTTTCTGTGAAGAATACACCCGGCATATGAACACACTTCACGCCGCTCAAAACGCCAAATTGAAACGCTATCACTCAAAATTATCTGCGCTGGCAAAAGAACGAGACAACATCATACAAGCCATCAAAGATGGCATTCCAGCCAATATGGTCAAGGATGATCTCTTTCGCGTAACGGCAAAGCGAGAAGAGATAGAAAACCTCCTGAAAAGTCATGAATCCCAACCCAAACCGTTGCTACATCCCTCCATGGCAAAGCGTTACCAACAAGAGATCAAAGCGCTACGTCAATCATTAAACAACAAGGAGAGCCGAAATGAGGCTTCGCAACATTTGAGAGGATTAATTGAGAAAATAGTTCTAACCCCGCGTGCGAACCAAGATGATCTATCGATAGATTTATATGGCGATCTGGCGGAAATACTCACCATTGCCACAGAGGACAAGGCTATGAAAAAAGGAGAGACAATAGCAAAACGGCTCAGAACAATGATTGCCAATGACAATGATTATTCTGAGCCGTCTACTAACATAATAGAGTTGGTAGCGGGGACAGGATTTGAACCTGTGACCTTCGGGTTATGAGCCCGACGAGCTACCGGGCTGCTCCACCCCGCACCGAAGAAGACGCATACTATCACAGCCATTTAATTAGCACAAGCAAATCCTAATCTGAAAATTGTTTTGTCCGTGCTCTTAGTATCAAGTGTTTCATTTCCGCTACGGCCTCACGCAAACCACTAAATACCGCCCGCGCGATAATGGCGTGACCAATATTTAATTCAAGCACCTCGGGCAATTCTGCGATCGCATCAACATTGTGATAATGAAGACCATGTCCTGCATGTATTTTAATGCCTGCTTGGTCTGCATGCAAAACTGCCTTTTTGATCTGCTCTAATTCCTTCAATGCCATCTGCTTGTTTTCAGCATTCGCATAATGCCCGGTATGAATTTCAATCACAGGGGCTTTACTTACTATAGCTGCGTCTATTTGTTTAAGGTCAGCATCGATAAACAGTGATGTCCGTATTCCTGCATCGCTTAAACGCGCCACCGCAGTATTAATTTTATGTTGCTGGCCTAGAACATCCAAACCACCTTCCGTAGTGAGCTCCTCGCGGCGTTCTGGCACCAGGCAACAGTCTTCTGGTTTATATTTTTCTGCTAAGGAAAGCATCTCATCGGTGACTGCCATTTCAAGATTCATGCGGGTTTGCAAGGTTTCTTTCAACAAGGCGACATCGCGATTTTGTATGTGCCGACGATCTTCACGCAAATGTATAGTAATACTATCCGCACCACCTTGTTCGGCCTCAAAAGCGGCTTGTACCGGGTCAGGGTAACGTGTGTCTCTTGCTTGCCTTAATGAAGCGACATGGTCTATATTGATACCTAACTTAATGGCTCTGTTTAACATTTATTCTACCTTTTTTTCTGCCGAGCATACATCTGCCGTAGCTGGCGACTTTGTAAAGGACGATCTCCGAGATATTGATCCAAGATAGTACGCAATAAGCATTTAACTTCTCTTAAACTCTGCTCTGACTCAAATTTTTCGTTTGCCAAAGCCAGTAAACTTGAACCTGATATACAGCCTGCACTAAAATTATCCAGCGATGTTTGCAGCAAACCTTTGTTGGGCACAAAAACGTACCTTCTGTCTGCGCAAACAGGTTGGCCGGTGTTGGCCTCGAAAGAAAAATCCACGCCATATCCCAGCTGCTCTAACAATGCTTTTTCGAAACGACGCAATATTTTTTGTTCAAGCAAGTTAAGATGTTTATATGTTGCGGAGGTTGTCGTATCTTCAACTTCATGCCAGCATAAACTCAGTTGAACCAAGCCGGTCACTGCCTCTGCATAATCGTCGTAGAGCCTACCCATCGGCTCTTCTTTAGGCAATAAGCGTATTAATAACTCATTGAGATACAAGCCACTTAACACCAGCCGTGCATTGATTTTTTGATAGCCACCGGCAGGCTCAATATTACCTAATGTATATAATTCCCCTCGTCCAAACCAGGAACATAGCACCGGTTGAAAAGCCTGAATTAATGCGTTGTTACGTGAGCGCCGCGCACCTCGTGCTACAGCGGAAATTCGCCCCCGGTTTTGACTGAAAAGATCGACAATGAAACTGGTGTTTCGGTATGCGCGACGATGCAGTATATAAGCATGTTGTAATTGAACGCGCATAGATTATATTAAATAGCGTCAGAACCGGTATCTCCAAGACCCAAATTACGTAGCAGGCGCTCGTTTTCCGACCACCCTTCCTTGACCTTAACCCAGAGTTGTAAATAAACTTTGCTATCAAACATGGCTTCCATGTCGATGCGAGCTTTCGTACCAATTTCTTTCAGTAAATGACCCTCTTTACCTATCACTATTCCCTTTTGACCCGCGCGTTCAACCCAGATCACCGCCCCTATATTCATTTTCCCTTTTTCTTCTGAAAAATTTTCTATTTCTACCGCAACACTGTAAGGCAGCTCCTGGCCGAGACGACGCATTAATTTTTCTCGAATTAGTTCAGCGGCATGAAAACGCATACTTCTGTCCGTAATATGCTCTTCTCCATAAACAGGCTCCCCTTCGGGTAAATATTTTTCGATCAATATTTCCAGTTCTTCAATATTGTCTCCCTGGCGAGCAGAAACAGGAATAATGCGATCATGCTCTGCTTCTTCACTAAGATGTTGCAAGTGTGGCAAGAGTTCGGTTTTGTCTTTTATTTTATCGGTTTTATTAACAACAATGATAAAAGGAATGCCGCTATTACGAACGCGACTTAAAACAAACTGATCTTCATCTTTCCATTCTGTACCATCAACAAGAAACAAAATCACATCCACATCAGACAAAGCTGAGCTGGCTGCTCTATTCATCAAACGATTAAGCTCTTTTTTTACATTGTCGTGTAAACCCGGGGTATCAACAACAATCATTTGTGATGATTCTGTCGTTTTTATACCGTGTACACGATGACGCGTAGTCTGTGGTTTATGCGTGGTTATACTTACTTTTTGCCCAACAATTCGATTGGTTAAAGTCGATTTTCCAACATTAGGTCGCCCAACTATGGCAACATATCCACAGCGAAATTTATCCATAATAATAATTGATGTCCTGTTGGTCAGGGATCATAAGTACCCCTTGTTATTTAGGCTCAAGATTTTTTTTAATACTTCATCTGCAGCTTGTTGCTCTGCATGGCGTCGATTAATACCCAGACCATTTTCTGTAATAGCTAACTCATCAATACGACAACTAACTTTAAAATTTTGCTTATGCTCGGCACCATCCACAGCAACGGTTGTATAGACGGGCAGAGAAAGCTGGCGTGCTTGTAAATATTCTTGCAAGGTCGTTTTGGGGTCTTTCTGAGCTGATTCTGGCGTTAATGTGTCCAATTTCTTCCGGAATAAGTTCACAATTAATAATGTCGTTGATTCAATTTCGCTATCGACATACACCGCACCTAATATAGCTTCAAATGCACCGGCCAGAATAGAGTCTCGCCGATGTCCACCACTTTTGAGCTCGCCGGTACCTAAACGCAAATAGTCACCCAAGTTCAGGTCGCGAGCAATTTCGGCCAGTGTTTTTCCTTTGACAAGATGAGAGCGCATACGGCTCAACTCTCCTTCTGTTGCTAGCGGAAAACGACGATATAACTCGCTGGCGATAACAAAACCCAAAATAGCATCACCAAGATACTCAAGACGTTCATTATTTATTCGCCCCAAACTTCTGTGGGTCAGTGCTTGCTCCAGGTGTTTGATTTGCTTGAACTGATACCCAAGCTGAGAGCGAGATTGCAAAAAATGAAGACTGACAATCAAGGACGCGACACCTCAAATACATTATCATAAAAATCACCCACAACAGAAATATTCCCCATTAAGGGCGCTTTGACCTCATAGGACAAATTAATCGTTATTTTTTTCTTTTTAACTTCGATGTCTATATCTTCTTTCAAGTTAATGAATTCGATATTATCCACTTGAAAACGTTTCCCGATTGCCCTTCTGATTTCTTTTTTGTTCATCTTCTCAGTAGCGGGATTATTTGTTATTGACTTTAGATGCGCCATTGCTTTGTAATGATTATAATACATAGGGTAAAGCGTCAGTATTGTCGTAACAAAAAACGCGATAAGAGCAATGATGAGCAACCAACCAAAAATGCTTACCCCGGCTTGTGATCTGATGTTGTGCTGCATATCATTCCCCTTATTTGTTATCATCATTCCTTACTCAATCGAATTACCGATCCGGCTAAACCGGATCGTATTATCGACCTTGTCCCAGTTCATCCAGATCATAAATGCTCGGCCTACCAGGTTTTCCTCTGGAACAGTGCCCCAAAACCGACTGTCATTACTATTGTCACGATTATCTCCCATAACAAAATAGCGTCCATCAGGAACCCGAAATTCACGATTACGTGGCCGACTCTCGGAACGCATCAAAATTTGATGTTTAACATCGCCAAGTTGTTCTTCAGCCCATTGTGCTCCGGTCATAGATAAGGCCGTGCCTTCTCCCTGGTAAGAACCTAATCCAGTTACTTCCATTTTTTCACCATTGATATATATTGCTTTATCTCGATAACTGATTCGATCACCAGGCAAACCAACGATTCTTTTGATGTAATCAATTGAGGGATCTTCAGGAAATCGAAATACCGCCACATCACCCCGCTCCGGCTCACCGATTGTAATTATTTTTGTATCCAACACGGGTAAACGAATGCCATATGTAAACTTATTGACCAAAATAAAATCACCAGTTAGCAGAGTGGGCATCATAGACCCTGAGGGAATTCGAAAAGGCTCAACAAGAAAAGACCTTAACAGCAACACAATCAGAATCACCGGGAAAAAAGCTTTGGCATACTCGACAACTAAAGGTTCTTTGGGACTCTCTGTTATATTGCTGGAAGTGGGTGAAACAATCGATTCACTATCTTCACCTTGCTGCACTTTTCTTTTAGGTGCCAGAACAAGCGAATCGTAAAGCCAAATCACACCTGTCAAGAAGGTCGCAATCACCATGACCGCCGCAAAATCTACATTCATTTATTTTTCCCCACATCTAAAACGGCCAAGAATGCTTCCTGGGGGATTTCCACCGAACCAACCTGTTTCATTCTTTTTTTACCTGCTTTTTGTTTTTCCAATAATTTTCGTTTACGGCTGAGATCACCACCATAGCATTTCGCCGTGACGTTCTTGCGCAAAGCCTTAACGCTGGATCGGGCAATAACATGAGTGCTGATTGCCGCTTGTATCGCCACATCAAACATTTGCCGAGGAATAATTTCTTTCATTCTATCGACCAGGTCTCGACCTCTTTGGTAAGCCAAGTCCTTATGTACAATATTGGAAAGCGCATCCACCCTATCACCGTTAATCATAATATCCAGCTTAACCAGATTGGCTGTCTGGAAGCGCTCAAAATGATAGTCCAGAGAAGCATAGCCTCGGCTCACTGACTTCAACCTATCGAAGAAATCTAATACCACTTCGCTCATCGGCAGCTCATACTCTAGAGAGACTTGACTGCCCGTATAGTGCATGTTTTTTTGCACTCCGCGTTTTTCTACGCAAAGTGTAATGACATTGCCAAGATATTCTTGAGGCACAAGAATGTTAGCTCTGATGATAGGCTCTCTGGTTTCATCTATAAGACCGAGTTCCGGCAAATGCGCTGGATTATCAACCATGATGACCTCGCCGTTTTTACAGAGTACTTCATAAACGACCGTTGGCGCAGTGGTAATAAGATCGATATCATATTCTCGTTCAAGACGCTCCTGGATGATTTCCATATGCAGCATACCCAAAAAACCACAGCGAAACCCAAACCCCAGGGCTTGCGATGTTTCAGGCTCATAAAACAACGCAGCATCATTGAGCCTCAGCTTTGCCAAAGCATCTCTCAACCCTTCATAGTCATCAGAACTGGTAGGAAATAATCCAGCAAACACCTGCGGCTGAACCGCTTTAAAACCGTCTAGAGCTTCATTCGCGGGATGATCAAACGAGGTAATCGTATCGCCGACAGGTGCACCCTCAATATCTTTGATACCGGTAATAACATAACCCACCTCACCACATTTCAGTTCTTCCATATCCGTGCGCTTCGGTGTAAAAACACCGACTTTATCGACGATATGCGCACGCCCCACGGTCATCATTTTAATTTTTTGTTTAACCCGTATTGTCCCCTGCTTCACCCGCACCAAAGAGACGATACCTAAATAATTATCAAACCAGGAGTCGATAATGAGAGCTTGCAATGGTTTTTCTGGATCCCCTTTAGGAGGTGGTATTCGTGCAACCAGTTGTTCTAATAAATCATCCACTCCAATGCCTGCTTTGGCACTCACTTGCACCGCATCCATAGCTTCAATGCCGATAATATCTTCGATTTCTTGCGCGACTCGATCAGGATCTGCAGCGGGCAGGTCAATTTTATTCAAAACGGGCAAAACTTCCAGTCCTTGTTCAATAGCGGTATAGCAGTTCGCCACACTTTGTGCTTCTACGCCTTGCGAAGCATCCACCACCAACAAAGCACCCTCGCAGGCCGCCAAAGAACGAGAAACTTCATATGAAAAATCGACATGCCCTGGTGTATCAATAAAATTTAACTGGTACGCTTCACCATTTTTAGCTTTGTAGACGAGTGTGACACTTTGTGCCTTAATCGTAATACCCCGTTCGCGCTCCAAATCCATAGAATCTAAGACTTGCGAGGACATTTCCCTATCACTCAAGCCACCGCATACCTGAATAAAACGATCGGCTAATGTAGATTTTCCATGGTCAATGTGAGCAATAATTGAAAAGTT
Source organism: Gammaproteobacteria bacterium (assembly GCA_013151745.1). Classification (GTDB taxonomy): domain Bacteria; phylum Pseudomonadota; class Gammaproteobacteria; order JAADHS01; family JAADHS01; genus JAADHS01. Next base: position 51,650 of record JAADHS010000233.1, on the reverse strand, counting down.
ACGTATATTTTTCATGCAAGCTTAGTTTAAGTTAAAGAAAGGATTTGGTGATTTTTACCAAAGAATATACCATTTTAGATCAGATTTTTCGATCATTTGATGAAATACGTCCCTGTATCTCACTCCGCCGGGGGGATCGCTTCGCGAGTCCAGAGAATAGGCGAATCCATTTTACGAAAATGATCAGAAAACCGAATCAAATGGCTTGATCACAGCGGTCTGCTTCTTGAACAGACCATCAGGAAGCATATATATCCGTGACGATTGAAATTTAGGTCGTGTTTCTTCATTCCATGGCTGCGTTAAAATCCCTAGAAATAGCGGGCTATACCTTGTCATTTTGACTAGCTATGAAATAAATTGAACGCGTGTTAATACCTAAATTTCAAACGCCACAAGTATAGTAAGTCCCCCCACCATACATTATTTTAACATTTTTTTGGTCTTTTTCGCGTGACTCCGCGTTGCACCAGCCACATAGCCCACTATGCTCGTTTCGCCGCGCCTTGATTCACGCGAAAAATCCTGCAAAAATTGAGTTAAAATAATTATGGCGAAACACTTACATAATTTTCAATGCCAGAAACACGGCTCCCGATTTTCTTTGCACGAGTACTGCAACATTTTTACCGGAAGGCAGGGCTTCGACTAATTGCTCAAAATGCTCGGCATCCTTTACTTTTTTATTATCAATTTTCATAATAATATCTTCCGGTAACAAACCGGAATCTAATGCAGGACCGGGATTTAAATCTATGACAATAACTCCACCTTTGGCGATGTGTAGTTTTTCTCTCTGCTTTTCAGTAAGATCCTTGACTTTTATCTTCAGCCGATTGAGCTCTACATTTTCAGGTATTTGATCCAGATGGCTGAATGAATCATTTTCTTTTTCTTCAGGTAAAGCCTCAAGCAAGGTATCCAGAGTCACTCGAACACCCTCTCTAACCACAACAACCGGGACGGGTTTATCCATGGAAGTAATGCCCACCATGGGTGGCAATGCCGATGAACTCACCACTAATCGGCCATTAAATTCCACAATGACATCTCCCACTTTAACGCCCGCTTTTTCAGCAGGGCTGTCTTCAATCACCCGCGACACTAATGCACCTTCGGGACGTGACATACCAAAAGACTCTGCGAGCTCCCGGGTTACATCTTGTATGAAGACACCTAACCAACCGCGTACGACATGGCCGTTAGTGCGAATTTGCTCTACCACATCCATAGCCAGGCTTATCGGAATCGTGAAAGACAAACCCATGAAACCACCCGTGCGACTGTATATTTGTGCGTTAATACCCACGACCTCGCCTTTCAGGTTCAGCAACGGCCCCCCTGAGTTACCGGGATTAATAGCGACATCCGTTTGAATAAACGGAACATAATTATCACGGGGCAAACTGCGTGACAAAGCACTAACAATCCCGGCTGTCACGGTATGCTCAAAGTCAAATGGAGAACCAATCGCCAAGACCCACTCTCCTACACGCAACTTGTCTGAGTCTCCCATTTGAATAACAGGTAAATTTTCAGCATCCAGCTTTAACAAAGCGACATCGCTACGTTCATCACTCCCCACCAGTTTTGCCAGCAACTCTCGACGATCACTTAACCGGACAACAATTTCATCCGCATCTTTGATAACATGATAATTTGTTAAAACATAACCATCTTCTGAAATAATAAACCCCGACCCTAATGATTGCGGTGCCCGTCGATTAAATTTGTGTTCATTATTCTCTAAAAAACGTTTGAAAAAATCATCAAACGGGCTGCCTTCTGGATAGTAGGGCATATTCCCATGAGGCCGTCGCGTAGCCCCTTTTTTTTCTTTTTTTTGTGTTGTACTGATATTCACAACAGAGGGACTGACTTTATCAACAACACTGACAAAATCAGGCAAGGTCGCTGCCGTAACAGGCAAGCTCAGTGCGACAATAAAAAACACGAGTACCCAGCGATTCACATTACTACAATTCATATCCATCCTCACACGATAAAGAGACATCACTTTACATTCTGGTTATTGAGACAATCACAGGTTGATAATGTTCTCGGCAATTTAACGTTTTTGTATAACGACGTAACAAAAGAACACTAAGCAAAAAACCCAGGCCCGAAAATAAAATCGCCCACAAATCTCCTGTCCCTGCCTGGAAATAACGCCCTAAACCATCGCCAATGACAGCAAAAACAATCAATGCAATTAAAGGAATGGCATAAAGCAAAAAAGCACCTTTAACCAATGCGCTTTCATTCAACCCCAAGATAACGCGATCACCTACTTTCGCTTCTACTTTATTGATCGCTTTAACGCGTGTTCTTTTGATGCCTAAAACATTTGACAATACGGCACTTCCACACGCTTTTTTTGCATTACATACCTGACAAGCACTCATTCTTTGTGTTTCAACCCAAGCCATGTCACCCTCTAATCCGAGGACTGTACCTTGTTCTTTTAACATTCAAGACTCAGGACGTACCGATTGAGCAATCAATTTCACGGTTACAGCAGGCACATCGCCCACAACGGTGATCAGATAGTCATCGATCACCTGGGAAAAGGCATTGACTGCTCCCATTTTTTTTTGGCCAACCAAGGACTCTGAGCCAGATGTCATTTTTTCTATAAAAACTGAAACAGAAGCCAAACCATCCGTTAAGACCATATGCTCATAACGAAGTTGTCTTTTGCTGGCCGGTTTAACATAATGACCGGTCAAAACAAACCCTTCTGGTCGCAAGCCGATAAACCATTCCACATCAAAAGAAGAATTATTGGCCTCTGATTGAGTTGCATCAGCCTTAGGTACATTCATCTGTGCTTGTGCTTTGTCATAATCCATTAGGGAAATTTCAACAAACATAACTTGCTCAATAACGTGGCCTTCATGGTCAATCATATCGGAGCGTAAAACAAGATCCGTTTGCGTATCTAGCCACAAATTATAACCATAGCGATATTGATCATTGGGTGCGACATGCACCACCTGTGTTTGCCGGTCTGCAATACGATCCATACCTTGGGAATTAACACGATAATTCGCCATCAAGATTTGATCGAAATCAGGACGTTGCCCCGTCAGGACATCAGTCGAAGGTGAATCCTGGGACACAAGTGGCGTTCCTTTGAAACTTGATGTTAATGACCGCCCTTGCTGAAATATTTGATGTACTGGCCCACTCAGCGAAGTAATTTGTTCCTGCTCATTTGTGCCGTCAGCAGAGTGTACGATCCGCATAGCCATAATTTGCGAACCACAATTATACACAAACGTACCTTCATAGCTGTGTTTTAAAGCAGACGCGGTGATCGCATCAAGCCAGTCGCGCAGCGTTTTGTCTGAGCTGTTTTCTGCTAAGACATGCAGTGGTAATAATATCAGAAAAACACAAAATACCGGGTATTTGATCAACATCACACAACACGTCCAGAAAGAACCGCCTTCCAGAGATAAAATTTGAATCTCATTTATTGGTCTGCTGAAAAGGTAACGACTCGTACATTAGGGGGCAGCCCAGGGCGACTATATGACGAGGTTGAATAGGTATGATCAATAATATAGGAACGTAACTTTGGATTCACTTGATTGGTGCTCACCAGCTCTACATCTTGCTGCTGATTGACTTGCACCAAAGGTGCAGCAAGAGCGGACGTTTGCGACTCATGTTGCTGGTTCGCAACCCGCTGAGTCTCCTGAGTGATATCCCAACCCAGTAAACTAACCGCCATAAACCCAACGACAGCAACCGATGCCGCAATAGCAAAACCCATCACTGTTTTTTGTCTTTTATGAAAAGGAGAAAAAAGGGGAGCTGAATTTGAAGACGGAGGGCAGAGTAAGGTCGGCTCGTTGCTTAATGCAGTGGCAACACGTTTGGCCAGGTTATGCTTTGTATCACGAGGCAAGTTATTCCGTAAAGCATCGCCAATAAGATGATAGCGCTGCCAACAACTTTTTAAATCGCCCTCTTTACACATTGAAGAGAGTAAAGCATCGGCTTCCCGGGCTTCAAGCTCACCGTCAACAAACAGCGAAAGTTTTTCTGTTTTTATTTCCTTCATAAGATTTACATCCCGAATTATCAGTCAGCTAACAATTTATCCAGTCGACTATTGATTGCTTCTCGCGCTCTGAAAATTCGAGAACGCACCGTTCCTACCGGACAGGTCATCGCGTCGGCAATTTCTTCGTAGCTCAAACCCTCAATTTCACGCAAGGTAATGGCCGTCCTTAAATCATCAGGAAGCGCTTCCATCGCCTCCAGAATGGTTTTTTCCACTTCATCCCTAATCAGATATTCTTCAGGAGTGCCATAGTCCTTTAGATCAGTAGAACCATCGAATTGTTCCGCATCGAGGACTTCAACATCAACGGCGGGAGGCCTTCTTCCTTGAGAGACCAAGTGATTCTTCGCCGTATTAATAGCGATGCGATATAACCAGGTGTAAAAAGCACTGTCACCACGAAAGCTCGGAATAGCTCGATACGCTTTGATAAACGCTTCTTGAGCAACGTCCAATGCTTCACTTTGATCATGTACATATCGGGAGATTAACTTCACTACCTTATTCTGGTACTTCAGAACGAGGACGTCGAAAGCCTCCTTTTCACCTTTTTTTATTCGTTCAATCAGTTGTTGATCGACCGCTTGCTCGCCCATTAGGGCAGCCCCTTTCCGCGCGAGTTCCTTCAACAGACCACTCCGCTCTGATAGACAATAGTTAAATGGATAAGTTCGAAATATACCTAAAAAACACGTTTATTTTGAATAATCGTCTCTAGCTTATTTTATAAAGGGCATCATAGCGGATTATTGTTTATTTTATAAGTCTTACTTTCGATTTTTCATGCAGAACTTCAACCTCAAATATTTGAGTTAATTGAGTTTTCAAGTGTACGCGTAAACGCCTTAATGGCTCACAATTTGCGCTATCTGAAAAGATCACCAACGACCTCTTTCGAGTATTTTCATACGGTCTAAAGCTTAAGACCAATAGCTTCGCCCATAATACACTATCCCGCTCCAGACTTGCCTTGATCTCCTGCCCGCTCTGGGTCACTAACCGCCATTGGTTTTTATCCTCCCAGATTACCTGGGTCACGCGGAAGGGACTCGCTACAGCAACATCACGTTGATAGACTTGAAAAAAACATAAAAAAACCAGGATAAACAACGGCAACTGAATCCAGATCAACAGGGGTAAGACCAGTATCAGAATCAGCGTTGCGCAACCCATTCCAACCACCGTCCATGCTAAAAAACGAGAAGGATGGAGATCAATGACCAGCGGCGAATCTAACACGTTCAACAACCTCGGCAACAGCTTGATCTGCTGTCACTTTTTTCCCTAATAAAATATCGAGCAATATTGGATCAGAATAGGTAAGCAACTCTTCAAAAGCGGACAACTCCAACGCGGATAAACTGAAATAAGACTGAGCCAAAAAGTCTTGCAATAACAAATCCAGTTCCAACATACCACGGCGACAACGCCATTGCAGTCGAGACTGATCGCCAGAGGAATGTATAGGAGGCTGTCCAGGATGGTCGATCATCAGGCTAAGTCATCACATTTTTCAACCATTAAAATAATCCTAAAACACACAGATGATCCATGATGTATCGCATTTATGCCCGGTTTTTTGGATAATGAAACTAAGTGAGCTGCGTCAACATCATTTTTTTGATATTCCCTATAGCTTGAGTCGGGTTTAAACCTTTTGGACAAACATCAGCGCAATTCATAATGGTGTGACAGCGAAACAAACGGTAAGTCCCATCTAATGCTTCGAGTCGCTCTGCTGTTGCTTGATCTCGACTGTCGGCCAGGAATCGCCAGGCTTGTAACAACGCCGCCGGACCCCGAAAATAATCTGGATTCCACCAAAAAGAAGGGCACGACATAGAACAACAACCACACAATATACATTCATACAGACCATCGAGTCGTTCTCGCTCCTCGGGGGTCTGTTTAAATTCGACTTCTGGCTCGGGGTCATGAACGATGAGATACGGCTTAACAGAACGATACTGGTGATAGAATTGCGCCATATCAATAATTAAATCTCGAATCACCGGCATACCCGGCATCGGTCGGATTTCGACAGGTTCAGTTAATGAAGATAACGCCGTAATACAGGCCAGGCCATTACGGCCATTAATATTCACGCCGTCAGAACCACAGACCCCTTCACCACAGGAACGACGAAAACTGAGCGTTTCATCCTGGACTTTTAACTGCTCAAGCGCATCCAGCAACATCATTTCCGGAGCCGTCTCAAGCTCATAATCCTGCATATAGGGTGCTTGATCCGTCTCCGGATTATAACGATAAATTGAAAATCGCATGACGCCATACCCCATTTTGAACTGTGACCGAATTTATTGAGCGACGTATATACCCGCGGCGCTTAAGATTTAGGTGGTGGTGTACGCCCTCTTCATTCCTTAACACCTAAAGCTCAAACGCCGCGAGTATATTTTAATAGACTCGTTTCTTAGGCGGAAAAGAATCTACCGTTAAAGGTTGGGTTCGCACCGGTTTATACTCAAGCCGCTGCTCTTCCTTAAAATAGAGACTGTGCTTCATCCAGGCAAGATCATCTCGCTCGGGATAATCGATACGTGAATGCGCCCCTCGGCTTTCTTTCCGGGCAAGCGCTGAGATCACGGTAGCCAAACCCAAGTCAATCAGGTTTTCTAGTTCCAAAGCTTCAATACGTGCCGTATTAAAACATTTTGATTGATCCCGTAGCACCACATTTTGAAAACGAGCCTCAATCTCTCGTACTTTTTCAACACCTTGAGTTAAAATAGTGTCATCGCGAAACACACCGCAGTACTTTTCCATAACTTGCTGCAAAGAACGACGCAAAGCATCGACGGTTTCTTCTTGACCCTCAACTTGAGCCCGAGCATCCCACCGCAAAAAACGCGCCATCGCCTGTTCAACACTTTCGTTATCCACCGGCCTGTGCTGACGAACTTCCTTAAGGTATTCGATAATATGATTACCGGCAGCACGACCAAATACAACAATATCCAACAGTGAATTGCCGCCTAATCTATTGGCACCATGCACCGACACACAGGCACACTCCCCCGCCGCATATAAACCAGGCACGGCTTCTTCCGCACCTTTTTTAATCGGCATAACAACCTGACCAAAACGATTGGTTGGAATCCCGCCCATAGTATAGTGCGCGGTAGGATAAACCGGTATCACCTCATTTATGGGGTCTATTCCCAAAAAAGTTTTAATGGTCTCGCGAATACCCGGCAAGCGTTTTTTGATCACATCGGAACCCAGATGATCGAGCTTCAAGTGAACATAACTGCCCTCTGGACCACAGCCCCGACCGTCTCGAACTTCCATATAAATCGCTCGACTCACCACATCCCGACTGGCTAAATCTTTTGCATTGGGGGCATAGCGCTCCATAAATCGCTCGCCATCTTTATTAACAAGATAACCGCCTTCTCCCCTTGCGCCCTCAGTAATCAACATTCCCCTGCCAGCAATGCCGGTAGGATGAAACTGAAAAAATTCCATATCCTGGACAGGAATACCGGCCCGCAAAGACATCGCCAAACCATCGCCAGTATTAATACGCGCATTCGTGTTAGTCGCAAAAAGCTGCCCTACTCCACCTGTTGCCAATAGTGTCGTTTTCGCCTCAATGAGCAGCGGCTCGCCCGTCGCGATTTCCAGGACTAAAGCGCCAAGGATGTAGCCTTGATCATCTTTAATAAAATCCAAAGCAAAATATTCATCAAAAAAATGGGTTCTGGCACGAATATTTTGTTGGTACAGGCTATGCAGAATAGCATGACCGGTTCGATCTGCTGCGGCACACGTTCTGGCTGCTTGCACACCTCCAAAGTTTTGACTTTGTCCACCGAATGGACGTTGATAGATACTGCCATCATCCAGGCGAGAAAAAGGTACACCGATGTGCTCCAGCTCAACAACAAGATGGGAAGCTGCACGACACATATATTCTATTGCGTCCTGATCACCCAAATAGTCGCTACCCTTTACGGTGTCATACATATGCCAATGCCAGTTATCGGGCAATACATTCGCTAAGGCGGCGTTCATACCGCCTTGCGCAGCAACCGTATGAGAGCGAGTGGGAAACACCTTCGAAACAACCGCAACAGTGGCATCGGCGCGAGCCAGTTGTAGCGCCGCCCTCAGGCCGCCACCTCCAGCCCCGATAACCAAAGAATCGAATCGACGACGACGTAAAGAACTTGTAATCGCACTCATAAAACCGCCCGAAATAACACTTGCATCACCCATAAAGCCATGTACAGCAAACTCAGTCCCACAATACTTAACAAAACGAGACGAACAGCAAGAACATGCATGTAGTCAATAATGACATCACGCATACCCACCCAGGCGTGCATCAGTAATGCAATAAAAAAAATGGTAACCGGTATGGCCACAGTGGTACTACCCAGCCAAGTGCGCCACTCGATATAACCCACCGGAGAATTAATCCACAATGCGCAGAAAAACCAAATCAAAAACAATAACATGTAAATAGCGGTGAATCTTTGCAGCAACCAAGCTCGAAACCCCTGCGCTCGCCAACTCATAACAACACGACCCAGCCAATAATAACAGCCCCTGCTGCGGCAACAATATTAACCCAACGTGCTGATCGACGTGCTTGTTCTAGCGCGACACCTACATCGATATCAAGGAATAAAAACCGAATTCCGGCCAGCAAATGATGCAGTAAACTCCACAATGCAATCCACAAAAACAGCTTCACCCAGATTTCATTTAGTAATTCAACCGCACGCTCATACGCTATTTCATTTGCCAAGGACATGGCCAATAACTGTATTAGAAAAGGTATGGATAGAAACAAAACTACACCACTGATTCGGTGTAGTATAGAGGTGAAAGCCGTGACCGGAAAACGGATCCGCCTCAAATCTAGAAATATGGGTCGTTTTTGTTTGGTGACCATATGTACCCGTAGCGATTAAGATTCAGGCGCTAAGTGTACGCCCTACATTCCATGACTGCGTTGCAAATGCCTCTCAATAGCCTGCTATTACTCAATACATCACCCTTTTCTAAAACCAAATACAGGATGATAGACCAGCAGAATGTAACATTATTTAGCCCCTGGCGCCTCCTGAACTTCAAGTGCCACGGGTATGTTGCGTAGTTTAACCTGTTTATTAAAATAATCTACCCTATACTTTATTTTTTCCTTGACTGATAAGCTATGATATATATAGGGATACCATTGATATTCAATAAGGACACTCTGAAAATGAGAGACGACTGGAAAACCTTTTTAAGCCATGCTGGCGCTGAATTCAAAGACAATGAAGTAACCCATTTTGGCAATCCTGTGCGAGAGCGACACGTTGTCACCACAGGCTCCGTTATCTCCGACCTTTCGCATTATGGATTGATTGCTGTTCATGGTGAAGATGCGCAAACATTTCTCGCAAACCAATTTACTAATGACATTAATCAAGTCTCTCTCGCTCTTGCACAACTCAATGGTTATTGCACGCCCAAGGGTCGATTATTAGCTATTTTTTGTGTTTTTTTACGCGGTGACACCTATTATTTACAGCTCCCCCGGGAATTGGTTCAACCGGTTATAGACAGATTGAGAATATTTATTCTTAACGCAAAAGTCACACTTAAAGATGCGAGTGACAGTTTAGTCTGTATCGGGATATCAAGCCCTGATTTAACAGACCAACTCTCTAAGCAAAAAACGATCAGCACACCACAAAAAAACTATCATTGTACAAATACTGACAAGCTAAACATGATTCGTCTTCCCGGACTCTTTCCCAGATGTCTCATCATTGGCGAAAGCAATGATATCAAACCCGTCTGGAATATTTTTAATGTCGATGCCGCTCCTGTTGGTACCGATGCATGGGATTTAATCGACATCATTAGTGGCATACCCACTATCACCACCGCGACACAGGAACTCTTCATCCCTCAAATGACCAACCTCGACCTGATCAATGGTATTAGTTTTAAAAAAGGATGTTACCCAGGCCAAGAAATAGTCGCAAGAACCCATTACCGCGGAAAATTGAAGCGCCGCATGGCACTATTCCATACTCCGGCAGAGACCCTCCCCCTTGCCGGAAGCAACATTTTTCTTCAGGGGAAAAACCCTGAAGAGCGAAAAGTGGGTACGATTGTCACCGCAAAACCCTCGGCAGAAGGCGGCTATTTATTACTCGCAGTCGTAGAAATCAGCAGTACGAATACCTCTACAAATTTACAAGATGAACAAGGTCATCTGATCAAACTGAGGATACTTCCCTACACAATACCGATGTGAATTTGAAAAAAAGAAAAGAGATGCAACACTCCGTACTTCTGTCCACAATCTCCGTGGATAAAGCTGTGGATAACCCACTGATAACTCGATTAGCGCTGAAAATAGAGTACTATTTTTATATTGTCTATTATTTCACCACAAAATGGAAAGTGATATGAGTACTCCCCACTTTCAGCGCATATAAACAAGAGAATTTACGAAATTTTCATTCTAAATGCACCTGTGATCCTGTATTTTTATAAGGTTTCGGCGAGACTCTGACATTCGTCTTTAGTTAAAAGGAAAACGCCATGCCCTCCTCGCTCAAATTCCAGCCATGTAAACGGCATATGCGGAAAGGCTTCCTGTACTGCAAGCTGGGTATTTCCGACCTCAACCACTAAGATCCCGTTGTCAGCCAAATGCGCCGCTGCCTGCTCTAAAATACGAGCAACGATCGCCAGACCCTCGTCTCCTGCAAGTAGACCCAACTCAGGCTCATGCTTGTATTCTTCGGGCAATGAAGCGAACTCATCGCTGGAGACATAAGGAGGGTTGGAAACAATAATGTCATACTCTGTTTCTTTAATATCAGTAAACAGATCAGACTGAATCGTAGCCACTCTATCGGCAACATCCAGTCGTTCAATATTCGTTTGCGCAACCTGTAACGCAGCTAGCGATAGATCAGCAGCATCAACTTCAGCGCCTGAAAAGTGATATGCGCAAGCAATGGCGATACAGCCACTACCCGTACAAAGATCCAATATTTTAAACACCTGTTCTTCTTCTACCCAGGGGGTAAATTCACATTCAATCAGCTCAGCAATAGGAGAACGGGGAATCAGTACGTCACGATTCACATAAAAATCCAAACCACAAAACCAGGCGGTCTCTGTCAGGTAAGCTGCGGGCACTCGCTCATTAATTCTTTTTGTAAATATCGCTACCACAGCACGACGCTCGTCCTGAGTTAATTTCGCTTGAATTAACTCAGGCGCCAAAGGTACAGATAAATGCAAAACATGCATCAGCAAAGCCAAAACTTCATCAACAGCATTATCTGCACCATGCCCAAAAGTGAGCTCTGAGGCATTAAAACGACTCGCTCCCCAGCGGATATAGTCACATATCGTTTCTAGCTGATCGACTGGCACCTCTGAATTTGATAGTTTATCTATTTCCGACACACGCACCAACATCCTTTATAAACCATTGATTCACCACCCATGATACAATTATTAAAACAGGATCAAAGATATATTTCGAACGTTTTTAAGTATAGCAGCTTAGCGATATTTTGCGCCCTTGTGAATCCCTGGCCTACTTTTTTAGAGTTGCAAAGCAAATTGTTTTTACGAATCGTCAACCTACTTATGACACTCACGCTGTTATTGTCTTACCCGTCTTTGGCGAATGCGGAGAAGCAGGCTGTCGAAGCAAAAATTATAGGGTTAAATAAGGAACTCACAAAAAGCCTGGAGTCTATTCTGCTACTCAATCAACTTAAAGAGCAAACCAATTTACCCACCTATCGCATTAAATTACTCCATCGGCGCGCACCAGACGACATCACAAAAGCATTGCAAGCTTATGGCTACTATGCACCCAAAATCAGCTCCGAACTCATTTTCCGAAAAAAAATATGGCATGCCAGTTATACCGTCGAGCTGGGACAACCTGTGCGCATCAAAGCCATCAACATCACTATTCTAGGAGAAGCACAACAGCACCCTGAACTCATGAAGCTGGTCAATAATTTCCCTTTAAAAATAAACGACATCCTTCATCACGGAAAATATGAAAAAGGGAAACGCGCCCTGCTGCGAAAAGCACTGACAATCGGCTTCCTCCAATCCAGCTTTGAAGACAAAAGCATCAAAGTGTACCCAGAAACTCATCTGGCGACGATCAACATCACCATTAACACGCGTAAACAATATTATTTTTCCAGCATTAACTTTAATGATGTGATCGTCAACCAGGATTATTTGCGCCGTTACGCCCGCTTCAAAGCGGGTGACCCTTATACGACAGCTCAATTATTTGATTTTCAAAATGCACTGAATGACAGTGACCTTTTCTCTCGCGTAGAAGTGCGTGCCAATCAAGCTGCCGCCGTCAATCAACGTGTTCCTGTTGAAGTCACCACCGAGGCTAAAAAAAAGCACCGTTATACTCTGGGTATGGGTTATGGAACCGACACAGGAACACGAGGCAGTTTAGGCTGGATTAATAGACGGATTAATCGTCGCGGCCATCGCATTAACAGCAAACTAAAATTATCTGAAATCAAGAGTAACTTCACCAGCCGCTATATTATTCCAATAGCAGATCCTCGCACTGACTCATTACGCTTTTCTTTTTCATGGATAAATGATCAATCCATACCCAACACTGAAACTGAAACCTTTCTCTATAGCGTTAATCGAAGCATACAACGTTATCCTGGTTGGTTAGAAACAATGTATCTCAACTATCAAACAGATGCCTATGTCTCCGGGACACAAAGTGAAAAGTCCAATTTACTTATTCCTGGAATAACCTGGAGACGTGTAGCCTCAGCTCAAAAAACGTTCCCAAAAAAAAGTTTACGACTTTCTTTAGATATCAAGGGGGCGCACCCTAAACTGGCTTCTGACGCTCATTTCTTACAAACCACCAGCAACGTAACGTTTGTTTTACCTGGCGGAAAATCGGGCAGATTCATCTTCCGGGCAGATATTGCCAGTACTCGCTTTGGTTCTCTGGCGACCCTGCCCCCCACACTTCGTTTTTATGCGGGGGGAGATCATTCAATTCGTGGTTATGCCTATAACTCACTGAGCCCAAATAATTTGGGAGGCGAACAATTACTGGTCGGCAGTATCGAATACGAACATATGTTGAGAGAAAATTGGAGTGGTGCCTTTTTTTACGATACCGGCAACGCATTCAATACTTGGCCACCCAAACTTTTTGATGGTATCGGTCTCGGCGCACGCTGGCATACCCCATTTGGTGCCGTACGTATTGATATTGCCAAAGGACTGGATCCCAGCGCCAAACCATGGCGTTTTCATTTATCATTCGGCCCGGCATTGTAATGAAAAAAATCGCGCTTATTTTTCTCTCATCAAGTAGCCTGCTCATCCTGGCTCTGGTATGGATTGTGACAACATCCACAGGCAGCCAATGGGCGATACACTACGCCCTGAAATTGTCACCTCAACCCATCATGGTTGCAGCCATCAATGGCACACTGAGCAGTGGTTCACTCACTTTGTCCGATATTCAATACCGCAGTGCGCAAGCCGATGTTCATATCGAGGAAATAAGCATATTATGGGAGCCTGATGCTTTATTCAAAGCTTTGCTTAAAATCAATCGCCTTGCAATAAACAACATCAACATCCAGCAACACCCGCTCACCCGCTCAGCCGAAGCGCAAAATATAAGCCTGACGGACTTTTATTCACCTATCTCGATAAAAATACAACAGGCCAGCATTAATGATGTCGTTTTTATCAATGATGCTGAAGAGATTCTACCTGCCTGGTCTACTTTGAGCTTTACTGCGGCCTTAAATCAAAACCATTTAACATTAGAAAAAATCAACATCACTACAGAATATTTTACCGCATCGGGTCAAGCTTCACTCACCACTCAGGGTGATTACCCTTTCGAACTGGACACATTATTTAATTTCAATATAGGTGAACTTCCCCCTATCGCACTGCAAGCACACACTCAGGGCAATTTAAAATTATTTGACGTTAATCTTGAAACTGCGGCACCTTATTCATCTGAAATGCATGCAACGGTCTCTGATCCGTTGGCATCTTTGCATTTTGACATGGTATACCAATGGTCAAATCTGAATCTGCCGATAGACGACAAAACTACTTTATCCAGTCCAGGCGGGATTTTACACTTGTCTGGCGATACTCGTGCGTACGACTTCACACTGGCCAGCGTGATCACTCACTCAACCGAGGGCGCGGCTGATATTACCCTGACCGGCCAGGGTAGCCCATCAAAAATAGTCTTGTCTGATTTTTCAATCCAGCAATATGCCAAGCCTGACAACATCACTACCATCGGGTCTTTTAATGGCCAGGGTGAAATCACATTATCTCCCCAGCTATCCTGGGACATAGCGCTGGTTGCAAAACGGTTCAACCCGGGGTACCGCTGGCCTGACTTCGCTGGACAGTTAGGTTTTAATGCCACTTTAACAGGAACACGCACCGAAAATAACGAAGTGAGCGCGAACCTTGTTGTCAAAAATTTGCATGGAAACTTGAGAAAACAAACCGTAAGTGGCTATGCTCAAATTTTATATGACAAAAAATCCATCAATTTTTCCCCTTTTGTATTTAGCTTTGGTGAAAACCATGTGGTTTTATCGGGTGAATTGAGTGATCAATATCATTTAAGCTGGCTTATCGATGCCCCTCGTTTAAACACGATTTCAAAAGAAGTCTCAGGCAATTTGCTGGCTCAAGGTGTCGTTACAGGGTCGACCCGCCACCCGCACATCAGTGGTAAAGCAAGCAGTTCGCGTTTACGCTTTCAGGATCAACAACTAGACAATTTACATTCAAACTTTAACATCAACTTCAACGAACAAAGTCAATCGCATATTCAATTGACACTCAAAAACTTGGGTAATGCTCAAAATAGTATCGATGTTTTAACAGCCTCTTTAAATGGAACCCCCAATGAGCATAAACTTAAGTTATTGATAAAAAAAGATGATATGCTATTGAACACCCACTTTCAGGGACAATATCAACAATATCGTTGGCAAGGAAAAATAAACGATACCTTTTTTGAATCAAAACAGTATGGTGACTGGCAAGCCAAACCCAGTACATTTAGTGTCAGCAAAAGTACAATCAAACTAGCACCCTGGTGCTGGTTGCAAGGCAAAAAAACAACAATGTGTTTTAATGCTGACTGGCAGAAAAGCCAAACTTTTTTAGTTGCATTTAATGCGAATGCAATCCCCCTCTCTCTTTTGCAAGATAACATACCAAACAATATTCAAGCCAAGGGTTATATTGATCTTTCAGGCCAATTTTCACAATCAAAAAAAACGCCCATACAAGGGAAAATCACTTTACACAGTCCCAATGGTAGCTTTAATTTTAGCGAAAAAGAAGAACCTGCTATGAATTTAAATTACCGCGACGCCTTGTTCGAACTTTCATTGAGCAAAAACATCACCAAGCTCTCTTCTACTGTCAAAGTGGGTGAGCATGGCAATATCACGGCAAGTGGCGAATTCACTATCGATCCTCTCAAGCCACTCGACTACCATACCCTTCAAGGTCAGGGGCTCATTCAACTAGATCTGGAAAAAATAAATTTTTTGCCCAATTTCGTACCTGAAATTGGTAGTAGTCGCGGCAAGCTAAAAGCTCAAATCAATTATTCTGGTACTCTTGCTCAGCCGCAATTACACGCCAATATTTCTTTGGACGATGGTCGTCTTTTCCTAATCCGGCCCGGCATCACACTGAGCAATCTTTCCTTTCAAAGCACGAGTCACCGCCTCAATCAAATAGACTATCAGTTACAAGCGGCTTCAGGGCCTGGTCAAATTTCAGTAAAGGGGATGTTGCAGCAAAATGATGCCAAGATATGGCAAACTTCATTTAATATTAAAGGAGAGCGATTTCAAATTTTAAACCTTCCTGAATACGAAGCTCTGATCTCTCCAGATATTGATATTGAGCTATCCAAAGAAGCCCTCAAAATCAATGGCGTAATCGGGGTACCTTATGCCAGACTAGAGCCGACCGACTTAAGTAACGCGGTTGCCATTTCTCCTGATGTTAAAATTATATCGCCCCAAAACCAAACCACTCAATCAAACTTACCTAAAATTTCGACGATGATTCGTCTTGAACTTGGCGACGAAATCAAATTCAAAGGGCTGGGGCTTGAAACTGAAATTCAAGGTATGACGGTGATTATGGATACCCCCGACCAACTGACCAGTGGTATCGGTGAATTACGTTTAAACAAAGGAAAATTCAAAGCCTACGGACAAGATCTCAACATAGATCGTGGCCGTTTTATATTCGTGGGTGGCCCTATTGATGATCCAGGGCTGGATATTCTCGCCAGTCGGCAACCTGAAAAAGGCATCAGAGTGGGCGTTAATGTTCAAGGCCCTTTATCAGCACCTGAAATGTCACTTTTTTCTGAACCGGCAATGGATCATACTGATGCACTGTCCTATTTAATACTGGGGCGCTCGATGCGCGAAAAAGGATCCCGGCAAGAGGGCAAACTTCTGTTAGAAGCCGCCAATCAACTGAGCATGGCGGGTGGAGACCTTTTAACCAGAAAAATAAGCAAACATTTTGGCATTGACGACATTCGTGTTGATAATGTTGGCGACACATTTAATCCCACACTGGTTATTCGCCAAGTCTTGAGTAGTAAATGGTCTATTGAAGCGAGCAGAGGTAGAAAAAATTACGGCACTGATCTTTTGTACACTATAGATAGAGATTAAATGAGCACTTGTCTCCAGCCTTGCAACACCCTAAAGCCAATTACGGAAAAACAAGCGTTTCGTTATCATCCTTGGGTATTTCTGTATCGACAGCACGTTTGTAAGGGGTAATCAGTGCAAGCACGCCAAAGAGTGGGTGGTCAAAATAGTGTAACTGTTTGCTGCGCATACGGCGTGTCGTCTTCAGGGAAAAATCCTGGTCGCGGTAAGCCACTATATTGTTTACATTGTCAGAGATTTCGTCTCTGGCAAGCGGTCTTTGCAAAAATTCATTTTGAATATCGTTCATCGCATCATGCTCTGTTGTTTCAATAGGGAGCAACTTACGATAAGACAGTTGCAGATCCAGGTGTAGATAGCGATTGAGCGAAGGTATAATCAGCCCATCAATTTCCAGTTTTGGTGCTACCAGGATGATGCTTTCATTTTCAATCGAACTCGAGGTATCTTTATCTCGTTCGTATACACCGAGCAAATGATCCAGGTTACTCGTTAAGCTGGAAATACGTATTGCGGTTGCTTCGCCATGCTTTGCGACGGGCTGTCGCCATGCCTGGTGAAATAACAATTTGTATTTTGACTTAAGCTTGAACTGGGTTGCTATCTCATTTAAAGAACGATCCGCTTTTTCAAGTAACATGAACGGTCTTTCAGGTTGTGCTTTTTTAGTTAAGCTGGGTTGTATATCAAGACTTGGAGCAGGGAAATCAACAAATTGGGTTTCAGCCTGTCGTGCTACGGTATTCCCCTCCTCTAGCGATAGATCTTGTAGAATATCTTCGTCAAACGAATGAGGCTTAGCAAAGAGCGGCAAGACGGTTAGCGGTAATAATTCTTGAGCCGAACTGTAATCTGCTAATTCAGGATCTTCTGACCAAAGCTCAGAATAGAGGCCTTTTTCATCTGAATATTCAAAAATAATGATTTCAAATTGGAACCATTGCGGAGTTTCTTCAGCTTGCTCTTCTCCTGCTGCCGAAAAAGAAAGAAGGAGCAGGATGAATGGCAAAACACGAAGCATCATAATTAGACCCTGTTACTAAAGCTTATGACATAATATAACATATTGTTAATTGCAGGAGGTATGTATGGCGGTAAAAACAGTGTTAAGAATGGGTCATATAGATTTATGGCAACGTGCGACAGAAGTGGAAAAACCTTTTGACAATGCATTACATTTATTGGTTCAAGATCTGATCGACACCATGATTGATTACGATGGTGTTGGTTTGGCGGCACCGCAAATTGGCGTGTTAAAGCGCGTGGTGGTCTTTGGTGTAGAAAAATGTGACCGCTATCCTGATGTAGAGCCTATCCCCAGAACAATATTAATTAACCCTGTTATCTCAACAATCGATGAATTGATGGAAGAAGGCTGGGAAGCGTGCTTGAGTGTGCCAGGTATGCGTGGGCAAGTACCTCGTTATAAAACAATTCAATATTCAGGGTATGATGAAACGGGAGCGAAAATATCGCGTATCGTCGAAGGGTTCCATGCTCGAGTGGTACAACATGAAGTGGATCATTTGGATGGAATTATTTATCCACTGAAAATCACAAACTTGCATAATTTTGGCTTTACGCAAGAAGGTTTCCCGGAAAATCAGCCTACTCGTAGTGATTGATCTGTGTCACTGTTGATCATTCCCGATCAATGGGAGAGAATAGACCAGCAATGAAAAATACCGAAATTCAAACTCAGGACGATTTAATCTATTCTTCTTCAACCCTCACCAAAAATGCACAATTAAGTTAACAAGTATGTTACAGCCACTTATTCAAAAAAAAGGGGGCTTACCCCCCTATTCTGTCAGAATTTCCAATCGAGCAAAGTATTTACAGTTAAAAATATCAGCTCATCATCAGGTGGAAGTCGTTGTACCTAAAGGGGTTGCTTTACATCATGTCTCTGATTTTGTTGAGCAACATAAACAGTGGATTGAAAAGACACTCGTTCGAATTAAATCACATCAACCTGATAAAATTGAACTACCTTATCAAGTATTATTGAACGCTATTGATGAACAATGGCAAATTCAATACGATTCAACAGAGCATAGCAATGTACAAGTGGATATCGATCATAATCAATTAACAGTCAGGGGCATTACAGAAACAGAACAATTAACGGTATTGCGAGCCTGGCTGACACAGCATGCGAAGACCTGCTTGATTCCGTGGCTAACTGCGGTGAGTGAAGAACTCCTGTTGCCTTTCAAAAAGGCATCTGTTCGTGCTCAAAAAACCCGCTGGGGAAGCTGCTCCTCTAAAAGACATATCAGCCTTAATCGCGCCCTGTTATTTATGTCGCCTGCGGCGGTAAGATATCTTTTTATTCACGAGTTATGCCATACCAAACACCTGAATCATTCTACGAATTTTTGGCGCTTGGTGGCAAAGTATGAACCAGGGCATAAAGCACATGAGACGGAGCTTCGCCGAGCCTCACAGGTGATTCCTCTTTGGGCTTCTTAGGAACAACAAGCGTAATCACACCTAAATTTAATGGCTAGGTACAGGCATAGATACGAAGCTTATAACCTCTGCCTTTTTTTAGTCCGTACGACTTGTCACTTCTAATAAGTGGTAACCAAACTGAGTTTGCACCGGACCTTGTACGGTGTTGATATCCGCAGTAAACACGACTTTATCAAATTCCGGCACCATCATGCCTGGCCCAAACTCACCAAGATCACCACCACTTTTACCTGAAGGGCAACTTGAATGTTCTTTAGCCATTTCAGAGAAGTCTGTGCCCGCTTCTATTTGAGTTTTAAGTTCTGCACATTTTTCTTCGCTGGAAACCAGGATGTGTCGCGCTGTTGCTATTGTCATAGGATGGCTCCAAATCAGGTAGTGAAAATAAATTAAATTAATTAAATAGTGGATGTAAATTTTTTATTAAAATGATGCTCGTTCGCTACTTATTAGCTACGGGTTTATGATATTTTTTTTTATTATAGTTCGTGCTTGCGACACAAAGACAGCGGCCTGAATATCATCGCCAGATTGCGCCGCCTCTTTCGCTTGCTGAAGCAGCTTCTCTGCTTTGCTACGTAAAAGTGTTGTCAGCGAACCTTCGTTCAATTCATTAATCGCTAACGTAAATGCTAAAGATAGCTCACGAGCCTTAATAGCTTCAGTTTTTGCGGCTAAAGCGTTTGTGCGTGCAGTAGCATAAGAAGAATCTTCAGGTGCCAAGGCCTGCTCTGCATTACTGAGTAGTTCTGTGGCTTTGTTTAAATTAACAGGCGCATGCTGTGCCGCATTAGCTTTTTGAGCCGCCTTCAATGCTTGACGTGCGTCACTGAGTTCTTGTGTTGGGTAGGACACGCAGCCCACCAAGAAAAGGACAATAAAAGCTAATTGGTAAAAACGTAAATACATACACAATCCATGAGGCGCATTGAATATATACCCGTGTCGATTAAGATTTAGGTGATATTGCACGCCTTATTCATTCACTGGCTAGGTTGAAAATCTTCGCAATAGCCAGCTACACTTCGTCATTTCGCCTTGCCATGAAATGAAATAAAGTAAGACACACACTTAACACCTAAATCTCAAACGCCACGGGTATATTTGTAAATTTGAAAGCGATATCTAATTACATATAGATAAGCACAGCAATGTCGCTTGAAGAAAACAAGCTACCATTGCTAAAATATCCTGTCAAGAAAAGTCTTGCGTCATAAAATCAGGCGAACGAAGACGTCTTAAAGGTTGCTACATTTTGCAATAACAACTCAGAGAAATGATCGAGGTATAAGATGAAAGAAGTGTTAGTATTGTATTACAGTCGAGGTGGCAGTCTTGAAGCGATGACACAGTTGCTTGCCCGCGGAGTTGCAGAAATAGATGGAATGCAAGCCAGAATAAGAACCGTCGCAAATGTATCAACCGTTTGTGAGGCAATAGAAGATGATGTGCCAACTCAGGGCGCACCCTATGTCACTCACAATGACCTTATAGAATGTGATGGTTTAGTGCTGGGCAGCCCAACCTACTTTGGCAATATGGCCGCACCCATCAAATATTTTCTGGACTCCACCAGCGCCTTATGGCTCAACGGAAGCCTGGTAGGCAAACCGGCTGGCGTATTTACCTCTTCTTCCTCTTTACATGGCGGACAGGAGTCAACATTATTGTCTATGATGTTACCGTTACTACACCATGGTATGGTGCTGGTCGGTTTGCCTTATACAGAACCCGCACTCATCCAAACTGTATCAGGAGGCGCGCCCTATGGTGCAACGCACTTTGCCGGTCAAGATAACAAATTACCCCTTAGCGATGAGGAAAAAATTCTCTGCCGGGCATTAGGCAAACGGGTCGCAACCATTGCAGCTCAATTGACATAGCAATGAATGATCTACCAGAACACCAAGCAAAGATATGATTCAAAGGGAGGTGCAAACTAAAATGAGACATTCTTAATCACACGATGAATGCTGGGCCAGATCGTATCCATAATAATGCGTTGAGCCGCTTGCGTTGGATGTAGTCCATCAGCCTGAAACAATTCAAATTGAGTCTCCAGTCCGTGCAACAGGAAGGGGATTAATGTTACCCTGTATTCATCGGCCAAGTCGGTATAAACACGATGAAAAGCCACGCTATACGCGGGGCCATAATTAGGAGGTAATTTCATCCCTATAAGAATAACAGTCGCCTGAGCTCTTTGACTGGTGCTAATTATATTTTCGATGTTTTTTTTCATCGCAGCGAGTGACAAACCACGCAATCCATCGTTAGCGCCGAGTTCGATAATGATAATATCAGGCTGGTGTTTTTTCAATATGGGTTTTAACCTGCGGTATCCGCCAAGTGTCGTGTCGCCGCTGATACTCGCATTAATAACCTCTAAGGGATAACCTTCATCAGTGATGCGTTGTTGTAATAACTCAACCCACCCGTTCTTCGGATTGAAACCATAGCCCGCACTGAGACTATCTCCCAAGACGACAAGCGTTGAAGAAGCCGATGACGTTATTGGCAGTAGACAGAAAAATAAACTGATTATAATAAACAGATAACGAATATTACACATGTCTCAACAATCACCCATCATTAAAATATCGCAGCTTTGTAAACAGGTTCCCAGTCCGGAAGGAACGCTCACTCTATTAGACCATATCGAGTTTAGCATTTTTCCAGGGGAAAGCGTGGCTATTGTCGGCGCTTCCGGCTCCGGCAAAACAACCTTGCTGGGATTAATGGCCGGGTTAGATTTGCCTACCTCAGGTACCGTGATGATTAATAACGTTGACATTTATTCTTTGAATGAAGATCACCGTGCTGATTTAAGACGTGATTTGATTGGCTTTGTTTTTCAAAGTTTTCATTTACTGCAAAATATGACGGCGATCGAGAATGTTACACTCCCTCTAGAGATGATGGGAAATAAAAAGGCCGTGAAGTCGGCTTGTAGCGTATTAGAGCGCGTCGGTTTAGGTGCACGCTTACATCATTACCCTAAACAGTTATCTGGCGGTGAACAACAGCGAGTTGCGATAGCAAGAGCGTTTGCCTCGCAACCCAAACTTTTATTTGCCGATGAACCCACTGGCAATCTTGATCGGGCTACGGGCAAAAAAGTAATAGACTTGTTATTTGAATTAAACAGAGAACAACATACAACCCTGATTCTCGTTACTCATGATGAATATCTTGCTGATCGCTGCGGACGAAAACTAGAGTTAAGAGCCGGCGTAATTATTTAAACTCCATCGGTTGTCAAAAACTCAGGGATGGGTACGTATTTACTTCTGTGTTTGATTTTCAATGTACCATTGACATCAGCTCGTAATGAATTGCATTTTAATACGAGCGATCAACTGCGGAACCCAGGTTAAAGATAGAAGTCAGGAGGAAGATCTTTGTCTAAAAACGTGATGAAATCAATCACCCGGTTTCTTACTCCAGTCCTGATTGTCGTCATTGGCTTGGCTGTTTTTGCTGTTTTTTTGTTTACCCAACCCGAGGCTATAGAGCAACCCATTGAAGAACGCGCCTGGGCGGTGACCAGCCAAGAAATCCATTTGGCCAGTTATGCTCCGGTCATCAAACTACTGGGTGTCGTGCAATCACCTCATCCTACACAACTCACTGCCGCCATCGAAGCTGAAGTGCTCGAAATTCGGGTTAATGCAGGCGATCATGTGAAACATAATCAAACTTTGATTGTTTTTGAGCAAGATGAAGCTCAGCTTGACCTCAAGGAAAGTACGGCCAAAGGAGAAGAAATTAAAGCGTTAATCAAAGCCGAAACAGAGCGTCATAAAAGTGATCAAGTTAATTTAAAAAGTGAAAAAACCTTGCTGCAATTGGCTAAACGTGCTGTTGAACGCGCTAAAGACCTTGAAGAACGTAACCTGGCCTCACGCAGTCAGCTCGATGAAACCCGGCAAAACTTTGTTCGCCAACAAATTACACTACAAGAACGTCGTTACCGAATTGCCGAATATCCCAGTCGATTAGCGCAACTTAAAGCCAGGCAACAACAAGCCGACGCCCAACAACAACGAGCACGGCTGAATCTGGAACACACCCTCATCAAGGCGCCCTTCAACGGCAGAATTGTCGATATCAAGGTTGGCGTAGGAGAACGTATAAAAAAGACCAATGCGTTAATTAAGCTATATAAACAAGATGAACTCGAGGTCAAAGCCAAAATCCCATTGCGTTATATGGATATGATTTATCAAACCATAGATCAGGAAACACCTCTCCCCGTCTGGCTTAAATTCGCTCAACAACGTTACGCTTTAACCCTTGCACGTATCTCGGCGAACATTGATCCGGGACAAGGCAGCGTTGATTGTTTTTTCACCTTCAACAAAAAACAAGTTCATTGGCCCACCGGGTTAAATGTAGAACTTCACCTCAGCCTGGAAACATTTAAACAGAGTGCTTTGCTGCCCAGAGAAGCTTTATATGGTACTGATCTTATTTATCGCATCCACGAAAATCGTTTACAATCCTTAAAAATAAAAGTGCTCGGCAACTATATTAATAAAGATGATACATCACAATTAATTATTCAAAGTAACGAACTGAATGACCATGATACCGTGCTCACAACAAAATTCGCCAATGCAATGAATGGCCTGAAGGTCATTCGGAAATCCACTGAATAATGTCTCATAAAGCAGGAGTCATCAGCGCCTTTGCGCAGCATAAAGTTGCGGCGAATTTATTCATGGCGATTATGATCTTGACTGGGGTATGGGCTATTCTGCAACTCAATACCCAGTTTTTTCCAAATCTATCACTGAGTTTCGCCACCGTAAGAATGGAATGGAGTGGTGCCAGTGCTGAAGATGTTGAAATTGCAATCACCAAACCTCTGGAACAAGAGCTGGTTACGCTGGAACACCTTAAAAAAATCAGCTCTACATCCGTACTTGGCATGTCCTCTATCACACTGGAGTTTATAGAAAACTCCGATATGGGCACCGCTTTGGATGAAATAAATGAACGTATCGCTAAAGTCCGCAATCTTCCCGTTGATGCTGAAGATCCTGAAGTTGCCCGTATTGTCAATTATGAACTGATTGCCCGAATGGTGATCTCCGGCAATGCCACCCTGCCCGAAATCAGACAACTCGCCTACGACATTAAAGACGAATTACTCGACCGGGGCATCGCCAAAATTGATATCGCCGGTCTTCCAGATGAAGAAATAGCCATAGAAATACCGGGATCCCAATTAAAATCATTGGGCTTGAGTCTGGATGATATCGCCGAAAAAATACGTCAGCAAAGCAAAGATATGCCTGCGGGCCTGGTTGGCCAGGACGACGTTGCCCGACAGCTTAGAGGGCTTGAACAAAAACATAAAATCGACGAATTTGCCAACCTCCCTGTTCTGGCCAACGACCAAGGTAATTATTTGACTCTGGGAGACATTGCAACGATTGAACGTCGCGCCAAACGCAATGAAGTTCACGTATTCAAAGATCAACGTCCCGCCGTTGAGCTGATCTTAAGACGCACCGAAAATTCAGACTCATTCGAATCAGCTAAAATTCTCGAAAATTGGTTTGCAGAACGCCGTCCTACACTGCCTGACACAATGAGTATTGAACTCTATGATCAGCAATGGTCTCTCATTAAAGAGCGCGTGATGCTGCTGCTAACCAACGGTATAGGAGGCTTAATACTGGTCACACTGATCGTTTATCTCTTTTTAAATGGACGTATTGCTTTTTGGGTCACCTGGGGTATTCCCGTCTCGTTCATGGCCACCTTGGGTTTGCTCTATATCGCTGGAGGCAGTATTAACATGATCAGCCTATTTGGCATGATCATGGCGCTGGGTATTATTGTCGATGATGCTATTGTCGTCGCTGAAAATGCGCAAGCCAATTTTGAAGCGGGTGACCCGGCCAGCGATGCAGCAATTAAGGGAGCACATCGCATGTACTTCCCTGTATTAGCCTCATCATTAACCACCATTGCTGCCTTTTTTCCACTCATGTTAGTCAGCGGCCCGATAGGACAAATTCTTTTTCATATTCCCTTAGTCGTTATTTGTGTGGTCATTGCTTCTTTTATTGAATGCATGTGGGTACTCCCTCACCATACCCGCAGCGCTCTAAATAAACTCAAGGGAAATAAAATCCCAGAGGGTCGCTTCGATCGCTATTTTAATTATTTTAGGGATCATCAATTCAAACGTTTTGTTGCCTTTGCCCTCAAATACCGTTTTTCGACCGTCGCAGCCGCACTGGCATTACTCATCGCTAGCATTGGTCTGGTTGCTGGCGGTCGTATTAGCTTCACTTTTTTCCCTGGCGTAGACAGTACTATACTCCTGGCTAATGCCAGCTTTACCGCCGGAACACCCAAGGATCGTGTGCAAACATTTTTTGAACATGTCGACCAGGCATTAACGGAAACCGAACAATTTTATGATGAAAAACTGGTTAACACTGCCGTATTTCGACTCGGCGAAAGCAGCAGCGCTAATGCATCCGGACGACGCACGGGCGAACAATACGGCTCTCTCATCGTCGAACTCACCTCTCCCGACAGCCGCGACGTCAGTAATAGCGAATTCATCGAAACCTGGCAATCCCATATTGAACAACCCCCTGGCATAGAAATGTTTGTTGTCACTCAGCGAGCAGGTGGGCCACCGGGACAAGATATCGACATTCAACTTTCCGGAGCCGATGCGCACCAGCTAAAACAAGCCGCAATCAAACTTAACACCAAACTGGCGACCTTTCCTGGGGTCTCTGCCATTGAAGATGATTTACCTTGGGGCCAGGAACAGTTGGTCTATGCATTAACCCCCCTGGGACAATCATTAGGCATTAGCATTCAACAAGCAGGGCAACAACTACGCGATGCATTTGAAGGTGCCAGAGTACAACGTTTCCAGGAGGGTAACGACGAAGTTGATGTACTGGTCATGCTCAGTGCCGCCGAACGTAACCAGCTCGCGACCTTGAGCGACCTGTACTATATTTTACCTGGCGGGGAAAGTATCCCTCTGGATAGCATCGTCACCTTTAAAAGCAAACAAGGGTTCGCCGCGCTACGTCATCTCGACAACAAATTAAGTGTCCGTATTTCGGCCAACGTCAATCGCAAGCTCAATAATGCAAACCGCATCCTGGCCAACTTGGAAAATGAATTTATTCCTGAACTCATAGAACAATATAATCTCAGTTATTCCCTGGAAGGCCGCGCTGCAGATCAGGCGGAAACAATGGCGGATATGAAACGCGGCGCCTTCTTTGCTCTCATTATGATTTATATTATTTTAGCCTGGGTTTCGTCATCCTACTTGAGACCTTTGGTCATTTTAATGGCCATCCCCTTTGGCCTCATTGGTGCCATTATTGGCCATCTTGTCATGGATATAGAGTTTACCTTACTCTCTATATTTGGCATCATCGGTCTATCGGGCATTGTCGTCAACGATTCTATTATTCTTTTAGACTTTCATCAAAAACTAATCGCAGCAGGCCACCGACCCATGGACGCCATACTTGAAGCCTCGCGTAGCCGCTTACGAGCGGTATTACTCACGTCATTGACAACCATAGCGGGCTTAACGCCATTACTCTTCGAAACGTCAGTACAAGCACAATTTCTGATACCCATGGCCACGTCCATCACCTTCGGACTCGCCTTTTCTACTGTACTGGTGCTGATCGTCATTCCTGCAATGTTAGCAATAATGGAACAGATAAAAGCGTGGATAAACCTTAAAAACGAAAATAATAAGAGAAATTTTTAACAAAACAATTCTGAATGCGTTATCAGCTCACATTCAGGAAAAAATTTTACTCAACAAGGAAGGAATTACAAAAAGACCTGGACGAACGGATGAAATACTATACCCATAGCGCTTGAGATTTAGGTGTTGAGTGTGCGTCCTATTCATTTCCTGGCAAGGCGAAATGACAAGGTGTAGCTGGCTATTGCGAGGAGTTTCAACGTAGCCAGGGAATTAAGAGGGCGTGCAATCACACCTAAATCTTAATCGCTACGGGTATATAATAATAAGCAAACTTATCAAGGTAAGATGTACTGTGGGCGAACGCCAATGGAGACATCACTTGATAATAAATCGATTTGGGCGGAAAAGAGTTTAGCTCAAACCTAAACTAACAGGCACGCTAAAAAAAAACGAGTCATTGTCAAATCTGAGCGACTACAGCCCTAAACCGTAAGATAGTCTGAGACAATTTGATCACTCAACTCCGCCACTGCACCGGTTGAAACGATTCGGCCTCGATCTAAAATTACAAATTCACGCCCTACCCGCCTGGCGAAAGGTAATTTTTGCTCTACCAAGACGACAGTCAAACCCAACTCTTCATTTAAACGGATAATGATGTCACCAATTTCACTGACTATATTGGGCTGAATACCTTCAGTCGGCTCATCAAGAAGAATAATTTTAGGGTCGATCACCAAGGCTCTGCCGATAGCCAACTGCTGTTGTTGACCGCCGGATAGATCACCACCACGACGATACATCATCTGTTTTAAGACAGGAAACAGTTCGAATATAAATTCAGGAATCTGTTTTGCTTTATCCTTACGCACGGGCAAGCCCACTCTCAGGTTCTCTTCAACGGTGAGCTGAGAAAATATATCTCGCCCTTGTGGTACATAGCCTATACCCATAGGTGCTCTTTTTTCTGGCGCAGTATTAGTGATATCTCTACCTTCAAAAATTAGAGATCCAGACTTAACAGCTAACAGACCCATAATGGTTTTTAATAGAGTGGTTTTACCCACGCCATTACGCCCCATTAAACAGAGACAGGCCCCTTCTTTAATCTCTAAAGAGATATCCCATAAAGTATGGCTCTGACCATAAAATTGATTGAGTTGTTTTATCTCTAGCATACCGAGCTATTCACCTAAATAAACCTCAATAACCTTTTGATCATTTGCCACGGTATCCATATCTCCTTCTGCCAGTACACTGCCTTCATGTAATACGGTCACTTTGCGTGCAATGCTACGTACAAATTCCATATCATGCTCGACCACAACGACAGAGTGCTGACCTGCTAACGACGTTAATAGTTCTGCTGTTTGATCCATCTCTTGGTGAGTCATGCCGGCAACGGGTTCATCAACCAAAAGTAGACGAGGGTTTTGCATCAATAACATGCCGATTTCCAGCCACTGTTTTTGACCATGTGATAACCTTTCTCCAGGGTCTCCTCGGAGCGATAATAAGCCAATTTTTTGTAACACCTCGTCGATACGATCGCTTTGCTCCCCGTTGAGACGTTGCGTTAAACTCGGCCATACACGTTTATCTAAGTCCATTGCCAGTTCTAAATTTTCAAAACAGCTTAGCGCTTCAAATACCGTTGGCTTTTGAAATTTTCTACCTATTCCGGCTTGCGCAATTTCGGGTTCTGACATTCGAGTCAGATTGAGCCGCTGACCAAAATAAACCGAACCTTCATCAGGGCGAGTCTTGCCGGTAATCACATCCATCATCGTTGTTTTGCCAGCACCATTCGGGCCAATAATACACCTCAATTCACCGTCATCAATATAAAGTGTCAGCTTATTGAGTGCTTTGAATCCATCAAAACTGACCGAAACATCCTCAAGGTAAAGAATGGGGCCATGCGAGGTATCCAGCAACGGCGAGGCCAGTGGGTCTTTCGCTACGACAAAATCGAACACCCGGTCGCGGCGCATGACCTCCTGTATACGCTGTAAGGTTTTCACGTTTGATTCCTCTGTAACGCTTGTTTACTCTCACTAGCTGGGAGCGCTTCATCTTTAGATTTTATTTTTCTTTTTTTTGAAAATCGTCCACTTTGTTTTTCTATTAAACCGATAATACCTTTAGGTAACAGCAAGGTCACGACCACAAATAAGCCGCCCAAGGCAAACAACCATACTTCAGGAAAGGCACCGGTAAAATAGGTCTTCGCATAGTTCACTACCAGCGCGCCTATAATCGCACCGTATAAAGTACCGCGACCGCCCAAAGCGACCCAAACCACCAACTCGATAGAGTTCAACGGTGAAAACTCACCAGGATTAATAATACCAACTTGAGGAACATAGAGTGCCCCAGCAATACCCGCCAGCATGGCCGAAAAAGTGAAAATCCATAGTTTGTAATGTTCCACCCGGTAACCCAAAAAACGCACCCGGCTCTCAGCATCCCTCACCGCAACGACAACGCGACCCATTTTAGATCGCACTATATATCGACACGCCAAATAAGAGAGCACCAAACAAACCACTGTTGCTAGAAAAAGCATGACTCTCGTTAGATCTTCTTGCAGATTAAAACCCAATATGTCTTTAAAGTCCGTCAGTCCGTTATTGCCGCCAAAGCCCATTTCGTTACGGAAAAAAGCGAGCAATAAAGCATACGTTAAAGCTTGCGTCATTATAGAGAGATAAACTCCGGTCACTCTGGAACGAAATGCTAACCAACCAAATACATAGGCCAACAATCCTGGCACAACCACAACCATTAACATTGCAAACCAAAATTGATCAAAACCAAACCAGTACCAGGGAAGCGCTTGCCAGTCTAAAAAAACCATAAAATCGGGCAGTTCAGGGTTACCATAAACCCCTCTATCACCCACTTGGCGCATCAGATACATTCCCATCGCATAGCCACCCAGCGCAAAAAAAGCAGCATGACCCAAACTTAAAATGCCACAATAACCCCAAACTAAATCAAGCGCTAAGGCTAATAGCGCAAAACAGAGGTACTTACCTAACAAAACAACGATATAGGTTGGCATATACAATGCGGAGCTTTCAGGAACCATCAAATTACAAACCGGCACCACCACAGCCAACGCTAAGAGAAAAGCGATGAGTATGCTGCCGCCTTTGTCAGATTTTAACAACATCATTACTTTGCTTTGATAGGCTTTTTTTTGATCTGTCACTTTGTTATTAGCCATAGTCTACTCCGCCGCTCGGCCTTTTTGCGGAAACAGTCCTTTAGGTCTACTTTGTATGAATAAAATAATAAAGACTAAAACCAAAATTTTTGCCAATACCGCACCCGCCCAAGGCTCTAGAAATTTATTGACGATACCCAACGAAAAAGCACCAACCAAAGTACCCCAAAGATTGCCCACCCCGCCAAAGACCACCACCATAAAAGAGTCGATGATATAGGCTTGACCGAGATTAGGTCCAACATTAGTCAATTGACTCAGCGCAACCCCGGCAACCCCGGCAATGCCAGACCCCAAACCAAATGTCAGCGCATCAACCCAGGTGCTGCGTATACCCATCGATTTAGCCATTTGTCTATTTTGAGTGACGGCTCGCATCTGCAAACCAAAAACGCTCTTTTTAAGAAAAACCAGTAGCGCAAAAAAGACCATCAAGCTAAAAATAACGATATAAAGCCGGTTATAGGTTATTGCCAGCGCACTGTTGATTTCCCATGAGCCACTCATCCATGCAGGCGTTTCAACAATACGATTCAATGGTGAAAAAACAGAACGAACTAACTGTTGTAGAATTAAACTAATGCCGAAGGTCGCGAGCAAAGTTTCTAAGGGGCGACCGTAGAGAAAACGAATCACCCCCCGTTCAATGGCAATACCAACAAGGCCAGCAACTATAAATGCGGCAGGAATGGCAACAATAACAGACATGCCAATATTATTAGGCATTAATAGTTGAATGACATACGTGGTATAAGCACCGATCATGATCAGTTCACCATGCGCCATATTGATCACGCCCATCACCCCAAAGGTAATGGATAAACCAATCGCAGCTAACAACAACACAGAACCCAGGCTCAGACCAAAAAATAGCTTTTCGATAAAAGCGTAAAATTCTAAACTACCATCAATTTTTTTAAGTGATTTTTCTGCAGCCTGACGCACTTTAAGATCAATATTTTCTGCGTTGCCTGCCGCTACAGCAAGGGCGGCTACTTTGGCGCGTGCCACTGGCAGCAAGCTTTCACCTAAAACTTTAATCGCATCCAATTGAGTGCTAACATCAGTGCTCTCAATCTCACTCAAAGCAATACCAGTATCAATCGCCTCAAGTACCGCATCATCGTTCTCTTGTATTCTGAGTTCACGAAATAAAAATAAAGTTTCGGCTGACGTTTTTTTAAGCAGTTCTTTTACCCCTGAATAACGAACCGCTGCATCGGGATGGCTCAGTTTTATCTTAGCGAGAATGAGACGAATTTTTTTCCGCAGTTTATTATTAAGGCTTATTTTTTTAATTTTTTTCTTTTTAACGGTACCGAGAGATTCTTGATTCAATACCGCGTTCAGCTGGTATAGGCCATCAACTTTTTCAGTAAACACAACCGTTTTATCGCTTTTCAAATAATATAAACGACTCTCCAACATGGCATTCAGAATGCGCTCAACACGCTCATCGTCAACATGAGACAAAGCATCTAAGGCTTTGGCTTTTTCCTTAAAACTTTTTTGGGCAAGTAATGTAACGATTTGTTCGAAGGACGATTGCTTAGCAGAGTCCTGCGCAGCCTGAACGATAGGGAGCGGCAAGAGGAACAAAGCAAGAATAACAGTCAATATAGCGATAGAGATCAATTTAAAAGAAGAGCCGCTATTTTGCAACATTGTGCAATTTCATCCTAAGAAAATATTGGCAATTTGAAATAATAAAAAAACAGCTATCGCCATCAGCTTATCACAGGGATTTGAAGCAGGGACTTTTATTTTTTGGATCAAAACAGTGGTCACTTGCAGGTAGAGAACTTACAGAACCCATTAATTTTGATTATTAAAACTTTCCCACCATAAAGTTCAGTGGGAAAGTCTGTTCTCGAACCAGCTTCTAATTCCTTAGAAATTTTGCCCGGAGCACTTCTTCGTTTTAGTGTTGTAGTTTCCGCATTTAATTGGCGCCGTCCAATCAGCAATGATATCTTTACTACCCGCTAAATGGTCAGACCAAGCGTCGCCTGGAACCGTGCCTTCGGTCTCCCAAACCACCTCAAACTGGCCATCTTCTTGGATTTCACCAATTAAGACAGGTTTAGACAGGTGATGGTTTTTATGCATGACCGCAGTGCCGCCGGTTAAGTTTGGTGTTTTAAGGCCAATCATCGCTTTTTCTACTGCATCCGTTGCGGTCGTGCCTGCTTTTTCAACCGCGTCTACCCACATATTAAAACCAATATAGTGTGCTTCCATAGGGTCGTTAGAAACACGCTTTTTATCTTTGGTAAAAGCTTGCCACTTTTCAATAAAAGCCTCGTTTTCATCCGACTCTACACTCATGAAGTAATTCCACGCGGCCAGATGACCCACCAAAGGTTTGGTATCGATCCCTGAAAGCTCTTCTTCCCCTACCGAGAATGCAACAACGGGAATATCTTCGGCAGAGACCCCCTGGTTACCTAACTCTTTATAAAAAGGGACATTGGCATCACCGTTGATCGTCGAAACCACTGCTGTTTTTTTACCCGTAGAACCAAATTTTTTGATATCAGAGACGATACTTTGCCAATCAGAGTGACCAAAAGGAGTATAGTTAATCATAATATCAGCAGCGGCGACCCCTTTAGCTTTCAAATAAGATTCTAAAATTTTATTCGTCGTTCGTGGATAGACATAATCAGTACCCGCCAGCACCCAACGTTCTACCTCAAGCTCATCCATCAAATAGTCTACAGCAGGAATAGCCTGTTGATTCGGTGCCGCACCGGTATAAAAAACATTTTTGGAGGACTCTTCACCTTCATATTGAACAGGATAGAACAACAAACCGTTCAACTCTTCAATAACCGGTAAAACAGATTTACGTGACACTGATGTCCAACAGCCAAAGATGACATCTACTTTATCTTTTTCGATCAATTCTCGCGTTTTTTCAGCAAATAGAGGCCAATTTGACGCGGGATCCACAACGACAGCTTCTAGTTTTTTACCTAACACCCCGCCTTTTTTATTTTGACCTTCAATCAACATCAACATAGTGTCTTTCAAGGTGGTTTCACTGATGGCCATCGTGCCAGACAAGGAGTGTAAAATACCAATTTTAATGGTCTCTGCTGAAAAAGTAGGCGTACTGATGCAAAATGATGCTACAGCAAAACTAGCAGCAAACGCTGTATATTGAAAC
Organism: Gammaproteobacteria bacterium; assembly: GCA_013151745.1. Classification (GTDB taxonomy): domain Bacteria; phylum Pseudomonadota; class Gammaproteobacteria; order JAADHS01; family JAADHS01; genus JAADHS01. The sequence continues at coordinate 18,200 of JAADHS010000233.1, read as the reverse complement.
TTTTTTTTAAGAAACATGTTCTTTTACCTCAAATAATTATTATCGATAAAAATAAGTACTCGTTACATTTGTAATTGAACGCCGAATTTAATCGCATTCGTATCGGTTGAAGTACTACCTATAGTGACTTCGTTTGCTTCATAGACCAAAGAGATACGTGCATTGTGGCCATCAATAATATAGTTTATACCAACATCAAGCTGTTCTGTGTCGGTTCCTGATCCGCCAGCAAAGCCATCAACCTCGACACTCTGGTAGCGCAGCATAGGCTGGAGTTGACCTATCCCCATTTTGTTGCCAAACAAGTAGCTGCCTAAAACAAAGTAGCCATCAGAATCACCAGATTTATTGTCATAGTCATAACTATAATAAGCCGCTTCCGCAGTCACAACACCGCCTGCCATCTTTTTTTCTAGCAACGCATCTAAACTCATTCCCGTAAAATCACCCGCATCATCGGCTGTACCTTGACTATCTGCTTGCGATTGGTAGACAAAGCCAAAGGCGAGAACATCTTTTGCACCATAATAGGTACTGGCGTTGTAATAACCCGGCTCGGTGTCCCATAAATTAAGCGTAAAACGACTCGCTAATAAGGTATTATCTTTTTGGTTGGGTGTCTCTATGGTTCCATTGGGATCGTATTGTCTCTCAGCGCCTTCATAAAGACCCACTTGATATTTAAACATGCCACTATCACCCCAAACACTGACACCATCATCCCGTCCGGCAATTTTATTAGGATACTTTTGAGCAATAGGAAATGACCAGGCATTTAAATAATAAGGGCCACTCAAGTTGGAACGATCACTTGGCGGGAGGTGACGACCCATCCAGACGTTGAACATATCGGAAAAAGTGAACTTTGCTATCGCATCCAAAACCACAAGACTTTCTACGTCGTCGGTAGTTGTACCATTGTTATTAGTACTTGCCTCAGTATTGAATTCAAAACTTACATTCTCATGAATTTGACCATTGATATATAAACGAACACTCTCTACCTGAAAGTCAGTAGAACGATCACTGCCACTAGGCGCAGCATCTTCTGCTGAAATCAAACTGGTACGCATCCCCGCGCCGGCACTAACCCATTTGGTGTCATCAATGTTTATTTTACCGCCAGCGAAAGCAGCTGAACTACCTACGGCTAAAGCAATAGCCGTCACTAATTTTCGTTTAATCATTTTTTCTCCCCATGCTTTTCGTTGTATTATTGTTTCAAGCAGTTAAAAACGAATATATCTCCCCCTATACAGCTATCCTGCAGCAGTTATGCTAACAAAAAAAGGGGGTTTACAAAACAAAGATTTTATTAAAGAGGAACAACATGTGCGTTAACAAACTAAGGAGCTGTAAAGAAATAACGTGATATTCTGCGTCAACTATCGTTTTGTCTTCAAGGGGCGCATACTCGTTGTATGTAACCCTTGGTGTGTCTTGAAGACGAAACGATAGGCTAGTAGAATGTAAAGTTATTTCTTTACAACCCCTTACTTGAAGGTTTTTCATGATAGGTAATAAGAAACCATGAATTATAAACATGTAATAGTAATAGCTCTGATACCCTTTTTATTAGCGATGCCTGGTTGTGGTGGTGGTAGCAATGAACCAGCAACTGATGGTGCAGGCGGTACAGATGACACAGATGGTACAGATGACACAGATGGTACAGATGGTACAGATGGTACAGATGACACAGATGACACAGATGACCCAGTTGTCAGTACTGGTGGTTTTAATTCACCGGCAAACATCTCCCCAGTCATCGCTAATACCATTGCGTACATATCTCCCAGCCGAAAAAAAAATAGTATTCGCCTAATTCAAAGTAATGGTAGTAACGATAAATTGCTTTGGACTGCTCCGGAAAATCTTTTAATATCACCGCGTATAGGAACACTGGCCTGGAGACCTGATGGTACAGAACTGGCTTTTGATAGCGATCATGCGTTTGGCATGTCTTATTATGGTCGCGATCTGTATGCCATAGCAGCCGATGGCAACTATCTACGAAAGATTACCAATCCACCTGAGCCCAGATATTTTGAGAGCTATCCAAAAGGGAGAGCAAAGCTCTATAGTCAAAATTTTCGGAGTGGGGGAACTAATTTTTGGGCTTATATAGAAGGGGCTTCAACTAACGCTACCTGGCTTGCTGCTTCTGCCGAGAATTGGCGCATACCTTTTAACGACGTTGCTGATTTTGGCGCGGGTATTCGCCAATATGCTGTAGTGGGCTACTTTGGTTATAACCGTCGGAGAATGTGCCGCTATGACGTGGCTGGATCGGCAGATATAGTGGAGGGAGAAACTATTGAAATTGCTCAAGATTTCGATGCGTGGGATATCAAGTTTATGCACTGCCTGACAGTACGTCAGCCTTCCTGGAACTATAATGGAGAAAAGATTCTGTTTACGAGAATTGCCGGCATTGATAACTTTTCTGACGGGCCTTCAAGTGACAACTTTGAAAATTACAGCATTACGATGAGTAATAGTGAAAATCTTTCTCCTGGTAACAGAGGAGCCGGAATTGGTCTTTTTAAAACTTATGAAAATGACCCAACACATATAAAACTTTCGCCGACAGAGGATGAAAAATTATTGTTGGTGATACATCATTATTTTGCAGATCGCATCTATCTCAGCTCAACCAGTGACTCGGATATGGATACCCTGGATCGATTACAACGTATCGACCTTGGCTTCTGTCACTATGATGCACCAAATTACTCTGGTGTAGACAGATGCCATATTTTAGATATCGAATGGCTGCCTGATGGCAGTGGATTTATTATTTCAATGCGAGTAGGTACAGGAAATAGATTTGACCAGCAGAAGCGTACTTTCTATAGGCTATACAAACATAACTTGAATACTGGCAGCACTAACATGCTTCTTGAGCTGGAAAATGAGTATATTGGCAATATTACCATTTCTCCATCTGCGGGCAAGATAGCCTTTGAAAGAAGTCTCCGTTATGATGGGCCATATGACATATGGATTTATGATATAGAGGATGATAATTTACATATGCTGGTAGAGGACGCATCAGCTCCTGCATGGAGTCCACTTTGACATACAATAATTAGCATAAAAATTAAATCTATCAAAATGCCACTTTCCTTCTCTTGGTTTGCTGTTCCACTTGTAGTCGTGACCTAATAAAGCTGTACCAAACATTAAGTGGTAAGGAATGAGCACGCAACTTCTTCGTTAGAGATACCAGCAATAATGAAGTCTTCATATGCCGGTTCTCCTTGATATATTCCAATAGGTAACGTTTCGCTGTTTCCCCCTGTGTCAGGCTAGTTGTCGCCTCTAATTTTAATTAGAGGCAGTTCACAATGAAGAAAATATTTACTAATTCATTTAAAATTCAAGCAGTAGGAAAAACAGCGGTAACACAGGGTGTATACAACATGATTTCGTTCGGCGCGACTTGGTAACAGGGGCTCCTACCGTGAGATGTTTTCATGATGCCTTGACAATAGTATAACATTAGTTATACTTTATTCATTATGAAAACAGCCATATCGATTCCAGACCCAATATTTCAAGCTGCTGAAGGGCTTGCCCATCGTTTAGGAATGTCGCGAAGTCAGCTTTATGCAAAGGCCGTTGCTGAATATATGGATGCCCATAGAAATCAAAATGTTACAGAAATATTGAATGAAATATACCAAGATGAACCATCTTCATTGGATGAAGAAATGCACTCTATGCAGTCGCAATCCCTACCAAAAGAAGAATGGTAAATGAAAAGAGGGGACGTATGGTGGGCCGCACTTGACGAGCCTATGGGTCCAGAGCCGGGTTATCGACGACCGGTTGTTATCGTGTCATCTAATGAATTTAATAAAAGCAAAATTAAAACAGTTCTCGTTACAATCATCACTTCAAACCTTCGCTTAGCTGATTCGCCTGGTAACTTCTCAATTTCAAAGAAAGAATCTGGCCTTTCTAAAGAGTCGGTGGTTAATATTTCTCAAATATTAACGCTGGATAAGTCTTTTTTATCAAAGAAATTAGGCAAACTACCTTCTAACAAAATCATGGTTTTAAATGAAGGGCTAAGGCTTGTGCTGTCCATCTAAAAACATAACGAATAAGGTTATGTCTTAACTCTAGTATGGCAAAAATATTGTTCTTTATTAAAGCATACCCGTTTCGATAATAAATTTTTGAATCTCGTTTAAACCGGAACCAGTTTTAAGATTAGAAAAGAGGAAGGGTTTTGTCCCGCGCATTTTTTTTGCATCGCTATCCATCACTTCTAAAGAGGCATTAACATACGGTGCTAAATCAATTTTATTAATAACCAACAAATCTGATTTGGTAATGCCAGGGCCCCCTTTTCTCGGAATTTTATCGCCCGCAGAGACATCAATCACATAGAGGGTTAGATCGGATAATTCAGGGCTAAATGTTGCACTTAAGTTATCGCCACCACTTTCAACAAAAACCAGATCTAAGTTAGCGTGACGTTGACATAACTCATCAATAGCAGCAAGGTTCATTGAAGCATCTTCTCTTATTGCAGTATGTGGGCAGCCACCCGTTTCAACTCCGATAATTCTATCTTTTGCCAAGGCACCGCGCCGTGCCAGAAACTGCGCATCTTCTCGCGTGTAAATATCGTTGGTCACCACCGCCACTTCGTAAGTATCACGCATGCTTTGACACAAGGCCTCGACCAGGGCTGTTTTCCCCGAACCAACAGGCCCCCCTATTCCAACTCTTAAAGTTTGTTTTTTTGCCACAATAACTCCAATTTTATATATAGTCGTGCCTGTTATGAAAGAGTGCTTCCTAGAAGGTTGTCCGAGAACATCACGACTGGAACAGCCGAGAGTATTGCACCTCATGATGCGCGGAAAGCATAGCAAACGAGGGTGCACTGAAGCCAATATTGTCATCGTCAATCTGTAAACTTTTGGCAACAATAGCAGGGATATCTGCGACACAACGGCTTTGCAAGCGCAAACCCGCACTTTGCCCTAGCGGCACGATTTTAATGGCAGCGGCGACCTGATTTTCTAACCAGGCCCATAAATAACCATTCATCGCAGCGGTTAAGGGTATACTCCATTGAACTGCTGCCAAGCTGAACATCGTAGCCACTGTTATGCCCTCTTCATGTTCCCAATTTTCTGCACAAGAGATGCCTTGTTGCGATAAAACTTTTGCCAGCGCTCGCCCTATTTTTTTATCTTCCGAGCGCAATTCTGCTGACTCCCGTGAAACTAAAAGTTGTTGACTCCAATGTTGAATTTGGCGTTCATTAGAGCCTTGCCAAGACTGATACAAACGCACGAAAATGGGCAAGTCCTGATAACAGAGAGTATGGTTTAACATGCCGAGCAACCAATTTTGTGTTTCCGCTTCATTATTAATCAAAGCAAGTTCGATCGCGGACTCTAAACCTTGAGAGTACATATACGAGCCAATGGGTAGAGCCGGGCTCGTCAACTGTAATAATCGCAACAGTGCGATACTGCTTATATTTTGTGAAGACGAACCTAGCTCATCCATGATGATAAGCACCCGACTCAGGTTGAAAAGGCCACATTTCATGTGTGACATCAAGACCAAGATGCCTTAACATTTCATCTAGTACATGGTCACGCAAATAACTCAACTGACCGATACCAATTTGTAATTGTGTATGTCGATTACCTAAGTGATAACAGGCTCTCAGCAACAATAAAGTATCACTTGTTGTTGCCGTTGAGAGTTGTTCTGCTGCTGCACAGATACGCACAATAAGGCCACAATCACTGCCTAAAGCATCTCCATCCTGCAAGGTCACACCGCGATTAAGCATTAACATAACGTCACGACCATCATCTAACACGGCACGTAAACGACATTTTTTTCGCAGTTCATAAGGCAGTGTTAATGTTAGTCCTATAGCTATAGGACTACTTTCAAGACGAGTTAAGCGCTCTGTTAATATTATCATTTTAAAAAAGAAAATAGCGCTGTGCTAAAGGAAGCTCAACAGCTGGCTCGCAAGTTAACAGCATGCCATCGGCTCGTACTTCATAAGTTTGTGAGTCAACTTCAATTTTTGGTTGGTAGCTATTATGAATCAGATCTTTTTTACGCACCGCCCGAGTCCCTTTTACTGCTACCGTTCTTTTAGCCAAATCAAGCTGCTCGCGAATACCTTCTTTTACAGCAGCAGCGGAGACAAAACTCACTGAAGTTAACGCTCTTGCACCGCCATAAGCGCCAAACATTTTTCTATAGTGCACGGGCTGAGGCGTCGGAATAGAGGCATTGGGATCCCCCATTGGGGCCGCGACAATCATGCCACCTTTTATGATCATAGCCGGCTTCGCACCAAAAAAAGCGGGTTTCCACAAGACAATATCCGCCAATTTACCCACTTCAATCGACCCCACTTCATGAGCGATACCATGCGTTATTGCGGGGTTGATTGTATATTTGGCAACATAACGTTTTGCTCGATAATTATCGTGTCGCGCGTTATCTTCTGATAACGAACCGCGTTGCACCTTCATCTTATGCGCTGTTTGCCAGGTTCGAATTATCACCTCACCAACCCGTCCCATCGCTTGCGAGTCTGAGGCGATCATACTAAATGCGCCCAAGTCATGGAGGATATCTTCAGCGGCAATGGTTTCACGACGAATTCTTGATTCTGCAAAGGCAACATCTTCAGCGATAGCCGGGTCTAAATGGTGACAAACCATCAACATATCGAGATGTTCATCAATAGTATTAATGGTATAAGGCCGAGTTGGATTGGTTGAAGAAGGCAAAACATTGGCTTCTCCACAAGCTTTTATAATATCGGGCGCATGGCCACCTCCCGCCCCTTCGGTATGATAGGTATGAATAGCACGCCCTTTAAAAGCCGCGAGGGTATGCTCAACAAAACCAGACTCGTTCAGCGTATCGGTATGAATAGCAACCTGCACATCATACTGCTCAGCCACGGATAGACAGTTATCGATTGCCGCAGGCGTAGTACCCCAATCTTCATGTAGCTTCAAACCCATCGCACCGGCACGAAGCTGCTCTTCAAGCGGAGCAGGCAGACTGGCATTGCCCTTTCCCATAAAACCAAAATTCATCGCCAGTTCATCTGTAGCCTGATACATGCGATGAATATACCAAGGACCCGGCGTACAAGTTGTCGCATTGGTTCCTGCGGCAGGCCCAGTACCTCCCCCTAACATTGTTGTTACACCCGACATCAAGGCATCATCAACCTGTTGCGGGCAGATAAAATGAATATGCGCATCAATACCCCCGGCCGTAATGATCAGTCCTTCGCCGGCAATGGCTTCTGTACCGGCACCAACGATAATATCAACGTTAGGTTGAATGTCTGGATTACCTGCTTTACCTATCGCCGCAATACGACCATTTTTCAATCCAATATCCGCTTTAACGATGCCCCAATGATCTAAAATAAGCGCATTAGTGATCACCGTATCAACAACTTCTCTAGACGTAGCCTGACTCTGCCCCATACCGTCACGAATGACTTTACCACCACCAAATTTAACTTCCTCGCCATAAGTCGTACGGTCTGCTTCCACTTCAATCCACAGTTCGGTATCCCCCAAACGAATACGGTCACCCACGGTGGGGCCATACATCTCAGCATAGGCTTTTCGTGAAATGGTACTCATTGCCCACCCTCCAACGCACCCGTTATGAGGCCATTAAAGCCATAGACATGACGACGCCCTGCATAAGCAACCAGTTCAACTTCACGGTACTGACCGGGTTCAAAACGGGTGGCTGTTCCTGCTGCAATATTGAGTCGAAAACCGCGTGCTGCCGCTCTGTCAAAAGATAACGCGGGATTCGTTTCAAAAAAATGATAGTGTGAACCGACCTGAATAGGACGATCGCCGGTGTTGGCAACCTTAACCCTGATCGTATCCCGTCCATCATTTAACACCAGTTCACCGTCTTGAGTCTCTATTTCACCTGGTATCATCCTTGACTCCTCTCTTGGACAATAGGATTATGAACGGTTACGAGTTTGCTACCATCGGGAAAAGTCGCTTCAACTTGCACCTCACCAATCAATTCAGCAATACCTTCCATAACATCTTCTCGGGAAAGCAGCGTTGTACCATAGCTCATTAACTCAGCAACAGTTCGTCCGTCTCGCGCCCCTTCTAATAGCGCAGCAGAGATATAAGCGACGGCCTCAGGATAATTTAACTTCACCCCTCTTGCTTTACGTCGCTCGGCAACAAGCCCGGCTGTAAAAATCAACATCTTGTCCTTTTCTCGCGGTGACAGCTCCATTATTGTCTCCTAATCCATATTTAATACAGCGCAAATTTTTCTCGGACAAGCTCCTACCTAGATCCTGCAAATAATTGTACTATTGTACTTGCGTAGTGCCATCACTTGCAGAATCTAGGTATTCCATATCCTTGGCCGACAAACCTTGCGCCCGACAAAAGCAGGACGAATGATTTGCCAGGCCTGGGTAAAGATCGACTTGGCTTCTGCTGCACTATCACCCAAATACCGGCAAACTAACACGTCATCAAGCTGGCTAACGCTAAATAATAAAACATACCGGCTATATAATGCCTCGCGTAATTGCATTATCAACTCATCGCCTTCGGTGGCACCAGCAGAAATACAGACCATCGTACCGACTACCGTATAGCCACGCAATCCCCAAGAGGCATTAAAGAGGTCACTGCCACCCTCAAATCGAGCACGTTCTATGTATAAAACTTGTTTATCTCGCCATAACTCAAAACGGGTTTGATAGCGACCTTGAACAAAATAATCCTTAGAGGCTGGACGCCCTAAACAAGAAATATCCCAGCCAATAAAATGTGCCTCTTCAGCCAGATCGACCCGAGTACTCACACTGGCATAAGCCCCGTCAAAAATAATTTGCTCTTGGGGTAACCACTCCAATAGCGCTTGTTTTCCCACCCGAAACCTTTGTTGCTGTTTGGCCTGGGCACCCGTGCTACGATAATACTTACCCGCTCCAGGCGTGGTGATTAAAACATTGGCCTGAGCCTCAACATTAATATCTATTGATAATTGATCTCCGCCAACAATCCCACCTGGCGGATGTAAAAGATAAACATGACAGCAACCCTCTTCTGGGTAAAAAGGTTTTTGTACACGTAAAGGACCAAGGTGACGACAACGCACCATCACCGTCCGGCTAAATCCCTGTTGAAAGACAAGCTCCAATTCTGCATGCCAAAACGAACTGGTTGTTGACAAATTATCTTTCGTACTCATTATTCCCCAAATGAATAAAATGAACCTCATAATCAAGACAGCAATCTAAAAAACCAAATCTTAAAGTACATGTGAACACGCGAACAGCAGCGTAATTAAAATTACAAAACAAATAAATTTATGATTCAAATTAAAACTAAAGTTTTTTCGTTGCATTATCGTTATCACCTGACTAAAAAATCATTTTTCTGATAATGTGTCCAGTTTACTCGTTCTTTCTGTTGTCTAATTATAACCAGTCAGTGAGTTTAACACCGAGACCAACACGTGAAACAGAGTAGTTATAGTAAATTAAACTTTCACCATAACCATTGAAATATTCAACATACCATCGTAACTGTTTATTGAATGGAAATGACCAACCTAGCTGGATAGCGCCTTTATTGTCACGCCGCAAATTATTGCGTAGCGACATATCAATATTATGTTCTTTAGGTAGCTTCCATAATGCACTTAACTCACCATATCCCATATATTTTTCTATATCTGGATTGTCATCTCCAACCGGATCATTTGAACTCTTTTTATTATCTTCAGGAAAACGCCACCAGGCTTTCAGGTTCCAGATAACATTGTCACGACTAAAAATGAGGCTGCCAACAATCCTGTTCCAACTGCGGGATAATTCACTCGCTTGTCCGTTGGACTGGTGGCTTAAAGAGAGAGAAGAATGTGTCACGTTTAGTCCAGCGAGTGACCAGGGTTTTTTGTAACTGAAAATCAACTCAGATTCATAGTTGGTTTCTCGAAAAGGTGCGGAAATTTCACTATTATATGATTGCCACCAGCTTGTTGTGGTAAAAGCTATGTGCAGACCCAGGTCATCAATAAAAAAATTTTCAACGGCAATATATTTGACGGAAATTTGAAACTTTGCTTCTATATCATCAAAACGATAGCCCTGTAAGCTACCCCTGTATGGTTTTTCATTGACATCAGAATAGGTAACAGGTAACAGATAATTGGGTTTATGTGGCAAAATAGAAAAAGGATTACGCGATGCTGCATTTTCAAATGCTATTCGTCTACCAATAAGGCTGCCTGTCTGCTTTTGACACTGCTGGCGTAATTCACCCAGCGTTTGATCATCAAGTGCTGTTCTGCTGGATACAGCAATACAAGCTTCAACGGCCTCATTTTTTGTTTGAGAAAAAACAGGCAGAGAGGTTGCCAAACAGGTAAGGACGAAGAGTATTAACCGTATTTTTTTAGTGCCTCTACCTCGGTAGAGATTTTTGGCGTCCCTGCCAAAAATCGCCTCGCTTACGCGACAACCCATTCCTTTTGCCCCGATCGCCCTGCGTTCGGCACGACTGCGTATAACACCGCTCATACTTCGCTCGTTACACTCCGTCATGCCTTCCTCTATGGCTCTACGGTCACTAAAACCGCTCCTGCATTTCTTCGTCTAGCATCTCAACTTTCCCTAGGAGGTTGTCCGAGAATAGAAATCGTAGCGAGGGAATAAAAAGGGCGTACAATCACACCAAACCTTAATCGCTACAGGTATATACTACTCTAAAAGCACCTGCACCTACAATTTATACAACGATAGGGTTTAAAAAAAACGAAAATCACAAGGGATATTTTAAAATGGATGAAGTATTGCTGGAAACTCAAAAAATCGAAAAAACAGAAAGAAAAAGGTTAATAAAATTATTTAAACACTCCGTTTCCCCAAAAACAATGTCTTCAGCGGTGCACTCTGTGCATCAAAAAATTGATCTTTATTTCGAACAAAACACCAAAAAATACAATATTAAATTAGCCTGTAAAGAAGGCTGTACTTATTGTTGTAAGCATTTTCTTATCGAAGCCTTTTTACCCGAAATTTTTCGCATTAAAGATTATCTAGAAAAAAAGCTCTCAACAGAAGCATTATCTAATATAAAGTTAGCCGTTTCAGAAACCGCTGAGCGTGCAAGGGGTTTATCCAACCAGGAATATAGCAGCACTCGCATTACTTGCCCGTTGCTAATTACGAATACCTGTTCTATTTATGCCGTCAGACCCGGTATGTGTCGTAAATATCATTCACTTGATGTTGAATCCTGCATCAAAAGCTACAAAGAGCCAGACAACCCGGTTCACGGTGCACTGAGCGTGAGAGGATTATCGCTGGGTGTAATGAGCTTTCTCAAAAGTTTGCATCACAGTCTGAAAAAGAAAAATCTGGATGGCAATACCTACGAACTTTCTCAAGCTCTCAATGTTGTTTTAAATAACCCAAAAGCCTATGCTCAATGGTGCCAAGGCAAGATTATTTTCACGCCCTTGTCTGAAGAAAAGAAAGGGCAGGAGCGCCTTTCCAGCCGCGATACCAAAACCTGAGTTGATCGCAACCTTTAATGGTCACTCAACCCTTATTTTGTTCATCAGGTTTATTGAGTTTTTTTGGCTCTTCTTGATCTGATTCTGAGCTTATCACTGGCTTTTCTTTTTTTTTTGAAGCAATACCCGCAAGTTCGATATCCAGGTTATAGTTTCTATTGAGAAAGATTAAAACCGATCTGAGCATTAAATCACTGGGGCGTAACACATCAGGCCGCTTAGTATGATACCAGGATGGATTATCGGGTATTGCGGAAGGAATGTTGAGTGTATGCATGGCTACGGCATACCAGCCATACTGCTCAATTTCATCACGAACCGTTTCACTGGCTATTTGCGCGGCCTTCTCTTTCACTTTATTCTGATCATCAACGGAAAGTTTATCAAAAGTATATTTTGCAAATACCACATTACCAGCAGCTTGATGTTTTGTTTTCGCAGCACGATATTTCATAATAACCAAAAACAATATTGCTGCAGCTAAAAACCAAAATAGATATATCATACCCCTATCCTGTTGTTGTTTTGACGACAAGTCACTGAGAGTAGCACAAGTACGTCAACAAGTTTACCCTAGAAACATAGACTCGGAATCGTTTTTTCTGAAAGTCACTTAGCGTCACCAAATCAACCCATCAAAGACCCCGTTCGAGCCTTATGTGTGCTTTTCATTAAAAATCACGACCCACACTAAGCCCCAAATATCCATGACGGCCTGGTGCAGGTTCGAAGTAACGCCCCGCATTAGCATTCAAACGCACATTTGAGTAGCTGTTTTCATCGAAAAGATTATTGACTCCAGCAGAGACATTAATCCGCCAATGACCAACAAAATGGGGATAACTTAGACGCAAGCTACTATTGAAAGATGAAATAATGTCAACGGTATTGAGATTATCTGCGTAATAACGACCCGTATACCGAGTCTCAAGAGCGGTATAAAGACCTGATGAGTGACGATGCCGCAATTCCAAATTCAACAAATGAACAGGTACACCGGGAAAGTTATTACCCGTCAGTGCCAAATTATTTTTATCGGTAAACTCAATGAATCTGAAATCCGAATAAGTGTACGCCAGTTGTAACCCCCATCCTGAGTACTCCCCAAAAGACAGCGCCGATTCCAAACCTCGGTTGCGAGAACGACCGGCATTTTCAAAAGCGAAGCGATTGGGTGAGTCGACGATTTCAAAAGGAACCAGTTGATCGTCAACGTTAATCTGAAATAATGCAGCTTCTATATGTATATTGGGCGCGAGCATGACACGCGCACCCATTTCATAATTCACTGACGTTGCCGGTTTTAACGTACTGTTAAAACCACCGCTACCATCAATACGTGCAAGTTCAGTTGTCGTCGGGGTTTCAAAACCCGTCGCAATACGAGCATAAAGTTGAATGGCCCTGCCTGCTTGCACGAGTAACGCAGCGCTCGGACTCCAATGCGCAAAATTTACGACACCTGAATCATCGCCGTTACTCAAAAAGCGATCATTCGCCACAATACGCAAACGATCATAACGTAAGCCAACATCCAGGCGTAACTGTTGCGTCAGTTGTTGTTCGTAGGCGATAAAAACACCGTTATTCATCACGCTTTCGCGCTGATTAAAACGTAAATTCCCTGCCCTGCCGTCCAGGTTTTCACGACGACGGCGCTCATCGTTTTGATAGTCGAGATCAACGCCCAGTAGCCATCGTCCAAATGCACCGAACCACTGCGTTTCACGCTGATATTCCACCCCCACGCCACCAAAACGGCGATCCAATTCGATGATATTAAATGGCAAGCGATTAGCAAAGTCGCGCTGTACAAAGTAACCACTTAAGCGCACTTCAGAGCCATCGGCAAGAGGATGGCGAGAGTGCAAACCCAGTCTCTGCTGACGCACAGATTCGCCGGTATCAAAGCGCAAACTAAGCGGTGCCGCCTGGCGCGGGTCGGCACGTACTTGTTCTATCGTCAGCCCACCCGCATCTTGCGCTAATGGTGCATCAAGCAACGCCAGTGTCGCCGTCAGTTCACCGTTATTTTTAAAATTATAGTCTAACCGGCCATTGAATACTTCTCTTTCGGCAGCAGATTGCGCTCGATAGCCATCGATAGACAGTCGTGCAACATTAAGCGCATAACCCAGGTTACCGTGCGTATTGCTGCCCTTAAGACGAATTTCACGAACACCGTAAGCACCACTCTTTAGACTACCTACTACATTAGGCGTCGTCCTGCTTTGTTGAGTTTTTAGACTCAGCACTCCGCCCGCAGAAGGACCATAAAGTGCCCCTGCGGGGCCACGGATGATTTCTATGCGTTCCAAAATATCAAGATCAATATCATCGACGCTCGATTGGCCATCTGGTGTCGTCGCGGGAATACCGTCGATCAAAATACGCACGCCACGGATACCGAAATTAGCCCGGGCACCAAAGCCGCGAATGGATAGACGTAAATCTTGTGCAAAATTATAGCGGTTAACCGCAAAAACACCGGGGACACCGGCAAGAACTTCGTCCAGGCCGAGTTGCTGGCGCCCGCCGTGGAGGGCATCATCGGTCAGCACACTGGCCGCCGCGGGCGTTTCCGCCAAAACGTTGTCTAGACGTCCGGCAGTAATTGTAATACGAAGGGGTTCCGAAGAAGTCCGTATTTGCGCCACAGAGACAAAAGGAAAACAAATAAGCAAGATGGTGTAATATACCCATGGAGTTATGAATCCAGGCGTTTTCACGTCATTGCGACTCTCTGTATCAAACCATTATTTCGCAGGTTCCAGCCTGACCAGCTTACCGTTACGAGCATCATCCACAAGCAAATAAAGATAACCGTCGGGGCCCATTTTGACATTGCGAATGCGCCCCAATTTTCCCTTTAATAGACGCTCTTCTTTCATCACTTTTTCACCTTTGATCTCCAACCTGACCAGCATTTCATCGCGCAACGCACCCAAAAACAAATCACCACGCCACTCAGGAAACGAATTACCGTTATAAAAAACCATGCCGGAGGGCGCAATAGATTTAGGAACCCAATAATAAATGGGTTGAGCCATGCCTTCTTTCGCCGTACCTTCGCCAATTTTAAAACCCAGACCGTAACTTACGCCGTAGGTGATGATTGGCCAGCCGTAATTCGTTCCCGGTTTCAATATATTAACTTCATCCCCCCCTTGAGGGCCGTGTTCATGCACCCAAATTGCCTTACTCCAAGGATTTTGAGTAATGCCTTGCACGTTACGATGGCCATAAGTATAAATTTCTGCTTTGGCATGATTGTGCTTGCTAAAAGGGTTATCCGGGGGCAGGCTGCCATCGTCGTGCAAGCGAACCACTGTACCCGCATGATTATTTAATTGTTGCGCTTCATTTTTATCACCCCGGTCACCCAACGTAATATAAAGATAGCCTTGCTCATCAAACAACAGTCGCGAGCCGAAGTGATGCGTGCTACGCAGCTTGGGCTCCATACGAAATAGGATCTGGACATCTTTGAGGCGATAACCATCAAGCCGGGCACGCGCCACCTCCGTACCGCTGCCGTCTTTGCCCGATGCCACATAAGAAAAATAGAGCCAGGCATTTTTCGCGTAATCTGGATGAAGAACAATATCCAACAAACCACCCTGACCGTCGCTCTCAATTTGAGGTAAACCCGTTACCGGTTTGAAGTCAAGCACACCTTTTTCAGAGATGACACGCAAACGGCCTGAACGTTCCGTCACTAACATACGGCCATCGGGTAAAAATGCAAGCCCCCATGGATGTTCAAGGCCAGTGGTTAGCGTTGTGATTCGCAGCGAATATTCTTCCGTTTTAACCGTGTCCTGACCCAATACCACGAGAGGGGTTAATGCAAACGACAACACAATCATCGTCAACAGAACTTTTACCGTGTGGATGAGCATGTCTATTCTCCTCTGAGACTGGGAAAGCCTCCTGACAACGCGGGTTTATCGGGAAGTGATAGAAAAAGTTTATAGTAGCTGATGATTGCTTTTAATTTCATCCATAACTTTAAACTTTATTCCTGCTGTTTTAGAAAATTCAGGCCATTTTTCTGCTGCACTCACCACATGATTAATTATTTCATCCGCTTGACTTAAATTAATAGAGTCGGCAAGGGTGATGAGATCTTGCCGACTGAAACCATCACGCTTGTTATTAATACTCATCTGATGTTGATGGGTCCATTTTCCGGCAGGGTTGTGTGCATAAGTGACATCGTATGCGGGTGATAATGTCCATTTACCATCGGCGGCCATTAAAAAAGAAATATTTTTGGTATGATCATCAAGGTCACGAGTCACAACACTAAAGACCATACGCTTGAATTGCTCAGCAGCTTCCGCTTTACTTAAACGTAACTTGCGCATCACGGTAAAAGCTTGCTCATAACTATAGACACCCGCTCTATTGAAATCATAATGGGCAATACCACAAAGAGATTGCATATGAAGTTTTTTATCATCCACCCGGTCAAACCGTTTTGCCATAAAATGCGCACGACCATTTTCTTCTAGCAACCGGCATTCCGTCATCGTGATACCGGCCGCTTTTGCCATTAAATAATAAGCATATTCAATACGCCCGTAGCCTCTGGGTTCACCCAGCTCCAGATCAGTCACACCATCAAATTTAAGCAACCAATAATCATAACCCACAGGTGCCTTGACTTGACCCGATCGAATATGGCCTTGATCATCCATCGCAATCACAGCTTTGGGTCTTGCCCCTCCAGCCGACGTACCGACTCGAAGAATGTCCAAAATGGCATCCGAATTTTCGTTTTCAGCACAGCCCAATTCTGTTTCTAGAATTTTTTTTCTTTCATTACATCCTGTGCGAGCGCAACCAGGTCTGATACTTCTACAGAAACCGAAGCATCAAATTTCCCCATCATTGCGGGTTCAAACTCCAAGGCCCCCATACCACGCCGGCCCGTATAACAAAGACGCTCAACGGGGCTAAAGCTTGCGCTGTCCCGGCCATTGCGGCCACGCATCAATCATACTGTTACCAAACTTATCCGGTAAGGCATCCGCTAATAAACCAGGCAATCCGAGAAAAGTATCTTTATTTAAGGTCACTGCTGTCCCGTTAACCGGTAAGTAAAGCAGCCTGATTCACCATAGGTGTTCGGGATTTTACCCGCACTTCAAGTCGTCAGCTAAAATCTGTAACGTCGTACGTCTGTGCTCATGATTTTTCTCATATATCTCACGAGATAGTAATTTAATTTTTCTGCTCAATTTCTTAAAATAGTTGGCCAGTGTTAAATAGTTTATAAAATCTTGCGCTAATAAGACGACCACATGATTTAACCTTTGAAACGATACTGCCAATTTTTGTCGACTTGTCAGTCCTTTCGCACTTTCTCTATAAACAAGGTGCATCGCAAAACTGGCAATGATGGAGGACAATATCAACGATTCAATAATGTTATTATTGTTTGATGTCGTTTTACCATCCAAGTTTAACGAACGCTTACAACCTTTGAATATTAATTCAATTTGCCAACGAATTCGATAGAGCGAATAGATTGCCGATGAACACACGTCAAGATTAGTAACATACCAGTGATATTTTTTATCTGTTTTATTCCAAAACCCAATAATTCTATGACGTTTAGGGTTTTTACATCCGACTTCGCCATAAAATTCGATAATTCTTCCGCGTCTCTTTTTCAGGTGAATTGAAGATAGTTTTTCGCCAATTAACTCACTGCTAATCCCTTTTACAATTTCACTAATCGAGACCACCGCATTGCTTTTAATCCTTGATAGAAAGAACCCTTGT
This sequence comes from Gammaproteobacteria bacterium, assembly GCA_013151745.1. GTDB lineage: Bacteria > Pseudomonadota > Gammaproteobacteria > JAADHS01 > JAADHS01 > JAADHS01. The sequence continues at coordinate 800 of JAADHS010000233.1, read as the reverse complement.
GCTAAAGCAATCTCACTGAAGAGACTATAATCCCAATAGCCTAAGTCAAAAATAATCAGTTTTCCTTTTAACCCATCCACGTTGGGAAAATACTTTCGATCATTCACTGATGTCGATGATGTTGAGAACCACTCCATTTTTCCAGACAATAGATTAAAGCAGGCATGCCACTTAATTCCCGCGTACGTTCGAGTGCCAGGAAAGGATTCTTGGGCACCGTCCCAAAGCGATATTGAACTTGAGTCAATGAGCAGTATTGACGTTACTTTTAGCTTGCTGAGTATTTCTTCTCCTGCGATGACTTGGGAAGGGAGTTTCTTTATTAAATCCGCCAGTATGTCACGTAGAATATTTTTCAATCTATTTCTGGATAAACGTTCCCAGAAAGTCCCTTTACCAATGGACATTTCAAACGTGTTGATCATGAATCGCCTAATCGCTTCCAAAGAAGAAGTTTTTGTATCGCCGAGAAAACAAAAAATAAAACCTGAGACAAATTTCAAGTGAGGTAGTTTTGTTCGTTTATCTTGTGCTGGAATGACTTGTTTAAACGTTTGCTTAAGCACATTTAGAATGCTATCTTTTTCCACGGTGAACTCCTTTTCTTCCGATAAATTATTTGCTTGCACAAACAATCTAACGGATTGAGAGGGAGTTTCCCACAAGTTATTGATATTTTAGATAATTAATCCCGAACACCTATGAGGGGATACTAGGTATCATTGCCGTCTTGCATACACGTGCTCGTGATCTTGCTTATCACCCTCACAATAGCTAAACCCATTTTATTTTCAAATCTC
>JAADHS010000176.1 GCA_013151745.1 Gammaproteobacteria bacterium | reverse complement strand
TTCGCTTGATACCCGTCCTCACGCCTGGCAGTATGCCGTATTCACGGTTAAAAATTTCATTGCTTTTATTAAATTCGGTGTAATTGAAATTCAGTATAGAGGTACTGAACCATCCTTGCCAAACAGGAATAGTTTCGGTGTATTGCGCCATCGCTAAACCATTCGACAGAAAAAACAAGGCCATTACTAATGATGTGATGTTCAAAAGGTAGCTTCGTGTAAAGTGAATACCCAGATCCCGAAAATGCTCGTACTCATTCCGCACAAGCGATGTTGGTTTGATAAAAAGAAAAACTGCGAATATAACAGTGTCGCATCCGCAATTTTTCTTGCGTGTTTAAACGAGATTTGAATTGCTGCTAAAGTTCAACTTCGGCCCAAGTGCTCTCTTGGGTTTCGTCAGTAATTCCGTCACCATCCGTATCAATGTCAAGTGTAACCTTAGTGTTATCGATAGCCGTAAGGGTGACGCTGGATTGATTGGCGCCCACGCACTTGAGAATACCGGTGTGCGGGTTACTTTCTCCCACACCCTCAAACAAGGTTAGTGTAGTACATGCTACACGGCCACCCAGTTGGTTGATATCAATGGTAGCTTTGATATTTTCGCTATATTCCCCCGTTGCCTGATTGTCGGTCAAATCAAACTGGTAATCGGTTAACGTCTCTGTCACACCGCCCTCGGTAAAGCTGAGGTTCGTTCCACTTATAGAGCTGTTAATGATAATGCCATCATCTGAGCTTGAGCTAATGGTCATATCACCTTGAGCCTGTAAGGGCGCTTCTCCTGACGGGACAATAGATAAATTGTTCATTATCATTGACATAGAATTATTATACGGTGCGGTTGATTCATCATTTTCATCAGTATTTAAAGTAAATGACATAGCTCCATTTATTGTATAACTACCCTCGCTGCAGTTGTCGAAATTTACGCTCAGCGAGTCGCCTTTGCTCCAAAAATTGCTATCAGAGTTAACAATATTTCCCGAAATTGTCATGCTGCCACTATTTGTACAATCTACTGTTTCTGAAATTTCGACGCCAGACAGGCTATCCGGGATATTATTGAGCGTGCTCGTGCTCAAATAAGCTTGTCCTGATTCTAATTGTTTTTTTGCGAAATCTCTGAAGCTGAACTTGGTTTTGGACGATATGTCAACGCCACCTACAATATTTCCAGTCGACGACAACATCGTGTCAGCAGAGGCTGGCGAACCGACTCCAAAACCACTCACTTGAGCGGCATTTTCGCTGGTAATTGCAAGAGGCTCTGATAAGGTGATGTCGCCGCCGCTATTGTCATCAGACCCACCGTCCCCTCCGCAAGCAACTAAAGCCAGTCCCGCACACGTTGTTATTGCGGCCGTTTTAAAAAAGGGAATATTCATTTTATTGTCCTTATTTTTAAGTTATTTATGTATCAATAGGTGAAAATTAAAAAGTACTTTTTAATCTTGCTCGCATTTTCTTACCATATAAAAACGCAAGAGAGAAAGAAATGTTAGGTCTGTTTCTGGCGTTTAGGATTAAGGTGTTAAAAAACTAGTGCAACAACGATGCCTTCATAAACCATTTGGAATGAGTCAAGCACAATGACATTGAAAGTTTTAAGGGTAAATCCTGTGCCTTTTTTTGTCAATTGCATTATTTTCTCTCCAGTGGCTCTGGCTAATTATTCATATTCGCCAGTGATTAATATTTTTTGCGGTTTTCACAAAAATTTTTTTCAGGAGCGTAAGTACGCCTCTCGATTGAGTTTTTGTTTTTGGCTACGGTTTTTTGTCTGAAAACAGGTAAGTATCCGAAGGCGCTTGTTCAACACCATAGCGTGTTTGAATATGCACTTTAATGAACTTTTCATTACGGGCTGAATGGCACCTTTATGGTGGCACATCTTTGCGTTGTTACGCCTTGGCCTGTATCACCATAAAAACACACTTCAGCTCGCCCATGTGCGGATTTTAGGCTGAAATAAACAGGGTATGTCTTGAGTATTTTCTTATGAGTGCTGGGGTTTGAATCGTATGCACACTTAGCTTAGTATAGTAGTTTGTTTTTTCATGTTAAAACAGAGAATTAAACGATTTATTTTTAACGATAGTATGGATAGATTGCTCTAAATGATCGGCCATATAATGATGAATAAAATGCCCTGAGCTAATGCGTTTAACGCCCAGTTTCTCCAATGTGTTGAAATTAGGTAAATGGGGCATACATAAAACATTCACGGGTAGAGACGTAGCTTGAACCACTCTAGCAATCTCTTTTTCATCGATAATGCATGGGACAAAAATCCCGTCGGCACCCGAATTTTCATATTGTTTTATTCGCTCAAGCGTATTTTTAAGTGGATTTTCCAGCCCTGACAGATAAGCATCCGTACGGATATTCAAAAAAATATCCATCTTATTTTTTGATAAATACGACTTTACTTTAGCTATCGTATTACTGAATATTTTCGTATCGATCATTTCTCTTTTTTCGCTTACGGCAGAATCTTCGATGTTGATGCCTACTACCCCAATTTGGTATAAAACTTTGATGTTTTCAATGATGTCATCCACGTTGCGACTATATCCGCCTTCGATGTCAACACTCAAAGGAATATGGACTTTTGCATGAATTTTTTTCACCACCCAGACTAAATCCTCAAAAGGCATGTTTTCACCATCGTCATAGCCTAAGGATGCTGCGATAGCTGCACTTGATGTGCCTATAGCTTTAAAGCCGGCCTTTTGAAAGAGCAATGCACTTTGAACATCCCAAACATTACCTAAATGGAATATTTCTTTTTGTTGGTGTAATTCTTTAAATGGTTTCATCCGCCGTTCCTTCAAAAATGAATAATAATAAAACAGATTTTGACTCATGCAGGTGATATTCTCAATTACCTCGCAGGTAAAGAAAACTAAATGAATAAAATAAAAAAAGAAGTACGGTCTCTGTTTGGTGAACAGTTGCGTTTTTGGCGAAAATCGAAAGGGTTGAGCCAGTTGAATTTAGCGTTAGATGCAGGGGTCAGCAGTAAACATATCAGTTTTCTTGAAACAGGGCGGAACAAGCCGAGCCGAGAAATGATTTTGTTGTTATCGAGTACTCTGGAATTGCCTTTGAGAAATCGCAATGACCTTCTTTTATCCGCTGGTTTTTCTGAAAATTACAGTCGTACGCTCATCCATAAAAAAGAAATGGAAAGCATTCGAAATATTTTAGAAATGATGCTAGCCAAGCATGAACCTTACCCGGCCATCGTTCTGGATTGGGACTGGAATGTTTTGATGGGCAATCGCGGTTATAACAATATGCTGAAATGGGTGAAGTCATTGCAAGCTGATTTTTCCAATTCACCCAATATTGTCGAATTAATATTCGACCCGAAAGGTTTAAAACCGTTTATAAGCAACTGGGAAGAAGTAGCCAGTTCTGCTATTCAGCGCCTGCATCGTGAAAAAATGGAAAATAAAAACAGGCATGAAATTTTACTGGAACGCTTATTATCTTATCCCGGCACACCCTCACACTGGCGAACTCTAAACTTTAAAAAAAGCCCGGGGCCTGTTATTTATGTGGAATTCAAAATAGAACATGTCTCTTTGAAATTATTTACAACACTCTCCTCATTTGGTACCCCCATTGATGTTACCGCAGAAGAAATAGTGATTGAACAGTATTTTCCCGCAGATGAAATCACAAGACTATTTTTTGAAACAGCAGACTGAAAATGACCTCATCGTTTTCTAGGTTGTCCGGTTGCTTTTGACAGCGACGCTGCTCATAGTTTAGTATGTTTGCCAGTTTTCAGGTGCATCCCAGTTAAACGGGAAATTGGTGCGCATTACGATGCAATTCCAATACTGCCCCCGCAACGGTGATTGATGTCAAGCTGTGTTTGGGTGATTCCAGCCACTGTGCTTTTAGCACGGGAAGGCAATACAGCAGAACAAATGTAACCGTGCAGAGCCTCCCGGAAACTTTTCAGTTCAAGGCGGAAAATGTGAATTTACAGGTGTAAATGATCATTTTTTAACGAAGAAATGGAAAGTTTATGGGGATCTCTGAACGGTTATGAACAAATTTGTTCGCATCATTAGTCCGTATACCGGCCTGTCAACATTGACTGTGAGATAGCGTGGGGCTATTGTAAAGTGAATGCGTTGATGGTTAGGCTAAGTTGCAGCTTGTCATTGAATCAGGGTCGCGTTTGATCCTCCTTCCTCTTCCTTTTTATATCCCTTTTTCTATTCTCACGATGGGTTTATTTCGGGGAAGGAAAAAATGATTCACACAGATAAATTCAAAATAGGCAGCATGGTGTTATTGGTCTCGTTGACACTGCCCGCATTTGCGCCGGTCTCTGCTCAAACACAAAAAGATGACCACTTGCTCAAGCGCATTAATGAGTTAGAACAGCGGTTGATTGAGTTGGAAAGCAGTACGGTTCTCTCTGATCCCGAAACGCGTGTCAAACGCGTTGAAGTTTTTGTTGATGACAGTGGCATTGAACATGAGACTCAAGTGCCGGGCAGCCAACCGATTGTGACCTATCAGCGTGAGCGGGTTTTTCGCCGTCAGACCATTAACGAGAAGATTGAAGAAGCACTGGCGGATGCGGAAAACCGCAGTGTGCAATTGGGTGTGGATGCGGCTATTGTGTTGCAGAATGTTCAGCAGAGCAAAGGCTCGACTACACCCGCTGATGACAGTACCTATCAACTCGCTTCTACCGATCTTTATTTCACTGCCGGCTTGGCTCAAAATACCCTGTTTTTTGCCAATATTATCGGTCTCAGTGGCACCCCCGAGGATGCGGATACCGATGAGCTGGCACAGACGAATGGTTACGGCGCACGATTGCTTAAACAGAATGATTTAAGCTTGCGCGAAGCCTGGTTGATGACAGAGCTGTGGAATCAAAAACTTTCACTCGCCGTGGGTCGAGTGGATTTGACCAATTATTTTGATGCCAACGCGGTCGCTAACGATGAAACGAGCCAATTTCTCAGTGATGCGCTCGTTAACAATCCCGCTTTGGGTTTGTCGGAGAATGGCGCGGGTATGGCTTTGGTCTATGATCCCAAGGGGGCGTTTGCCATTAAGGTGGGATATCAACAGAGTACCGATGCAGCGACGAATCTCTCCGACTCCCTTTATCGACTCGTAGAGCTGGGCTATCGAGCTAATCCTTTTCGTCTTGGTGAGGGAAATTACCGTG
>JAADHS010000025.1 GCA_013151745.1 Gammaproteobacteria bacterium | reverse complement strand
CCGGTAACAATCACTTGATCACCGACACTGGCTGTTTCGCTGCTAGTGACAATCAAATCATTGGTATTTTTGTCACCTGAGCCATCTTGCACATGCAGAAAATTACGCTTCAGAATGCCATTATTGACCTTGGTCACCTTTCCTTTAATTAAAACCTGCTTGCCCTTTAATTGCGTTTTTTCCAGATGCACAGCGGCTACTGTTTTGGTCAATGCGTTCTCTGCAACGCCCGGTGATGAAATCAATAAAAATAGGCTAAAAGTAATAAATGATCTTGCAACACTCACGTCATTCTCCTGCTGTTTACTGTCTTGTTTTTGCCAATCGTCACTTTATACCATTAACGGTTGTTTACCGATAGGTCTCAATCCCTTCTTAGTCAGGGCATGGTTCTAACTGCTGAGGGAGTTTTCTCACCATAAGGATATGGGTCTCAATCCCTTCTTAGTCAGGGCATGGTTCTAACCAAAGAAAACGTTGTCCCCATTCATTAAGGATTTGTCTCAATCCCTTCTTAGTCAGGGCATGGTTCTAACCCCACTTGACTTTTCCAAAAGCTAGAAATTTCAGCCGCTTGCAAGAAATCTTTTCTGGTTATTTTTCGATCGAAAAAAGTTAGCTTTTTTTTGCTGAAATTTTCGTCGGGTTTTGTTTGGTTAATGCGCAATATTGGTTCGCTTTTTAATCAAAAGTCTCGATCCCAGATATTCATCCTTCGATACCCTAAAGACGACTATAAAGAATTTGATCGGCAATCACAAGTCCACTGTCTGGGAACCAGTTAAGGCCTAGGCGTCATGGCTATTTGAGATCACGGACTCTCGTTCCCGCGCTTCGGCGTGCCCCATCCTTTAAAATAAGATATCTTTTATGCTTGCAATGCTCTTCCTCGATAGGTCCATTCCTTAGTCATAGTGCGATTAAAATAGTCGATAAAGTTGAGTACTTTTTCTTTCAATTAATATCGGTTGACTTGACTGATAGTCGTTTGAGTCATCGGCGCACTAAAATGCTAAACCTGGCTTCAACTTGACTTGATTATATCGCTTCAAATTCGTTAATCAGTGTATAATAAAATAACAGTGCTGAGAAAAAATGAATAAAATTTTCCTAAAGGGGAGGCTAGAAACGGGGTCGGCGTGTCAAAAAAATGACGAATTTGTCATGCATCAGTTAATTCCTTCCTGTAAAAATAGACATACAGTTAGTTTAAATTTATTGCAGAGCAAAATAGAGGGGTAGCGTGGATTAAGCGCAGCGAATCCACTATGAACAAGCGTTGAAAACAAATGAATGCACTCTGGTCTTGTCATTATTTCCATGCCATATTAGACATGTTATCACATCGTTTATGGCTGAGGTGGATTCGCTATGCTTAATCCATGCTACTTGGGGAAAAGAAGACGACGTGATATTTTTTAATGATTTCCCCTGAAGTCAGTTTAAACTGATCAAATACATAATAATAAATTAGTGGGTGGACGGGTGTTTTTAACGTTAATGGAATACACCAGGAAAAAGACACATGACCGCCGATGCCAATAGGAATAAATCATTTTTTGATTACTCCAGAGTAGATAATCCACATCCTAAAAGACGATCCAAAACGAAAAAAGGTTCGTTGTCATTCATCCCGAAATTAAAAAGCTCGGAAGATAGAATCGTTTATGCACTGATGGATCAAGGTGTCTTGACGTATCATTCGTTGCTTTTGACCACCGGGCTATTGCCTGATGAATTGGACTCTGAATTAAACAAACTCATTGATGAAAAAAAAATTTCGATCCAAAAAGACAAGAAAAAATCCGATGACTTAACCGGTCAGTTTTTTGTCTTGGAAAAATAATTACAAAAATTATCCAAAGGGTTTGCAGTGGAAATTTTGGAATATTGTATTATTGCCGGGGTTATTATTTGCCTGGCTGTTCATGAAGCGAAGCGGGCTCGTTTTGATTTTTTATTAATTCCTTGGCGGAAAATAGTACGCCATAAAGATTATTTTGGTGGTTCTTCTTTTCTTGTTCACTACCTTTGGTCGTTGGTTAAATGGATCGTTCTTTCTCTTTTTTTTAGTGTATTTATTCTCGTTCCCGTCTTTGAGTTAATCATAAAAGCAACAAATTTTAATGCGCTTTTCATCGGGAGCATTGTTTCCGTATTATTTTATTATCTGCTGTTAAGGCGCATGCAAGACCCGGTGGAAGATCAAAATATCAAGGATATTTTTTCATCAATGCCATCTAATCGGGCAGAATTTGCTAAGCAACTTATAAAATTGACATTATCTATTGTGCCGGATGTGATGAGAAAATTTTTTCAACCGCTGATTAATGCGGATGAAAGTATTGTCAACGGCTGTGTGGAGCTGCTGTATGCCGAATACAGTGCAAGTAAAAGCGATATTATCCAAACGATTTACCGCAATTTTCCGAACAATCCAACGGATGATACTCAGCGACTAAAACAACAAGTGAATGGGTTAAGCTTAAGAGGTGAAGCCCAGCAGGTTTTATGTATATTAACAGAAAAAGTTAGGCGCCTAGGTTATATTTCTGCAAAAGTGGAAATTGATAGATCGCTTAGAATGTTAACCGAAGATAAGCGAAGCGCGGCTCGCCAACCGGTGCCAGGGGAAGAAATACAATTTGATTACCATGGTGAAAATTATTCAGGTCATATTGTCGAATGCTCAAGCAATGGCAAAGGCTGTTATATCAGCACCCAAGCGGATATCCCGCAAGGTACATCCATTGTTTTTAAGTGTCATCAGCAAATAATTGCCGGGACAGTGATGCACTGTGCCCTCGGTGTCAATCAATCTGCTGGGATTGGCATTAAGGTAGATAATGGCGTGAATTTGGCACAAATGCTGATGGCTTAAACACTCAATTAATAATAGGGATAATCTCTATACCCATAGCGCTTGCTCAGTGAGATTATGTTGGGAGATCATTGCCCGCAATGGTCTGGCGGCTTTAATGTGTTCGGCCGTGTTTATTTTATGAGTTCCGAGCGTACGTTCAACACAATAGAGAATTTCGCTATTTTAAGCTCCGGTGGTGAGCGTGTGCCACCTCTTTCAATTGTGTATCAAAGTGTATCGGGTATATTTTTCAAGGCTATTGTTGGCATATGAATCTTGCCAGTGAAACCAATTATGGTGTTATTCTGGTGTGATAACGATGTTGAGTCAATAGGGAAATTGCCTAACGGGGTAATCGTTGTGCCGAGATAAATCCAGCACTTTGGGAGGAAAATTATTTCTGAAAATTAGTTAATGTTACCCAGCCAGTAGATAAAAAAATGAAAAAGGGGTCAAGTTGATTAATTAATAATATTTATCATCCGAGAAATTTTTTGACAATTTTTTATTTTTACTCTTCATCTTTTTCATCTTGAAAAATTAGAAAGTAATATTAATAAAGCAACTTGACTCCTTTTTTGGCTCCGAAAAATTCGTTCTAACGCTCCTATTTTTTCCCTGACAGTGTTGTCTAATGCGCCTACGGTTGGTCGTCCATCCATCGATCCTTTCTTCCTTCAAAGAAGCTCGGAGTCGAGCGACGATTCTTGATTGTCATCGTTGGATTGATGAATATTACTCCGAAATAAATATTTAAATATGAGCTAGCCATCAAATATTGCATCTGTGATGTTGGTCCGATATAATCATCCCACAATAAAGTTGGCTCGTTAGATTGAGTTGATATAAATCAGCTTAAGAGTTAAACAAAAATAATAAGTAGCACATCTCCCCTTCGCATTTTCTGTATATTGTTCCAGCATCTATATCCGTGTCGGATTATGTTTAGCTGTTTAGCTGTTTAGCTGTTTAGCTTGACTGCTGCGTCGGTGGACTAAATTTATTCGGTTGGTCGGTTCGATAGAAGAGTTTTTTAGCGTGCATCTGAGCGAAAAGTAAATGCCAAAAACGATAGGCTTATGATATACCCGTAGCGTTTGAGATTTAGGCTTTATGGTGGCCCTATTTTGACTCTAGCGGTGTTGCCTAATGCGCCTACGGTTGGTGAAATGCTTTGCCAGGATAAAATATATCTCGTACTCAATACCTAAATCTCAAATGTTTTGGGTATAACGTACTATTCGGTAAGCAATCGGTAAGTTTACTGGTGTTAGCTTTGACATTTTGAAGACACATAGCGATGTGAGTTTCGCTGATGAATCATTGAAAGAGGATTTTAATGAAAAAAATCATAAATGCATCACCGTTCACCGGAATAACGAGGGTGTATAATAAATATCAACGGTTTAATTACCGAGCGCTTTCTTTATTGTTACTCGGGTACGTAACAATCGGCGTGATG
>JAADHS010000103.1 GCA_013151745.1 Gammaproteobacteria bacterium | reverse complement strand
GATGAGCTGTTTCGTGAAGAGATCGAAGGTAGAAACGCTTTCCTGGAAACAGAATTAACCCGTCCTGATTTCAGCAGACTATTTAGTCTGCGACAGGAATTTTCTCAAAATTTCCATCGCTTGTTACACAGCCCTGTTAATACGCCAGTGCCAATAGAACTGGGAGAGCAGCACTTTCCATTGTTTTTACAAGGTCGTAAATTCGATATTAAGAGCGTTAAATTGATTATCCAATATGATAAAAACAGCTTTATGGATGATAGTGGTGAATTACCTGATAATGTGGCAGAAAATGTGGATGGCGAGGGTTTAATAATTAATGTTACTGAAGAGGGAAAAAAGGCAAAAACATCTGATTTTTCCACAACAGGCAATGGGGAGTTGTTAACAGTTATACTTGGCGACTCTGTTTTCAGTAATTTTAACCCATCGAAAAAACCTTTGTTGTTTAACTTGACGATCGAAAACGCCGGTAATTTTGCTCCTCCTGTTGACCCAGCCACAAGTGATGATTCAGCACTGGATGGTAATAAATTAGAAGATATTGTTTTGTTTATCGAATATAGTTTAGTGTCATCGTAGTGATTCTTTGATGGCTATTGGGACAGCTTGAAAAAAGGGTAGTGTTAAAAATTTCGTTAATCTTTCTGAGGAGGCTCTTGATCTTGACGTGGCGTGTATTTCGGTCAGAAAGCCATTTTTCAGTAAAAATACAAACTATTGTGACCTTAAAAATCGATGCCTGGATGTGATTTTTTAATATGTTCAATAAGTTGTGTCGTTACTGGTAAAACAGGAATAGAGTTGCATCCCTTTGGGGACGACACTTATTACAAAAGGCTGCACTTCACCGAAGTGCGGCCTTTTTTTTATTTCTTTTTTCATAACTCTTTGTCGAGTGCCAGGCGTTTTTAACGCCGCCCGAACTTCAACAGCAAAATGGCCACAGGCCAGATAGGATGCCGGTAAAATTTACGTGATGACGGAATTCTCTTCATAGCGCTTGAATAGAGGCCTTTAACAGCAAACTCGCCTAAATCAGCAATGAGAAGATCGACATTAACCCTGAGCCGAATATTTACATTGAAACCAGTAGGTTGGTTGGTCACAATGGTTATCAAGAGTGGCGTTCTGGGGTAGACACGTGGCCGCGAATTTTTGCGTTGCGATTCTTACGATTAATTATAAACAGCGATCTAAGCCCCATTTGATTCGGTTCTTCCTGAAAAAGCATAGTACTTGCTGGGGGAGTAGCTGAGTTTTAGGGGGTAAACATGTCGCCTTTTATAGCTTACCGATATGCTTCTGAATTTTTCTCAGAATGGCATCAAAAGGAGCTGGTTCACCAAAGTAGAGCGATGCCGTTGCCTGATAGGCGAGCGTGTATTGTTCCCTGGTTTTTGGGTCTGTCAAAAGAAATGCTTCATTCTCTGCGATGATCAGATGGTCATTTTTTCTGAACCGCTGTTTTTTTCGTGCATGGTAGTTTGATGTGTTTATGAATGTGATTACATCCGGATGATCCAGGAGTTGACTGATGTCGTAATAGTGCCGGAGAAAATTTGGTGGCATTTCCCCGTTGTTCTGTTGCTGACGAAATTTGGTGGAGACAGTTTGCAGCTTTTCCACAAAGGTGTAGCCTGGGAGATAACATAGAATATTGTTTGCTCGATTGTCAGTGACGGTAATATCGGATTCCGAGGCTCGATCATAGGCCCACGAAGAGATCATTCTAGGCAGGTTTGGTGCAGTGTCATCGAAGCCGACTTCTAGCAGGATGCCTTCTTTAAGCGCAGCGGGATTATCGCTAATGTTGTCGTAATGCAAACGGATGCCACCGCTTCTGTATTTGTCATCATCAAAGGCGTGATCGCGAGTGACTTTGGTGATGCCCTCGATTTGAATAGTATCTGTGAGCCAGTCGTAGAACTGTTTTCTGGATTCGATATGCCGAGCTTTTTTGGTTTGATTTGGCGCGGTGAATACTTCAAAAGGTGCACATGCGGGGTCGATTCGTATGTCGATGTCTTCGGAAAAACGTTGGATGATGCCATAGCCTTTAGATAGTGAGGTTCCGCCCTTAAGTTCGTAAGCGAAGCCCTTTGCGCTCAGGCCGTACAGGCAGTGCATAATCCAGTAGTCTTTTTCCACCAGCGCCGGTATAACGCCTTGTTCGTCAGCAACGATTTTGATCAGATCAAAAAAATCGAATCGTTCGTGCAGATAAGGATTAGGCGGCATCCGTCAATACCTGATCAAAGAACTTGCGGGTGGCGACCTTGCCATAGCGATGGGCTGCCAGCTGAAGTTGCCTAGCATTCAGTGTTTTTGCTTTTGCGCGTGCGCGCGCAAGAAGCGCTTCTGTGTCCTCTGCAAGCGTAGAGATATTATTCAGCAGATCCACGAGCAGAAATTCTTCCGAAAGCTTTCGGGGGAAGCGGGGTTTCCGTTGGAATTCAAAAGCAAGACCACCCAGCGTGAAGCGGCCATGACGCTTATGGTTGTAAACGACACGGCTGTTATAGAGCTGCGTGGTGCCCAGCCCCAGGGTATTGTAGGCGTTTGGGGAGGTGAGCAGGAAATCATCCTCTTTCAGGAAACCGCGTACCAGCTCTCGTTCGTCTGCTGGGACTTGACCAAAAACGGATGCCTTGGGGTAGTAATACAACCCATTTTGAAGTTTTTGCAGCATGCCCTGGTTGACAAGTTCACGCACATGTCGATCAACACTTTTCGACCACTGAGCCAGATCAGCGCGCCGATAGACACGGTCAGGGCGCAGGTGTTTTTTTAACTGATCCAAACGTTTCATCAATATATCCTCTAAACATGGAATATAACTTTTATCGGCAAATATGACAATAATTTTATTAAAAAATCATGCAAACTATGCAGTGGAGTGAACATCGAGATTTACAGTCTAAGATAGAGGGCAAGCTATTTTTAGTGAAAATACGAAGTATTGTTATCTTGAAAATCGATGCCTGGATGTGATTTTCTTAACATGTTCAATAAGTTATGTCGTCGCTGGTAAAACGGGAATAGAGTCGCACCCCCTTGGGGATGTTATTTTTCGTTTATAAATAAAGGCTTACATAATTTTGGTGTGAGCCTTTTGTTTTGTGCGAGGCAGTACAGCGGAATATTTTTTATTCTGCGATCTTCGCAGGCGTATTGTCATAGTGAAGCCAGTTGCAACTACAATGGCACGCGCGCATGTTCCCCAGTCATATACATAATTCATCAGCCCCTGTTGTTTTTTGCATACATTTGGAGGTATGTGTCGTGGCGAAATCAGCGACAGGATTTCGGTGTGATGCTTTCCTTAACGTTTTTTTCTTGAATGAGTCTTTCGCTGATGGGTACTCGCTGCAAGATTCGTAAATCAACGGTGTTTTCTAGGTTTAAACGTGGCGTTCTATATCCATTGATTTGTGAAGTACACGAATGACGAGTATTGAGTCGTCTTCGATGGTATAAACAATAACGTGGCTGACATAAGGGCAGATACGCACCGGAGGAGAAAACTCCTTTCTTTCCCGGCACGTCTCAGGCGACTGAGCTAACGACGTAAGCCTGGACCCCAAGCCTTCAATGTAATGATCTGCTTGAGTAATGCCCCATTGCTCATAACCATAGATCCAGATATTAATTAAATCGTCTTCTGCTAATGGGAGTTTGTTAACTGTTAACATCTAATCCCATTTTTTCTCTGGCTTTTTGTTTAATATCTTTCATGTTTAGCATTGATGGTTCACCACTTTTCAGACCCTTGGTAATTGCTTGTTGCAAAACTTGTCGCTTCATCGCTTCATATTCTTTTGCTGACAGCAATACTCCCTTCTCTCTGCCGTTTCGGGTAATGGCAATGGGTTCGCTTTGTGCGTCCATGAGGAGCTCGCCGAAATTATTTTGTGCTTCTGTTGCAGTGATGGTTTTCATGTTGTGCACCTTAAATATTAGCTAACTTAACTATAATAGCTATAGTGTATTTGATCGGAGAAATCAAGGGAAACTTGAATTCTCTAGCACATTTGTCCGCGCAGCATGGGTATGTTCGATGGTAGGAGGGGCTAAGGGTCGGGCTATAGCAACTCATTGAAAGTTCGGAATAATCCAGATAAATTCAGGCGAGTCTAAGCCTTAAACGGCCCATTTTACAGGCAAAATAACAACTTTAAGGAAGAAGTGTTATGCCACAAGAAAACGCTATTTCATGCTAAATCACGTTTGGCATATCACACACCGCCGCCACAAGCGGGAATTTCTTTTGAAGTTTACGCGGGATCGAGACTGATGGTGTTACTGGTTGTCTCAGGCGAAGAAACGTTATGGGCTTTGTGGAGTTTCGGATACCCACATAATCGGATGTCAATGA
>JAADHS010000252.1 GCA_013151745.1 Gammaproteobacteria bacterium | reverse complement strand
CGATCCCCTGCTGAACCAAGAGATAGAAATAAGACCAGTCATTATCAGAGAAAAATATATCTTGGCCAGCATTGTCACGGAGTATGACATGATAAACACCACCAGAAACATGAAGTCGCGGTTTTCGTGCCATGTCGACACAATATCAGCATAAGCCTATATGCAATTAAGCAGGCCTGACCCCCGCCCACAAATTGGTTCATCGTTTTGAGCTTCCTAGCGATAATATTTTTGCTCAGGTTCTGAGTCTTCCCAATTACAGTGTTGCATCTTCGTCGCCCTGATTTGCCAAACGAAGTCATCTGACCTATATTCGAAACCACTTTGACAAAAAATTTGAGTGCCCCTTCATCATCACCCACCCTTTTTTCCTGATTGGCGGTACTGGAATCTTTTTGTTGGTTATTCTGGACAAACTCTTCTTGCATGTTGTGGAGTATTGAGGGGGATGGTTTAAACCTCCGGCATCAATTTAAAAAATCAATGATCAATCTCACCTTAATTTTCTCGTTAATTTTCCTTTCGGCTCTGATTTACCTGATTGTCTTGGTATTTAAGAATTTTGTGAGCCGCTGGAATTTAAAACAAGCACTCGGAGTCGATTTTGGTTTCCGTTTTGGTGGGGATCATCGCGCGCCGCGTTGTACTGACTATAGTTATCGTTATGAGCGGTCCTCCGGTGGAAAAGGCCCTGATATCGCCCATTTTATATTGTGGATGGATACACCCTGTCAGTCTGACGAATTTATTGTTGTTCGAGAACGATTATTTGACAAAATTTTTAAAGCGCTCTCCATTAGCAACGAAATTCAAACGGGACACCATTGGTTTGACAAGCGTTATTACATCGTCTCTGAAAGTCACAAAACCGTCCAGCCTTTATTGGAACTCGAACCTATTTGCCACTGTATCGCCAGTGTGTTGTCCGAAGGGTTTGACTATATCAAGTTTGAAGAGGGCGTACTCAAAACGGGATTTAATAGCTTTACCGGCTGGCGCTGGTTCAAATCAGGCGTGATTGAACGCAGTGCAAAGCAGATGACGCGTTTGCTCGAAGCAATGGAAGTGCATCATGGCATCCCAAAAAAACGTCGAAAAGGAGAAATGGAATATAATGATGACATAGAGGGCTATTTTCAATTCTACCTTCGTCTTCCTGATAAAACCCTGCAAGGTCATCCCCCAAAATGGGTGCGGCAACGAAAATGGTGGTTATTAAGTGCAGTTTATGTTGCGGCGACTGGACTCTTTCTGTCATTTACTCGTATTTTCTTTGAGCCGTATGTTGTAATCTCCTCCGAAGACCTTTTTAATTGGAGCTTAATTTATGTTGCTTTCCCCCTCATGGTATTACACCTATTTGCCGCAGGCACTCACCTCATGGGGCGATCAAGAAGCCATAAAGAATTATCCTTTATGGCCCTTTGCAATGGCCTTGGTTACAGTCTTGTCGCAATTTTTGTCGTCCAAATATTAAATGGGTTTCTGGACAGCAGCCCCGTAATATCTCACCCCTCCAAATTGCTCGCGACAGAGCATATCTCATCAGGAAAGGGGCCGGACCCTTATTATATTATTGTTGAATCCTGGATTCCAGCATCCGATACGGAAAAGCTGGAAGTCTCACAATCTTTTCACAAATATTCAGTCACACGGATTAATCACCCAATTTTCATACAAACGAGGGCAGGTTTTTTTGATCTCGAATGGCTGCAGGGTTATGGTTATGAATCTGAGGCACCGCGTTTGTGATTTTGTATTTTTGTGACAGGGTTTAAAGCCCCCCATATTAGTACCACTTGAAAGTAGAGGATTTGTTCATTGATAGGCCTTCAGTATTATTAAAGGGGATATTAAAGGGGACGCTACCCTTTTTCAAGAGTTGTCTCCTCGCCTTTCTGAACTGGTCTTCCTCTGGGGCGATACCGGAGAACGCGATCTGCAATTTCCTCCAACTTGGTAATGAATTTCTCTGAACCACAGGGTAAGCCTTTTTCAACGTGAGACCTTAGTATTTTAATCTTATCGGGTTCATCGTCTTTAACTAACCAAGCGGACCAATCCTTTATTTGATCCAATTGTTTCAACCAATAGGGATTTTGCGTCAAAACAGTCCCTTTTTTCAGCTTGCAGTGTGCTTCCGCACTGGACCAGGCATACTGCTCAGCCTTTGTAACGATCTTCGCTCTGACCGGATTACGCTCAACGTAGCGCATCGCCGCCCAAAGATAGCTTTCATCCAGTGGAGAAGAGAAAAACCGCCCCTGCCATAAATGGCCTTTCCATCCGCGTTCTCGATTGATTCTCTGCGCATAACGCATGTGCAATGGCTTTAAAACACGCTGCAAGTCATCTACGCCACGAGGGACGGCTACAAGGTGAACGTGATTCGTCATCAAACAGTAGGCGAGGAGTTCAACATCATGCCTTTGGCAGTACTCCTTTAGCCATGTCAGGTATTTCTTTCGGTCTTCATCTGAAAAAAATACGTCTTCTCGACGATTGCCACGTTGAGTGATGTGATGTGGTATCCCCGCAAACACGACTCTTGCTAATCTCGGCATGTTTGAATGCTAACAGATTTTGTAAAAAGAGGGTAGCGTCCCCTTTTTTACCCCTGCTTTGCCCCGTACGATGGGACGAACATGGGCTTGCGCAATGCTTACGATGCGGTCTGATTCCGATGAACTTTGTTGATGTACATCTCTGCCTGCTGCCGATAAAGTTCATTGATGATCAGGACTTGTCTGTATTGTGCTGGCTTCAGTTGTGCCAGTAGGCCCTCCTTTGCCAAAGCCAAGATGGATTGCAGGTTCCGTTTTACGTAGGGTTTTCTGTCCCCATAATTGTGTTCTGCAACAAACAAATAATATGATTCAATGTTATACTTGACCCCTTTTTCTGGCTAAACAATTTTCGTCGCTTGCTTCAATCCAGAACGCCTAATCCGTTCATCACAATCAATATGAGCATGGAAAATGCAGACCCGAAAAAAAGCACATAAAAAATCCGCGCTAGTATCCTATCGAGTACGGTGGTGTGTTTGTAGAGCAAGTCAGGATCGGCTTCAAATCCTCCAAAATTATTGTTAATTCTTCGTGTAATGTCTTTTGGTAGCGTGAGCGCCTGGGCCACATTGAGGATATCCCAACCACTTGCCAAATTAATCCCTAAGCTATCTTTAGTCTCTGGATTTTTTCTGAGCCTACGAACCGTGATCTGACCAAAAAGAACGAATAGAATCCATGCGACCAAAGTCACTGCGAGTATCACTGATAAAATTGTTTGCACCAACGTCATCTCGTGTTCATCCGTTTCATAATGCTATCGTAGATAGCTCCACTTTCTTCTTTCAGAATATGATCCGCTGCGATGGAAGCCGCTGCCGCTAGAACAATAAGCCCAGCCCAACCCACAGGTGTAGCTGCAGACAAAAATAACAGCGCAGCACTGCCAGCTTTTACGGTAGCTACCCCCATAGCTAAACTCGCCGCCATACTACTCGACTCAATGAACATCTGTCGATACCAGTCCTCGCCACTTAGTGCACTCGCGTGAATATTGCCCACGCGTGTAAAAGCATCCACCAGGATGATGCCGTTGCCCAGCACATTGCCCCATTGGCCGAAGCGCACCAAATAACTTGCTTGCGTGGAGGACTGAATATTCAGCTTCACGGCATTTCGGCTGCTGCGTGCGAGGTTTATGCCGCGTGTTGCACTTTTGAAGGGCGAGCCTTTTGCGGGACGGCGTCTCCTGAGTACAGAGAGCTCTTGTTGGAAGTTTTTTTGCATGTTTTCGAAGTTTTTTTTAACCGCTTCTTTTGCGGAAGCTTGCACAGAAGCGGTTGTTTCGCTGGATTTGACCGTATCGCGATAGGACATCAAGGCATTCTGATAACTTTGCACCGATTCCCCAAATGCCATCATGCGGGCGGAATAGGTGCTGGTGGCTGTACCAGTAGCCGCAATATTAAATTCCCTCAGCCTACTCATGACACCAGCGACATTCACGGTATCATCCGGCCCTAAAAGCGCGGCAAGATTGAATAAGTTAGGGGGATTTTTAGAGACGCTCAGTGTGCGGGCGATACTGAGTGCTTCTTGTGAAGGATATCCCCCAGTACATAGGGTTTATAAGGCACTAAAGCACCAAATTTATCCCCATAATACAGTTGTTTGGGAGTTAAACGACAAGCACGGTAAAGCTCATCGGGGCGCATCACTTTATCGAAGAGGAGGACTTCAGTCACTGTGAACTCCTTGTTTTCAGGATGATCAAGGGGACGCTATGTGTTTAGTCCCAAGAACTTCTGGTTTGGGTTGAGATGAAATAGCTTTGGATTTAGTTTGTAAGTTTCGAGAATGATGTCATAGGGTGATTT
>JAADHS010000048.1 GCA_013151745.1 Gammaproteobacteria bacterium | reverse complement strand
CATGCTGGAGTAGACTTTGCCAGAAAGTACACGCGCCAGATAGTTAGACATGCCACCGACATTAGGGGAGATCGACATATCGTTATCATTAAGAATAACCAATAAATTAGCCTCCAGGCCGCCGCCATGGTTAAGCGCTTCAAAGGCCATCCCTGCTGTCATGGCACCATCACCGATAATTGCAACGGATCGATAGTTTTCGTTGTTACAACTGGCCGCAATAGCCATCCCCAGGGCAGCACTAATCGAGGTGCTGGAATGTCCCACGCCAAAGGTGTCGTAAGGGCTTTCAGCCCGGTTAGGAAAGCCACAAAGTCCCCCTTTTTGACGCAAGGTCGACATGCGATCGCGGCGACCCGTGAGAATTTTATGAGGATAACTTTGATGACCCACATCCCAAACGAGCTTGTCTTCTGGGGTGTTGAAGACGTAATGCAGAGCAATAGTCAGTTCAACCGTACCCAGTCCGGCGGAAAGATGCCCACCCGTTTGGCTTACGGATTGCACGATAAAGGTACGTAGCTCTTGAGCCAGCGTGTCAAGCTGATCTACAGATAGCTGGCGTAGATCCGCAGGGGTGTCGATGGTTTCCAGCAGCACATAGCGGGGAGAGTCTGTCATCATGTTTGTTAGCCTGGCACCAGAAAAAGCTGTCCATTATCCTCTATTATGACAGTGACTTCCAGCCCTGGTGGCCGCTCAGTATCCTCGGTCAACGATATAGCCTGAAATCCAGCGCAAAGGATCTGCATTGGAATCCAGGTGTTCAAGACAAGCTAAAGCTTCCTGGTGTAAATCTTGTGCATGTTCTTTGGCACCTTTAAGTCCCAATAAAGCCGGGTAGGTGGGTTTATTTTTAGCTTTATCAGAGCCTTGAGTTTTCCCTAGCGCCTCGGTACTCGCTTCAATGTCGAGAATATCGTCACGAATCTGAAACGCGAGCCCAATATGTTCAGCATAATGAGTCAATTTACGAAAAATAACGGAATCCAGTTCACTTTGACATAAAGCCCCTAACATAACACTGGCTCTGATCAACGCCCCTGTTTTATGAATGTGCATATCTTCCAGTTGAGCAATATCCAGTTGTTGTCCAACTGATTCAAGATCAATAGCTTGTCCACCTGCCATGCCTCTTGAGCCACTTGCGGCGGCCAGCAGTTCTATCATTTTAATTCTGGTTTTTGCGGGAGCGTCGAAATTTTTATCGTGTGAAAGCACATAAAAAGCCAGGGTTTGTAGTGCGTCCCCTGTTAGAATTGCCGTTGCTTCATCAAAAGCACGGTGGCATGTTGCTTTGCCACGACGCAAGTCATCATTATCCATCGCGGGAAGATCGTCGTGTACCAGAGAATAGGCATGGATGAGTTCGACCGCACAAGCGACACCATCAGCGCGATCTAAATGACAACCTACTGCTTTAGCCGTTGCGTAGGCTAATATCGGACGAATACGTTTACCGCCATTGAATACGGCATAGCGCATCGCCTCATGAAGACGTGTAGGGTGGATTGTTGCGACGGGCAAACGTTGCGTTAATGCGGCATCGACGCGTTCTTGATACGCTGCCATTAGCGCTTTTAAGCTATCAGGATTTGTCATTATCAATGTTATTTAATTCGGCATGCTCGTCATTTTTAAGCAGTATTTGAACTTGTTGTTCTGCGTTGTTCAACGCTTTTTGGCAGGAACGGGTTAGTTTTATGCCCAGTTCAAATTGTTTTAGAGCATCTTCCAGGGAGAGATCGCCCGTTTCCAGTTTTTCAACCACAGTGGTTAATTCGGCCAGCGATTTTTCATAATGATAAGTATTGACTTTGCGCGGCAAAATATTATTCCTTTACTCTGGTCGTCCGTCTTTCTTTGACGGCTTCAGCAAACACCTGTAGTAGTTCTGTTGTCTTATCCCATCCTATACAAGCGTCGGTGATGCTTTGACCATAGGTCAAGGGTTGGTCAGGATGCATATTTTGTCGACCTTCTTTCAGGTGGCTTTCAACCATAGTACCAATAATGCGCGTGTCACCGGATGCAATTTGTGAGGCGACATTGTGGCCAACACGAGTTTGGTTTTGATACTGTTTTTGACTGTTAGCATGGCTGATATCTATCATTACCGCCGGTGTTAATTTAGCATCCAGCAAGGCTTGCGATGCGCTATCAATACTTGCTGCGTCATAGTTAGGTTGGCTGCCTCCACGGAGAATAATATGACAGTCATCATTACCGGTAGTGGAAAAAATAGCGGAATGCCCTTTTTTTGTTACGGAGAGAAAATGATGCGGATTTGATGCGGCATTGATGGCATCAATGGCCGCTTTTAAATTTCCATCGGTGCTATTTTTAAAACCAACTGGACAAGAGAGTCCAGAAGCCAGTTCTCTATGTACTTGACTCTCGGTTGTTCTGGCGCCAATCGCCCCCCAGCTGATTAAATCAGAAATATACTGAGGGGTGATCAAGTCCAGATATTCTGTCGCAGCGGGCATACCGATATGGCTCAGATTTAATAATAATTGACGGGCACTATGTAGCCCCTCATTTATATTAAAACTATCATCCAGATTAGGGTCATTGATCAAGCCTTTCCAGCCCACCGAGGTTCTGGGCTTTTCAAAGTAGACGCGCATTACAATCAACAGGTGTTCGTTGAGTTGCTCTTTCAGTACTTTAAGTTTGTTGGCATAGTCTTCGGCAGCCTGAGTGTCATGAATAGAGCAGGGACCCACAATCACCAATAAGCGATCACAGCTTCCATTTAGTATATTATGGATTTCTTTTCTGGTATCAAAAACGGTCGTCGCTGCCGCTTTTGATATGGGTAGTTCTGTGTGTAGTTGCTCAGGAGCCGTAACCTCCCGGATTGTGCTGATACGTAAATCATCGGTTTCATGCAATATGGACATGTTTGGCTCAAATAGTCAATAAACAAGGGAAAGTTGTCAAAGTTTGCGAAAAGGTACTATGAGAGCCAAAATAAATCCACTGTTATTTCATCTGAGAGCTGGCGAACTGCCAGTTAACCATTTTCCAGAAGTTCTCAAGGTACGTTGGGCGAGCATTTCGATAGTCTATATAATAGGCATGTTCCCACACATCACAAGTTAAAATTGGGGTTACATTTTCGGTAAGGGGGGTCGCCGCGTTGCTGGTGCTCTTCAGCGCAAGCGTGCCATCGCTGTTTTGTACTAACCAGGCCCAACCCGAACCAAATGTGGTTATCGCCGTTTTTGTGAACTCGGTTTTAAATGATTCAAAAGATCCAAAAGCCTGATTGATCGCTCCGGATAATGACCCTTCAGGTTCGCCTCCACCATTGGGGCTGAGGCAATTCCAATAAAAAGTGTGATTCCATATTTGAGCGGCATTATTAAAAATTCCGCCTGAAGATTGTTTAATGAGTTCTTCTAAAGAAAGGTTCGCCTGATCGGACCCTTCTAGTAATTTATTGAGGTTGGTGACATAAGTTTGATGATGTTTACCGTAGTGGAAGTCTAATGTTTCAGCAGAGAGGTGCGGTTCTAACGCCGCTCTTGCATAGGGTAGTTCAGGCAGTGAATGGGGCATTAATATTTCTCCTTATTCCAAGGCTATTGTTAACGTGCTTCAATATCCTACAACATATTACAACGATTGGCATGTTTGTTATTATAACTCTAAAGTGTTTGAATAAATTTTCGTTGTTTGTAAGAGCCTGTAAAATAATTTTAAAAGACTTACCAGGTCGGCGCTGTTGGGATAGACAGAGCAATATCAACATCGAAATTGGCTAGATCGACTACCGATCATTTTTTTTGAAGAGGCAAAAAAATAACAAGAACTCATATGACCGCTAATATATCATAACAAATTATGAAATTTACTCTATTATTATTGATGTTGTTATCAACTCCGGTTCAGGCTTTTGATCTAATTAAAGCAGCTAAACAACGGTTGAAATATTTCGTGATTTATGATGGTTCCTATCAACAAATTGCCTACCCAAACGGAGATGTTGCTCCCAACAAGGGTGTTTGTACCGATGTGTTGATTCGGTCATATAGAAGTGTAGGGATAGACTTGCAACAACTGGTTCATGAAGACATGTCAGCTAATTTTGACCAATACCCAAAAGCATGGGGTTTAAAAAAACCAGACAGCAATATTGACCATCGCCGGGTACCAAATCTCGAAACCTTTTTTAAACGACACGGAACCACTTTATCAGTGACAAATAATGGGGTTGATTACCAGCCAGGGGATATAGTGAGCTGGCGGTTAAA
This sequence comes from Gammaproteobacteria bacterium, assembly GCA_013151745.1. Taxonomy (GTDB): domain Bacteria; phylum Pseudomonadota; class Gammaproteobacteria; order JAADHS01; family JAADHS01; genus JAADHS01. Next base: position 21,692 of record JAADHS010000048.1, on the reverse strand, counting down.
TGGTACTAATTTGCCCCATATCGGTATCGTTAGCGATGTTAAGGCTAAATCTGGAAATTTTAAAATCATTCATAACATAGGTCTGGGTCCTCAAATTAATGACATGCTATTTGATCATAAAATAGTTGGGCATTTTCGATATGCTGTCGATTTGCAAGATGACTAAATCTCAAACGCTACGGGTATAGCCGCAACAAAACCGTGTTTTCAGTTTGACTTCAGCTTGGTAGCGTAATCTGTTTATCAACAACGATAATAACGGACAAACGCAAGGAGACTAAGCATGAATACGCCCATTAGCAAATTCGACCAGGACGCTGCCCATCCCTCACGAGAAGAGGTTCAACAAAAACAAACCGTCGTGTGGGATCCATTGGTACGTGTATTCCACTGGTCTCTGGTGAGCGCTTTTTTTATCGCCTATTTCACCGAAGATGATCTGCTTGATCTACATGTTTATGCCGGATATCTGGATATCTTATTGCGGGTTTGCTGGTTTTTAGGTTAATCTGGGGCTTTATGGGCAGTCGCTATGCGCGTTTTACTGATTTTGTGAAACGGCCCAGTGAAGTGTGGACTTATCTAAAATCTATTATTGGCCAACACCCTAAACGCTATTTGGGTCATAACCCTGCTGGCGGTGCCATGATTATCGCTCTTTTGTCTTCTCTGGTGCTAGTCACGATAAGTGGTATCGTTATTTACAGTATTGAAGAATCTGCTGGGCCGCTGGGTGCCAGCCTGTCCGGGGTCGGTGAGGCCTGGGAAGATGTGGTGGAAGAAGTGCATGAATTTTTTTCCAATGCCACGCTCGCATTGGTATTTTTTCATGTGACGGGTGTGTTGACAGCGAGCTTTCAACACAAGGAAAATCTTGTGAAATCCATGTTGAATGGTCGCAAACCAATTGACTCAAAAGAAGTAGACTGAAAACGAAGGATGAAGTGTTGTAGGGGTGGCTTATTCCTAAGCTGTTGATGAAAACTGAGGTTAGAAAATATTTAAATGAAGCGTTTATCCATCGTATTGCTACTGGTGCTGGGATTATCAAGCCTATTTGTGCTAACTCCCGGGTTGAGCGATGAAGATCACCAGCAAGCCCGGCATTTAAAAGAGTTGGGGGAGATTTTGCCACTGGAGCAAATTATCAAGGCTGCTAAAGCCAAGCAATCCGGTCGGGTGATCGAAATCGAGCTGGAAAATAAAGACGGACGTTATCTTTATGAGGTGGAGTTGTTAAATGCGCGCGGTGAAGTTTGGGAGCTCTATTTTGATGCAACTACGGGTCAGTTGATTAAACATGAGCGGGAGGATTGATGAGGCTATTGTTGGTTGAAGACGACGAAACTCTGGCTGCAGGCCTCAAACAGGATTTGTGTCGTGCAGGATTTGCTGTGGATGTTGCCCATAATGGCATAGACGGAGAGTTTATGGGCAATGAGACAGATTACGACGCCGTGGTTCTCGATCTGGGTTTGCCAAAAAAGCCAGGGATGGATGTATTAATTCAATGGCGTAAACAAAAAAACACCGTGCCGGTCATCGTGCTTACCGCGCGGGATGCCTGGAATGAACGCGTTGACGGGTTGCGTGCCGGTGCCGATGATTATCTGGGTAAACCTTTTCATGTAGAAGAATTGCTGGCACGTATTGATGCGATGATTCGCCGTCGTAGCGGGCGTGCTGATGGTTCTCTGAAAATAGCGGGGCTGGTGCTGGACGAAGCCCGTCAGCAAGTAACGGATACCATGGGTATCCACCATTCATTGACAAACACGGAATTTCGTTTGTTGCGCTATTTCATGAATCACCCCGGTAAGATTTTATCAAAAAGCAAACTTACGGAACATGTTTACGAATATGATGCCGATCGTGACAGTAATGTAATCGAAGTTTATGTGCGACGTTTGCGTGACAAATTGGGCAATGAGCAAATTCGTACCCGGCGCGGGCAGGGTTATGTGTTTGGAGGCCATGTTTGAATTCAGTACAACAACGCTTGCAACTGGGGTTGGCGACCAGTGTCGTGTTGTTAATGTTGCTATTGTGGTGGCTGGTCTCTGGCGCGATTAAAACATTTGGCGAAGAATTTGTGCAATCGCGACTGGAGCATGATGCCGATAGTTTATTATCTGCCTTGCAGGTGGGTGAAAACAATATTTTAGAGCTAACGCCAAAGCGCATAACCGCCATCTACAAGCAGCCTTTTTCAGGCCATTATTTTATGGTACTGAGTGATAACAAAACACTTTATTCCCGTTCATTGTGGGATGAGTCCTTGATGGTATCGCGTTTGCCCAAGGGAGTGAAGCGCCAGTGGAATGTACAGGGTCCAATGGGGCAGACATTATTGGTATGGGCCGGTGGGTTTCAGAAGCAGGGACACCGTTTTACCCTTGCCGTTGCGGAAGATTTGACGCCGTTATCGAAAAGCCTTGTGCGCTTTAACTGGTATTTTGCCGGTCTTTCGCTACTGACATTATTCATCTTGCTCGGTGTTCAGCACTATGTTGTACGTCGATCATTTCGACCTCTAGAACAAATTTTGCACGAAGTTAAAAACCTGCAACAGGGCGCGGTAGGTGAGTTGAGTGAAGAGGTTCCTGCCGAGGTACGGCCGTTGGTGCGCGAAGTGAATCACTTGTTACACCTGTTGAGCGAAAGACTGCAACGTTCGCGCAATGCGTTGGGTAATCTTGCTCACGCCCTCAAAGGTCCGTTGAGTTTATTGACGCAAATAGGACAACAGGAAAATATACATGCATTCCCCGATCTGTCAGCCAACCTGAAACAACAGACTGATAGCATTCAACAACTCATGGATCGTGAACTGAAACGTGCCCGGCTTATGGGGCAAGGTGCCCCCGGTGTGCGTTTTGCACCGCAGGAAGAAATGCCGGTGCTGGTCGATTTGCTACAGCGTATGTTTGCGACTACGAACAAGCAAGAAACTCCCCTGAAAATTCATTGGCAAGCACCGGATGTTATTTTTATTTTTGATCGTGATGATATGCTGGAGCTGATCGGTAATTTGCTGGATAACGCCTGCAAATGGGCCAAACATCAGGTGTGTTGTGAATTACAGGGTGATGAACACCGTTTGCAGTTAGTGGTAGAAGACGATGGTCCAGGCTGCAGCGATGAAGAGATGAAACAGTTAACGGCACGGGGTGTACGTCTCGATGAAGCGGCACCCGGGCACGGGCTGGGTCTGGCGATTGTACGAGATGTGGCGGAAATTTATGGTGGTAAGCTCACGCTGGGTCGGTCTTCGACACTGGGGGGCTTGCGAGTATCGGTTTCTCTGGAAAACCGTGTATGCGTATCAAAAGAAATTTGAAAGTGAAGACTGGGGAATAGAAATTGAATAACTTTTATAATTGGCATCTCAGCTTCAGCATCTCCTTCGCTGAAAATTTACAGAAAACAGCTTTTTTTCAGGTTTTCTCATAAAATCTCGAGGATGTATTGTATGCGTCATTTGATATAGGATTTTAAGTATCCAATAGCTTGATCCAGTTTTTCTTTTCGGGTATAAAAATGTGGCGAAAAGCGGATGCCATCGCCTCGTTGTGCGCAAATGACTCGTTGTTTTGTGAGAAAATTGAAGAGTTTGTCCTGGTTCCCTTCTCTAAGCCTGAAATTGACGATGCCCGCGTATCGTCCCTTTGTTGTTTCTGTGAGTAATTCAATTTCAGGTAATTTGGAGAGCTGTGCAAATAGATATTCAGTATTGTCTAAAATACACTGTTTTACCTTTTCCAATCCAACCTCTTCAAACAGCGACAAGCTGGCGCTTAAAGCATGAATACCTAACATGTTAGGGCTGCCACATTCGAAACGTCGAGCACTTTCTGCAACTTGCCAGTGTTGCGTTGTATAATTGCCGCTATCTTGAGTCATGTGCCAGCCATATTGGTACAGTTTCAATTTTTCCAGATGTTGTGCTTTACAATAAAACACAGCCAATCCCTCAGGAGCCAACATCCACTTATGACCGTCCGCCATAACAAAATCAGCTGAAATTTGTTGAACGTCGATGGGCAGTGCGCACAGAGATTGAATGGCATCAACACAAAAAAAGATATTTTTTTTGTTACAGTAAAGTCCTAATTTTTGTAAATCTATAACTAAGCCTGTGGCGTATTGTACCGAGCTGACTGAGATTAATTTGGTATTGTGATCGGTGAGTTTGACAATGGATTCTTCTGGTGTTTCATTCGTTGAAAAGTGAGCAAGCCTGACCTCCACGCCATATTTATCAGTTAAAGATTGCCAGACAATACGATTAGATGGAAATTCCTCAGCAGGAATGACAATATTATTGCCCACCTGCCAATCCAGGCCATAAGCGACAATGGACAAAGCTTCAGACGTGTTTTTTAATAAAGCGATTTCCTGGGTTGACTGAGCATTCAGCAAGGTTTGCAGTTGTTTTCGCAAGTAAAGTTCTTTGCCCATCCAGCGTTTATAGGATAAAGAACCTTGATTACAATTTTCCTCTGCGAACTGCTTTATAGCAAGCATCGTGCGATAGGGCCAGGGGCCCACCGCAGCATGATTTAAATGGCATAAGTTTGTTTGAAGAGGAAATTCAGTTTTAAGATCGATGTTTGTCATGGTTCTTTTACGTGGCGTAGATTGTCTCAATTAAGTGGCTTCAAAAGCTTATATAGTTATTTAACGAAGATATGATGCAGACCTGTGCTTTCTTCATAAAGCATCACTGTGGTCAACAATTTTGTGTGATTGTCGATGTACACCGGGTATGTAAAATTATGTCTCAAATGTTATACAATTATATGGAAGGTAATGTTAACATGCGTATCTAAATAAAAAATAAGGAGATTGAGGATGATCAAGTATTTATTGTTAGGCGTGGTGAGTTTATTTTCGCTTACTTCCCATGCTGCTATTGTCAATGTTTCCGGTAATCCGGCGGTTTCCCCTGGGGCGGTGGCTTATCTTGGTGATCCGGCTCGAACGCCTCTGAGAAACCCTGTTGATTTTGATTTACCCCTTCCTGACGCTCAATCTGTTTTTAATCCGGATGATCCCATTCGGATTGCGGTGTCAATTTCTTTGACCGATTTGGATCAAGCCAGAGATGATAGTGGTGATCCTAGCTGGAATCTCGACTCCCTTGTTTGGTCTGTTGATTGGTACAATCCTGACGAGGTTTATGTCGATAGTAATTTTGTATCTGTCGCATGGTCAGATATTGATCTTTGGCAGACGGATCCGAATATAGTTCAAGTTGCATTTTCAACGGATTTATTGGTACCTGAGACTTATGGGCCGTTGGCCGAAGGCACTTGGTTTGCTGATACTTTCTTTGAAGGGGAGTTCCAAAGCACAGTGGAAGTCCAGGTTGTACCGATTCCCGGAGCGCTGGTTTTATTGCTGTCAGGTTTATTTTTAATCGGTCGGAAATTAAAGACTCAAAACCTTAAGGTAGCATAACGATATCTTCTGGAATTTGCCAATTTTCATCGCGGTGATCCACTACCACGGTGGTATAGATACCGCCTCGCACATTAAACTCTGCGGTTAATTTCATGTAACGTGGTGTGCAGGCGGTGACCAGGTCGGAAAGAATGTCATTGGTCACTTTTTCATGGAATGCGCCTTCATTGCGAAAGCTCCAGATGTATACTTTCAGAGACTTAAGTTCAATACATTTTTCTCCAGGAACATATTCCAAGTTTAATGTGGCGAAATCGGGTTGGCCTGTTTTTGGACAAAGACACGTAAATTCAGGTATTTCTATCCGAATGGTGTAATCACGTTCCGCCATGGGGTTATCAAAAAATTCTAATTCTTTACTCGGTTGGCTAGGCATACTGAATCGTCTATGTTAGTTTGATGGCAAATTGACTTACGTCTTAGAAAATTGCCTTCTTAAGGCGCGTTTGTAGAATCCTGATGTGTATAATAAAGGGTGTGCTTTCCAAATACTACCGGATCCTGCAGGTATTTACTATTTTAGTGGTTGTTAATGCGTTTAGATAAAATAAAATTGGCGGGGTTTAAGTCTTTTGTTGATCCGACAACCATACAGATTAACGGCAATTTACTGGGTATTGTGGGTCCCAATGGCTGTGGCAAATCGAATGTGATCGATGCGGTACGCTGGGTTATGGGAGAAAGTTCTGCCAAACACCTGCGCGGCGAGTCGATGTCAGATGTTATTTTTAATGGCTCTGCCGGACGGAAACCGGTAGGTCAAGCGAGCATCGAGATGGTGTTCGATAACAGTGATGGCAAACTGGGCGGGGAGTATGCAAAGTATTCAGAAATTTCGATTAAACGCCAAGTCAGTCGCGAAGGTCAATCAAATTATTATCTTAATGGTGCGCGTTGTCGACGTAAAGATATTACGGGGATCTTTCTCGGAACGGGTTTGGGGCCGCGTAGTTATTCCATTATTGAACAGGGGATGATTTCACGCTTGATTGAAGCTCGCCCCGAAGACCTTAGAGTCTTTATTGAGGAAGCTGCAGGCATTTCAAAATATAAAGAGCGGCGTAAAGAAACAGAGACACGGATTCGCCATACTCGAGACAATATAGATAGACTCAACGACTTACGAGAGGAAATTGAAAAACGACTTTCAGTATTACAGAGGCAATCTAATTCTGCTGAACGTTTCAAAACCTTAAAAGAAGAAGAACGCTTGGTTAAAGCTGAGTTGCAGGCATTACGCTGGCAGAATCTCCATCAGCAGGCAGAAGAGAAAAAAACTGAAATTGCCAGTGATGAGACGACATTAGAAGCGCGTACGGCCGAATTGCGCGCGAATGAAGCAGAAACCGAATTAAGTCGAGATCAGCTGACAGAAGCCAACGATAATTTAAATGAAGTGCAGGGCGAATTTTACGCCGTGGGTGCCGACATCGCCAGGTTGGAGCAAAGTATCCAGCACATTAAAGAGACGCGGCAACAACAAGAGCGAGAGCTGGCTGAAACTGAAGAGGCCTGGTCGGCTGCGCAGGGGCATCTTACAGCAGATGAAGAAAAAATCAGTCTATTAGAAGAAACACTTGAAGTTGAACAGGCTAAAATCGAAGAGGCCTCAGAAAGAGAAAGTCTCTCGTCTGAAACTTTGCAAGATGCAGAGCAAAAAATGAGTCTTTGGCAGGAGCAATGGGATGAGTTTAATTCAAGTTCCGCCCATGCTTTACGTACCGCAGAAGTCGCTAGGGCGCGAGTGGAACATTTAGAAGAGAATGTTTCTCAGGCAAAGCATCGCCTTGAAATATTGAGCTCTGAAGGGCAAGGCATAGACATAGAGCCTTTACAAGATGACGTGGGCGAGCTTCGCGAAACCTTGGAAATCCGCACTCAAGCATTACAGGATCAAGAAGATAAATTATTAATTAATCAGGATGATACCGCTTTAAATAGAAGTAAAGTATCAGAGTTGAATGACTTGTTGAAAATCAAACAAAATGACTTGCGAGGTGTGCGAGAACAATTTGTTTCATTGAAAGCCGTTCAAATTGAGGCTTTGGGTAAAAACTCGGATAAGCTCAACCAATGGCTAAGTGATCGATCACTGGACACGGCATCGCGACTGGCACAGAACATCACCGTAGAATCAGGCTGGGAACACGCCCTGGAAATTGTTTTGGGTTCTCACCTGGAATCGGTTTGTGTCGAAAACGCGACCTCACTGATGCAATATTTTAATGAATTGGCAGAAGGTGATGTGACGTTTTTGAATACAAACAGTCTTGGTACGTCAACCCCGCAGGCGACCAAAGCTAAACTTTTGGCAACGTTAGTGAACGCACCTTGGCCTATCGATTCTATACTGGCCGGTGTTTATATCGCCGAAAACAATGAGGACGCTGTCGCCTTACAAAGTCATTTGGATGCCGGCGAATCGGTGATTACCGCTGATGGTATTTGGCTTGGGTCGAGTTGGATTCGACTTGTTCGGGGGAAAAAAACGGATGACAGTGTGTTAGCGCGAGAACAAAAACTCACCCAGTTGGCTACAGACTGCGATAACCTAGAAGGCCGTGTCAGCTCAACGGAGGCCGCATTACTGCAAGCTCGTTCTGAACATCAAGAGTTTGAAGATGTACGTAATGAAATTCAGTTAAAAAGAGATGAAATTGCTCGAGTTTTGGCGGATGCCCAGGCGCTACTCAGCGGGAAGCAAGCCCGGTTAGATCATTTTTTGGTGCGCAAAGAGCGAGTTAACAATGAGTTAGAAGAACAATCTAAAAAAATTATAGATGCAGAAGCCGAAATTAAAGCCGCAACCACGCAACTGCATAGTGCGTTGCTCGCGATTGAAGGGCAAGATCAGGATCGAGAAACCTTAATTAAGACCCGGGATACGATTCGTTTACGCCTGGAAGAGGTGAGAATACAATCTAAACTGGATCGTGACACCTGTCACGAGTTAGAGCTGCATTGCCAATCTATGACAACACAGTTAACCGCTACGCGTGAAAACTTGATGCGGGTGCAATCACAAGTGAGTCACTTGGTACGAAAGCGGGATGAACTCTACCGTTCGCTATCGGGTGGTGAAGAGCCGGTTAGCGATATGGCAGAAACCTTGGCTTTACAGTTGAGTAAACGCTTGCAGGTTGAATCTGTTTTGGCGGATTCAAGAGGGGCTGTAGAGAATATTGATCATCAATTGAGAGCATTAGCACAACAACGTCAAGAAATAGAGCAAACCATTAATATCGTGCGGGCGCGTCTGGATCAGCATCGTATGGCCTGGCAAGAAGTCAATATTCGTTGTCAAACCATCTTAGAGCACATTATTGAAGATCAATACGAAGTGAATAAGCTACTTGAAGAAATGGATGAAGCCGCAACGGAAATCAGTTGGAGTGAAAAGTTAGAACGAATAGAGCGATCCATCCAGCGCCTAGGGGCGATTAATCTTGCTGCGATTGAGGAGTTTGCCGAGCAAACTGAACGAAAAGACTACCTTGATGCTCAATATGAAGACTTGAACAAAGCGCTGGATACGCTTGAGGCGGCGATAGGCAAAATTGATAAAGAGACTCGAAGTCGTTTTAAAGAGACTTTTGACAAAATAAATACAGGGCTGCAAGCCAAGTTTCCACTGCTTTTTGGCGGTGGGCATGCGTATATGGAATTGACAGGCGAAGACTTGCTCGACACCGGCGTGACGGTGATGGCTCGACCTCCGGGCAAAAAAAACAGCACGATCCATTTATTGTCGGGTGGGGAAAAAGCGCTGACCGCCGTTGCCTTGGTCTTTTCTATTTTCGACTTGAATCCTTCTCCCTTTTGCATGCTGGATGAGGTCGATGCACCGTTGGATGATGCTAATGTAGGTCGGTTCTGTGAATTAGTTAAAGTTATGTCTGAGCATGTACAGTTTATCTTCATAACACATAACAAAATTACAATGGAAATGGCGAACCAACTTACTGGGGTGACCATGCATGAGCCGGGGGTTTCTCGCCTTGTTTCAGTCGATATTGATGAGGCTGCCGAGCTTGCCGTAGCCTAATGCTTCGTTATAGACTTTATGTTTGATGAATATTTTTAGGGTGAGGTTGACATGGCGCTTTCTGAGCTACTCAATTCAGATACATTGAAGCAGACAATTATACCCGTACTGATCGTTTTGGTCGCGTTGTTCTTTTGGTTTAAGCACAATGGGTCAAACAGATGGATAAAAAAACGAAAGCGTAGTCATGGTCGTGCGCCAAATTCCAGACATGATAACCTGGAGTATAGTCGCGGAGCCGATGGTGAGGGAGAAGTTTATCTGGGTCGTAGACAGGAGCTTGATGATATTGGTGATGAAGTCTTTGCAAGGGATCAAGAAGATTTGAATATTACTCCTTACGAAGCCTATGATGAGTCGGAGGCTTCGGAGGGTAAAGTGCAAATGAACTGGGATGCCCCGGTTGATGTAGAAGACGTACCACTGCGTAATGAAGATTCGGAGTTTTTATTTCAACCTGAAAGTGAATTTGTTGACACAGCCTCTCAGCCAGAGGCTCCCGCGAGTCCCTCACGTCAAAAAGAGTCACAAAATGTATCCGATTCAAGAGACACGGTGCAGGTCGATAATAAAAACAGAGGAACAAAAGCACTTGAAGAAGAGTTGAAAGAGGGCTTGATGATCGCTCTGAATATAATCGCTGGCAATGGTCGACAGCTACGAGGGTCAAGCATTCTCAAAGCCATTACCTCCCAAGGTTTTACTTATGGTCCTATGAGCATATTTCATTATTATTCCTCTCAGCGTAGTGGCAAGCGAGCTGTATTCAGTTTAGCTAATATGATGGAACCAGGGAGTTTTAATCTCACCACGATGGACACACTATCGACGCCGGGTTTAACGCTTTTTACTAATATTATCTCTCCTGACGAAGGTATGGAAACATTCTCGGTTATGTTGGGAACCGCAAAAAAACTGGCCGAAAGCCTTGATGCAACCGTGTGCGATGAACGACGTGGAACGTTAAGCAAACAAGGTATTGATCATATCCAGGAACGAATATTAGAGCACCAAAGACGTTCTAAATTACTCAACACGCCTCCTCCTCCCCTTCATGAGTGATCATTCAGCGCGTATTCTGGCGCTGCGCAAGGAGATTAATCAACATAACACCCATTATTATGTCACAGATAACCCTGTTATCACCGATGCAGAGTATGATCGTTTAATGCTTGAGTTACAGCATCTGGAGTCGATGCACCCTGAACTGGTTACGCCTACTTCGCCAACACAACGTGTTGGTGGTAGCCCGGCAAAAAATTTTGCTGAATTAAAACACGCTCAGCCGATGTTATCTTTGGCCAATGCTTTTAGTGAAGAGGACGTGAGTGACTTTATACGTAAAGTCATAGATGGCCTTCAAACAGAGTTTGTTGAGTTTGTAGCCGAACCTAAATTAGATGGTATTTCACTCAGTTTAAGATACGAGCAAGGTGAACTGGTGAGTGCCGCAACGCGAGGTGATGGTATTACGGGGGAAGATGTTACTACGAATGTTCGCACAATCAAATCGATACCGCTGATTTTAATGGGAGATCACTGGCCTGAAATTGTAGAAATACGAGGTGAAATTGTAATCCGGGTGGCGGATTTTAAACAACTCAACCAGCACCGCTTGAAAGAAGGTGAAAAATTGTTCGCGAATCCTCGTAATGCTGCGGCAGGAAGTGTTCGGCAATTAGATTCACGTATTACCGCGCAACGCCCTTTAAGTTTTATTCCATGGGGTAGCGGCGCGTGTTCGGTTGCTATTGCCAGTACGCATGCGGACGAAATGGCCAGGATTGCGCAATGGGGGTTTGCTGTTAGTGATGAGATGAAAGTACTTCATGATATCGCTGGCTTAATGCATTATTATAAAGACTTGGCTCAACGGCGTCATCGCTTGCCTTATGAAATTGATGGCATTGTCTACAAGGTTAATTATGTTAACTTGCAACAGGCTCTGGGCTCTACTTCAAAAGCCCCGCGTTGGGCTATTGCGCATAAATTTCCCGCCCAGGAAGAAAGTACTGTCGTACTGGAAATAGAAGCTTCTGTGGGCAGAACCGGAGCCATTACCCCTGTAGCAAACTTACAACCGGTTACTGTAGGTGGGGTCGTAGTGAGTCGAGCAACACTGCATAATCAGGATGAAGTCGAGCGTAAAGATGTACGTCCTGGTGACACGGTTATTATTCGCAGGGCAGGGGATGTGATTCCTGAAGTGGTTTTAGTGATTAAGGACAAACGCCCCGAAGAGGCTCAGCCTTGGCGTATGCCCGAGCGATGTCCTCGTTGTAATTCTTTAGTAGAACGCTTGGAAAATGAGTCAGCTCATCGCTGTATTGGCGGTTTATATTGTGATGCACAGCGAGAAGGTGCATTATCTCATTATGCATCCCGGGGAGCGATGAATATCGAGGGATTGGGCGATAAATTAATTGCCCAACTCGTAGACAAGGGGCTTGTTCGTACCCCTGCTGATTTATATCAATTGTCCGTATCCCAGCTCAGCGTTATTGAACGCATGGGTGAAAAATCGGCAACCAATGTGATCAACGCCATTGAACAAACTAAAACGACAAGCTTAGCCCGTTTTATTTATGGTTTAGGCATAGGCCAGGTCGGGGAGGTGACGGCAAAACAGCTTGTGGCTCATTTTGGTGACTTGGCCAGTCTTATGGCGGCAGATGAAATGACGTTACAGGAGGTTCGTGATGTCGGGCCGATTGTTGCAAAAAGTATCGCCCATTTTTTTGAACAGCCACACAATCGGGAAGTGATTCAGGCAATTATTGATGCTGGGGTACATTGGCCAAAACCAGAGCGGGTTCGCTCTGAGGGTGTGTTCGCACACAAGACGGTTGTTTTGACCGGTAAGCTAGAAGAGATGACTCGCAGAGCGGCACAAGAAGCGATTGAAGAGCGCGGTGGCCGGGTCATAGGTTCGGTCTCTGAAAAAACAGACCTGCTTGTGGCAGGGGCAGCAGCAGGGTCGAAATTACTTCGTGCCCAAAAGCTGAATGTCAAAGTGATTGATGAGCACACATTGATGCAAATGTTGAGCGAATAAAGAATGAATGAATTAAGTGCGGTACAAAATTTCGCGGTGTCGGTCATCCCTATTTTGTTTGCTATCACCGTACACGAGGTCGCACATGGTTGGGCTGCTAAACGATTAGGTGATCAGACAGCATTTCTATTGGGTCGTTTGACATTAAACCCCATTAAACATATTGACCCTATTGGTACCTTACTGGTGCCGGGAATATTAATTTTGGCGGGCGGTTTTATTTTTGGTTGGGCAAAACCGGTCCCCATTACCACTTCCAACCTGAGAAACCCTAAAAGAGATATGATGATCGTGGCGTTTGCGGGTCCTTTTTCTAATCTGATTATGGCGCTCATGTGGGCGGTGATCATGAAAATCGGCTATGGGCTGGCAGGAGATTTTTCGTGGGTTGGGGTGCCCTTAATTTATATGGCGGGTACCGGAATATTTATTAATCTTTTGTTATTCGTGTTAAACCTGTTACCGATACCGCCACTGGATGGGGCTCGTATTGTTGCTGGCTTATTACCCACTCAGTTTGCTGTAAAATATGAAAGTATTGAGCGTTATGGCTTATTCATTATGCTGGGGCTTTTGATTAGCGGTATTTTGGCTTCAATTATATTTCCGCCAGTGAGTGCGATGCAGCAAATGCTTTATCAGTTATTTGGGCTTTAATTTTAACGGGTCTATATAGTTTGGGTTATTTTTTATTTTCAGTTCATAAGGTTCCGTAGAGACAAAATTTAAGAGGTCGTTTTTGAACACAACAACGCTACAACCGCATCGAGTTTTATCTGGAATGCGTCCCACTGGGAAATTGCACTTGGGTCATTATCATGGTGTTTTAAAAAATTGGATTCAGTTACAACATGAATATGATTGTTTTTTCTTTGTTGCCGACTGGCATGCGCTGACGACGGACTATGAAGATCCCAGTGTAATCGGCGAGAGTGTGTGGGATATGGTGGTTGATTGGCTTGCTGCCGGGGTTGATCCGGGGGCTTCAAAGCTATTTATACAATCTCGGATACCCGAACACGCAGAGCTGCATTTATTACTTTCTATGATGACGCCGATAGGGTGGCTTGAAAGGGTGCCTACGTATAAAGATCAGCAGGAAAAACTAAAAGAAAAGGACCTGTCAACTTATGGTTTTTTGGGTTATCCCTTATTACAAAGTGCGGACATCTTAATTTATAAATCAACCTTGGTTCCCGTCGGTGAAGATCAGGTTGCACATATTGAACTGACTCGTGAAATTGCCCGTCGTTTTAATCATTTTTATGGCTCGGAGGTTGGCTTTATTGAAAAAGCGAACAATGCAGCAAAAAAAATGGGTAAAAAAAATGCGAAACTGTATCAAGAATTAAAAAAACGTTTTCAAGAGCAGGGGGATCACGAAGCACTGGAAACGGCGAGAGAATTATTGAAAGCACAACAAAATATTACTTTGTCTGATAGAGAACGTTTGTTCGGTTACCTGGAAGGAGAAGGGAAAATAATTTTACCCGAACCCCAGGCACTACTCACTAAATCGTCAAAAATGCCGGGGCTGGATGGACAAAAAATGTCAAAAAGCTATGGAAATACCTTGTCATTACGCGAGACCTCTGAAGAAGTAGAAAAAAAGATTAAAAAAATGCCAACAGACCCAGCGCGAGTTCGATTAACGGATCCCGGTGACCCGGAAAAATGTCCGGTTTGGCCGCTCCATAAAGTGTATTCTCCTGATGATGTTAAAGAATGGGTACAACAAGGCTGTAAATCTGCGGCTATGGGTTGCCTGGAATGCAAAGGGCCGATTATTGATGCGGTTAACAACGAACTCGCCCCCATGAGAATGAAAGCGGCAGAGTTTAATGAAAACCCGAACCTGGTACGGAACATCATCGCTGAAGGTTGTGAAGAAGCACGCGACATCACAAAAAAAACACTGGATGAAGTTCGTCAAGCAATGGGGCTAGGTTACCGGTGATGCCCACGTCGAGTCCTGTCGAACCCCAACAAACAGAGATGGTCGTTGCGACCATTAATGGTGCGCCAGTACTGAGCTTTCCTCAGGATTTATATATTCCGCCTGATGCTCTGGAGGTTTTTTTAGAGGCTTTTGAAGGGCCGCTCGATTTATTACTGTATTTAATAAAACGGCAAAACCTGGATGTGCTGGATATTCCCATCGCTGAAATAACCAAACAATACATGAATTATATCGACCTGATGGGGGAAATACGTTTGGAACTGGCTGCTGAGTACCTGGTTATGGCGGCGATGTTAGCGGAAATAAAGTCTCGTATGTTGTTGCCTAGACCAGTAGATAGCGAAGGTGATGAAGATGACCCCAGAGCGGATCTTATTCGGCGTTTACAAGAATATGAACGATTCAAACAAGCGGCAGAGGGTTTAAACGAGCTGCCGCAAGTGGGTCGGGATACCTTTACCGGGTGGGTTGCGCCCCCGCCAAAAGAGTCAGAGGCCCCTTTACCTACGGTAGAATTGACCGATTTGTTGTTTGCGCTTAAAGATGTGATTCAACGAGCAGACAGGTATACCCATCATCGTATTACTATGGAAACTTTATCGGTAAGAGAGCGGATGAGTAAAGTATTATCCATCGTCAGTGCGGATTCATTCACTGAGTTTACCCATTTATTTACCATAGAAGAAGGGCGCATGGGGGTAGTAGTGAGCTTACTCGCCATCCTTGAACTCGTTAAAGAATCGCTGCTGGAATTGCTTCAGTCAGAACCGTTTGGTTCTATATATGTAAAGGCAAAACAAAATGTCAATGAATCCATCGCTACTTAAAAAAGTCATTGAAGGCGCCTTATTAGCCTCAGAAAAGCCTCTGAATATTGCGCGACTACTGACTCTTTTTGCTGAAGATGAAGGTGTTTCAGCAGAGATGATACGAGAAGCGCTTAGCTTGATTGAGCAAGATGATGATGGCCGAGGCATTGAATTAAAAGAAGTCAGCTCCGGTTTTCGTATGCAAGTTAAAAGTGAATGCGCAGCTTGGGTATCCCGGTTATGGGATGAAAGACCCCAACGCTATTCGAGAGCGTTGCTAGAAACCTTGGTATTGATTGCTTACCGCCAACCTGTGACGCGAGCTGAAATTGAAGATGTAAGGGGCGTTGCCGTCAGTAGCCATATTGTTAAAACCTTACAAGAACGCGAGTGGGTGCGGGTGCTCGGTCATCGAGAAGTGCCCGGGCGGCCTGCTCTTTATGGCACAACGAAACAGTTTTTAGATTATTTCAACTTGAAATCATTAGAAGAATTACCCAGCCTTAAAGAAATCACCGACCTGGATGATATTACTCTAGATTTAGAGGGTGAGACGACTCTGGAGACAGAAGAAAGACGGATCATGCCCGCACAAGAGATGCATGCTGAAGTCGTTGATGCAGAAGATGAAGATAAACGGGGCATCGCAGAGGCTTCAAATGAGCTATCTTTAGATCCGATAGAATCGGTAGATACTATAAAAGAAACGGCAGCCAACGGATGACTAAAGATAAACTTCCTTTGAAGGGTGAACGGATACAAAAGGTTTTATCTCAGCTTGGGCATGGTTCCCGACGAGAAATAGAAGGCTGGATTAAAGAACAACGCTTGATGGTCAATGGCAAGGTCGCTGAATTAGGGGA
Organism: Gammaproteobacteria bacterium; assembly: GCA_013151745.1. Taxonomy (GTDB): domain Bacteria; phylum Pseudomonadota; class Gammaproteobacteria; order JAADHS01; family JAADHS01; genus JAADHS01. The sequence goes on along the minus strand of JAADHS010000048.1, from coordinate 5,494 downwards.
TCGTATCGTCGAGCAAGATGTTGTGCAACTTGATAAACGTCGTTTACGCAGCACATTGTCTTTTCAAGAACCACTGAAAACACTGATTTACAATAAACCGGAAGGGGAAATATGTACTCGTTCTGACCCTGAAAATCGCAAGACAGTATTTCAAAGTTTGCCAAAAATAAAACAGGGACGATGGATTGCCGTAGGGCGTTTGGATATTACGACCCTGGGCTTGCTGATATTTACGACTGACGGTGAATTAGCCAACAAGCTGATGCATCCATCTAATGAAATAGAACGAGAGTATGCAGTGAGAATATTGGGCAAGGTCGAGACGGAACACCTTGAAAAATTAAAAGCAGGTGTGTTGCTGGATGACGGTATGGCAAAATTTTCTGAAATCACATTCAGTGGCGGAGACGGTGCCAATCGCTGGTATTCCGTCACTTTAAAAGAAGGGCGTAATCGCGAGGTGAGGCGATTGTGGGAGTCTCAAGGTCTAACGGTCACCCGCTTGATCCGGACTCGTTTTGGCCCGATCAGCTTGCCAAGAAAAGTAAGGAATGGTCATACTCAGCTTTTAGAAAAAACAGAACTGAAAAAACTGTATGAAGCGGTTGATATGCGGTTTCCTGAGGTGACTGAAGCCTTATTTAAACCGAGAACGCGTAAAGTCAGGCAAAGCCCCTATCGAGGTCGCCCTTATAAAACAGGGAGAAAATAAATTTCCGTGCTTTTTGGCTGACAACAATCAACTTACCGAATTTTTTTGTCTTATTCTCTAGGTAATGACCGTAGGCTGATCACGCCCGGTATGTTTTTTGATTTCTGCCAGTTGTTCAGCGATCTGAATAAGTTCGCTTAGTGCGGCCTGGGCGTCTTGTTGTTGTTTCTCCGCTTGATCTTCAAACTGTTCCAGGTACACGCGCAATGTCGCCCCTTTTGTACCTGTGCCGGATAAGCGAAAGACAATGCGTGAGCCATCAGTAAAGCCAATGCGAATACCTTGTTGGCGACTGATACTATTATCTATGGGATCAGTGTAAGCAAAGTCATCACTGAAGGCGATGGTATAATGACCGAAACGTTGTCCTGGAAGGGTATCAAATTGTTTTTTAATATTGGACATGAGCCGTTCAGCTGAGTCGCTCTCCACCTCTTCATAGTCATGACGAGAATACACATTGCGACCATATTGTTGCCAGTGTGAGGTGACAATTTGTTCGACTGATTCCTGACGTTCGGCTAAAATATTGAGCCAGAATAAGACCGCCCACAGGCCATCTTTTTCTCTAATATGGTTCGATCCTGTACCGAAACTTTCTTCACCGCATAATGTGACTTTATCGGCATCGAGCAGATTTCCAAAAAACTTCCAACCGGTGGGTGTTTCAAAGCAAGGGATGCCCAGTGCGGCAGCAACCCGATCCGCGGCCTGGCTGGTTGGCATGGAACGGGCAATGCCTTTGATGCCATCAGCATAGCCGGGGGCCAATGTTGCGTTGGCGGCAAGAATAGCCAGGCTATCGCTGGGTGTGACAAAAAAGTTTTGGCCTAACACCATATTACGATCCCCATCGCCATCTGACGCGGCACCGAAGTCGGGGGCATCGGCCGCATTCATCACCTTAACTAAATCTGCCGCGTAAGTTAGATTGGGGTCAGGATGACCTTGACCAAAGTCGGGCAGGGGCGTGCAGTTCATCAGTGTCTCTGCGGGTGCACCGAGTTGATCGATAAAAATTTCTTTTGCGTAGGGTCCATTGATCGCGTGCATGGCATCGAAACACAGGCGAAATCCCCCGGCAAAAAGTTTGCGAATTTTCTCAAAATCAAACAGCTGTGACATTTGTTCTGCATAGTCAGCAACGGGGTCGATGGTGATGATGTCAGTATGACCGATACGCTGATTGCCCAGTGTGTCTATATCGATATCCGGAATATCAGCAATATTATAGCTGGATATGTTTTTACTGTAGGTATACATGGCATTCGTAATTTGTTCAGGAGCAGGGCCGCCATTATTGATGTTGTATTTAATGCCAAAATCCCCGTTGGGCCCCCCTGGGTTATGACTCGCAGAGAGGATGATGCCACCATTAGCCTGATGTTTTCTGATGACACAAGAGGCCGCTGGAGTGGAAAGCAAGCCGCCTTGACCCACTAAAATACGGCTGTATTTTGAGGCGCAGGCCATTTTGATAATGATTTGAATGGCTTCACGATTATAAAAGCGACCATCGCCGCCTAAAATCAGGGTTTGACCCGTAACGGGACCAATGGTAGAGAAGATGGCTTGTACAAAATTTTCAAGATAATGTGCCTGCTGGAAGACCGATACCGCTTTGCGTAGACCTGATGTGCCTGGTTTTTGGTCGGTAAAATCAGTGGTTTTAACGTGTGAAATATTCATTGAACGGCCTCTTGTATTTTGCTCTCTTCATGCCCATATTGATATTTATCCGAAACGTAAGGATAAAAACAATGGAATGGCTCAGGTTCGTTAATAATAGCGCTTTTTGTTGATTATTGCGCGACGAAACACCTAAAATATACCGTTGTACAGAAATATAGAATATTAAATTGAGGAGTAGAACAAAATAATGAGTGCCGCAGCGACCCAGGAAACCATGCCGTTTCAAACCGAAGTAAAGCAATTGCTGAAGTTGATGATTCATTCTCTTTATTCAAATAAGGAGATTTTTCTTCGGGAACTCATTTCAAATGCATCAGATGCAGCGGATAAGTTGCGTTTTGAGGCTTTAACTGACAATGCACTCTATGGGGATGATTCAGAGCTGCGGATTCGAGTGACGGTTGACAAGGATGCACGGACGATTACGGTATCGGATAATGGCATAGGTATGAACCGTAATGAAGTAATTGAAAACATTGGCACCATTGCAAAATCTGGAACGCAACAATTCCTGGATTCTCTTACGGGTGATCAGGCTAAAGATACTCAATTAATTGGTCAGTTCGGTGTTGGTTTTTATTCTTCATTTATTGTTGCTGATAAAGTAACGATGATGACTCGTCGTGCTGATGTCGGTGTTGAGCACGGCGTTTTGTGGGAATCTTCCGGTGAAGGAGATTATGTTATTCAAACGGTAGAAAAAGAAAGCCGGGGTACCGATGTCATTTTGCATCTACGTGAGAGCGAAGATGAATTTCTAGAAAAATTTAGAATTCAAAATGTCATACGCAAGTATTCAGATCATGTGGCGCTTCCCATTGAAATGTTAGCCGATAAACCACCGGTTGACGAAGAAGGGAATGAAGCAACAAATGAAAACGCTGAAAATGAAGTCGTTGACAACGAAAAACCTGAGATCGAAACAGCCCCAGCGGATGAACAGCCCGTATTTGAAACAATAAATCGTGCTTCAGCTTTATGGGCACGCTCCAAGCAAGACATCACTGATGAAGAATACAATGAATTTTATAAACATATTGGCCATGATTGGGAAGAACCTCTGGCTCGTGCTCACAATAAAGTAGAAGGTAAGCATTCTTACACGTCATTGCTTTATATTCCAGGTCGTGCGCCTTTTGATCTTTGGGACAGAGATAAAAAACACGGACTCAAACTTTATGTGAAACGTGTTTTCATTATGGATGATGCGGAGCAATTGTTGCCTAATTATTTACGTTTTGTGCGCGGGGTTGTTGACTCTGATGACTTGCCGTTAAATGTATCTCGTGAAATTTTGCAGCGTAATCAAGTGATCGACAGCATTCGTTCAGCGTGCACCAAACGTATTCTTGGTTTATTAGAGGGTATCGCAAAAAAAGACGAAGAAAAATATCAAAAATTTTGGGATGCATTTGGCCGTGTGATCAAAGAAGGGCCTGCTGAAGATTTTGCCAATAAGGAAAACATTGCGAAATTATTACGCTTTTCCACCACGCATACAGACAGTGAAACCCAGGATGTTTCTTTGTCCGCTTACGTATCACGAATGAAAGATGGGCAAGACAAAATTTATTACATTACTGCTGATAGTTTTGCTGCGGCTAAAAACAGTCCACATTTGGAAATTTTTCGTAAAAAAGGCCTAGAGGTTATTTTGTTAAGTGAGCGGGTAGATGAATGGTTAACCGGACATTTTACTGATTTTGATGGCAAGACTTTTCAATCTGTTGCCAAGGGTGACTTGAATCTGGGTGACCTGGAAGACAAAGAAGAAAAAGAAGCCAAAGAAAAAGCCCAGGAAGATAATAAAGACTTAGTGGCTAAAATCAAAACCGTGCTGACAGACGATAAAGTGAAAGAAGTACGGCTGACTAACCGCTTGACGACCTCTCCTGCTTGTTTAGTGGTTGAAGATCACGAAATGAGTACCCACCTGGAAAGATTGCTTAAAGACGTGGGTCAAGATGTACCGAACGTGAAACCTATTTTAGAAATTAATCCTGAGCATCCCTTGGTATTAAAATTTAAAGATGAAGCCGATGAAACGCGTTTTTCGGATTGGGCTAACATTTTATTTGATCAAGCCTTATTAAGCGAAGGCGGACAGTTAGAGGATCCAGCAACTTTTATCAAACGTTTAAATGAGTTGTTACTGGTGCTCGCGTCAGATTAATTTTAAGGAACGTACACGAAAAACTTCCCTGTGAATAGGGCATGTAAAATAATGCCCTTTCCCCGGGGAGAGTATGTTCACCTGTTAGAGGCATGAATCTCATAAAAATAAAATCCTCTCAGGCTTTAAGATTAGATAAATGGTTATGGGCCGCCAGATTTTTCAAGACTCGATCACTGGCTTCAGAAGCAATCAATGGCGGAAAAATTCATCTCAATGGTGTCCGTGCGAAACCCTCGAAAGTACTTAAAGTGACAGACGAATTAAGAATACGTCGTGGTACGGAAGAATATACGATTATCGTTTTGCAACACAGTGGACGGCGTGGCCCAGCGACTGAAGCGGTGTTAATGTATGAAGAAAGTGAAGTCAGTAAAAAAGCAAGAGAACAACTGTCGGAACAGCGGCGGATAATTAATGCGGGTCATTCCTTCCCATCCCAACGTCCTGATAAAAAAGGGCGACGCCAAATTACAAAATTCAAACATCAGGATTATTCTTGACCCTTTCTAAGCACAATTTTTGTGATTACGTGCACGTTTCTTGGGAATGAAACACATAACTTATAGTAAGTGACGCTCTGATTTAGCTCTGATTTAGCTCGTACTTGTTCGTTTGGTACACAATGCGTATAAGCTGGAGCTGAAAATATATTCCGAGAAAAAAACAAGGTCATCCTTGACGGAAGAGGAGCACTTAGGGTAAAAAGTACTTCAGCTTATATTTTAAGTTGAATAGCGTGTTCATTTTCAGCGGAATATACAAAGTGCTATCAAACAAAAAATAGTATAAAATGACCAAAGAATACACCGTCAACACCCACGACTGTACTGGTCAACCAAAACAGGACACCTTAAATTGAGAATTTTCATAATTGACCGGCGATATACCTCCATTTGAGGTATGCAGCCGATCCA
>JAADHS010000072.1 GCA_013151745.1 Gammaproteobacteria bacterium | reverse complement strand
ATAGGGTTTAATTTTCATATGGGTGTATACCCGTAGCGATTAAAATTTGAGATTGCGCTATGCCGAAGCTATTTTAAAAAATTTTGTTTTCATATCTGAATTCATGAGTTTTCGGGAGATCACTAATTAAGTTGTGCAAAGTCATCACCTTACCTCTGCCTACAAAGTTTCCTAAATTTTAATTTGACCTGATTGGTTTGTTAATTTAATAATATACTTTATATATGCAAACCTATATTCTCAGGCAAAAAGAACAACTTATAAAAAAACATCTGAAATTAGCTTTGATTGGAGAATAAATTATATTAGAACTTTTCTGGAGAGGGATATTTAAAAAATGGGGCCTACACTAGGGAGCGTTCTCAATTAAAAACTGTTCGTAAGATGGGGTTAAAATAGCGCCATTTTGATAGGGTTGCATGAAACGCAGTGTATTACGAAATGACCAATGGGAAGTTATTAAGGGCTTATTACCAGGTAAATCGACAGATTGCGGAGTTACCGCGGTAAATAATCGTCAGTTTATAGAAGCCGTATTATGGGTTGCCCGAACCGGTGCACCGTGGCGTGATTTGCCAGAGAAGTTTGGATATTGGCATCGTGTTTATGTGCGCTACAACCAATGGTCTGCCAAGAATTTAGTGGAGCGACTATTTCAAAAAATGAAACATTTTCGCCGGATAGCGACATTCATAAAAGAAAGCAAAAAAAAGACTCTAGGAACCACTTCCGCAGAGCCTACGTTTTTATCTACGAAATAAATGGATCGTAGATCGTATTATTGCTATGCCTTTTTTTTCAAGCGACGGCTTGCTGCCACGCCAACCAGACCTAAACCAACCAAGGCTAACAATCCAGGAGCCGGAACGGGAGTCATGGAAACCAGCGTCAGGATATCTCCGTTGCTATTAGGTCCATCATCTTCATTAGTCCTTATTTCTGAAAAAAAGATACTTATTGGAGCGCCACTACCACTCACGGGACTGAAAGCGAAGTCAAAGTCTTCTTCTGAATTCAGTTGCCCTATCAAATCTGAATTCAAATCTAAAGGTAAAGGTAAATCAATTTCCCAACGAAAACCAGTAAAATCATTGAGCCCAAAGGTTCCATTTCCAACTCTCGCACCGGTAATCGTTAGATTGAAATCGAGTACAGTTAAGAGACTCGCATCAGGACGTGGTTCAGTAAGTGCTAAGCCAGGGTTAGGTAAAGTGGTTCTATCGAAAGTCACTGAACCGTTGCCTTGAGCAGAAGAGCCCCCCAGATCAGAGTAGCGTAACTCAAAGCTAATGGGAATTGCTTCTAAAGAAGTGCTGGCTATTAGAAGAAATAGTGAAATACTATTGATAAATAGAAAATTGAACATAACTTTACTCCTTGCTTTCAAAAGGTTAAGAGTAGTTGAGGACTAACGACTTGTACCAGATGAACAGGTTAGGCTTTTTTGCAAGAGTTACCTGTTTAATATAAATTCAGCCCTATACTCTAGCATGTATATACTGTAAATTTTTTAGTTATATTTTCACCTCCTGAGAATGACCGTCACTCAGTATGAAAGAAAAGGGTCAAATATCATATAGACGTTTTATCTTTTCAACGGGCTACACCTCGGCAACTGCTCCTGCGTTGCCTTTATGCCCAGCTCTTTGGGTGCTATCTACGGCCACCCATGGCCTAGTCGTCATTTTTACATTACCTACAGGAATGTAGGCAATGAACGTGAGCAGGGACGCGGAAGCTTTGCCATGAATCGGACGCACACTAATTAATACCTAAATCTCAAATGCTACGAAAATAGAACAAACAACGCTATACTTTGTAATACCGTCGATACCATTCAACAAAACGAGCAATCCCATCTTCAATTGAAGTCTCGGGTTTGAAACCGACATCTTTGATTAAATCATCCACATTAGCGTAGGTTTGCGGTACATCACCGGGCTGTAACGGCATGAGATTTTTATTCGCTTTTTTACCCAAACATTTTTCAATCACTTCAATAAAATATAATAATTCTACGGGTTGATTGTTCCCGATGTTATATATTTTATAAGGGGCTGAACTGGTCGCCGGATCAGGCGCATCTCCGCTCCAATCTATATTGGGTGCTGCCACCTTGTCCAAAGTACGAATCACACCTTCGACAATATCATCAATATAAGTAAAATCTCGTTTACATTTACCATAATTGAAAACATCAATGGGCTTGCCTTCCAGTATATTTTTGGTAAACATAAACAGAGCCATATCGGGTCGCCCCCAGGGGCCATAAACGGTGAAAAAACGTAACCCGGTGGTGGGTAAATGATAGAGATGGCTATATGTGTGCGCCATCAACTCATTAGCCTTTTTACTTGCCGCATACAAACTCACAGGGTGGTCGATATTATCATGCACTGAAAATGGCATTTTTGTATTAGCACCGTAGACTGAGCTGCTCGATGCGTAAACTAAATGTTCAACTTTATTATGTCGGCAACCTTCCAGTATATTCGTTGTACCCACGATATTGCTATCGATGTAAGCATGTGGATTTTCCAAAGAATAACGCACGCCAGCTTGCGCAGCAAGATGCACCACACGTTGCGGTTGATGTTTGAGAAAAAGCGCTTCTATAGCTGATCTATTTTCTACTGAGATTCGTTCTTCGGTAAAACCTGAATATTCTTTAACACGTTTCAAACGGGCTTCTTTCAGCGTAACATCATAGTAGTCATTAAGGTCATCAATACCAATAACTTCATCGCCCCGCGCCAGTAAACGCATGGCGAGTGTGCTACCGATAAAGCCTGCTGTGCCTGTCACCAATATTTTCATACTATTACCTTTTTTTTTAAATCCGCGCATCAACCTGATCCGCAGGAAATAAATATTTCACATCATATAAAATAAAATTATTTTTACCTAGTGCTTTTATTTTTTCGACGCCCATTTCGATAAATTCACGATGAGACACCGCCAGGGTAATCGCATCATAGTGTCCCTTTTTTAGTTTTGTAACGGGAGTCAAAGAAAATTCAGATTGCACCTCTCCCGCATCCACCCAGGGATCGTATACATCGACATTTGCACCATAGCGTTCGAACTCCTGAATGAGATCAATGACTCGTGTATTACGAATATCGGGGCAGTTTTCTTTGAACGTCAACCCTAAAACCAGAATTTTTGCAGCCACAACATGAATTTTTTTCTGGGTCATCAATTTGACAACTTGTTCAGCAACGTAAGCCCCCATACCATCATTGATGCGTCTACCGGCGAGGATCATCTCGGGGTGATAACCAATTTCCTGAGCTTTATGTGTTAAATAGTAGGGGTCAACACCGATGCAATGCCCACCAACCAAACCAGGACGAAAAGGTAAAAAATTCCATTTACTACCTGCAGCTTGCAATACCTCTTCCGTATCAATACCAAGACGATTAAAAATAAGTGCCAGTTCGTTGATTAAGGCAATATTGACATCGCGTTGCGTATTTTCGATTACTTTTGCTGCTTCCGCGACTTTTATGCTGCTTGCTTTGTGCGTTCCTGCCGTAATCACCTCTAGATACAGTTCATCCACAAAATCTGCAATTTCAGGCGTTGACCCTGAAGTCACCTTAAGTATATTGGTAACGCGGTGTTCTTTGTCCCCAGGGTTAATTCTTTCCGGGCTATAACCGGCGTAAAAATCTTGATTAAATTTGAGCCCTGAAACCTGCTCTAGAATAGGCACACAGACTTCTTCTGTCGCCCCGGGATAAACTGTCGATTCAAAGATGACAACATTCCCCTTAGACAGGACACGACCAACACTGCGACTTGCCCCCACCAGGGGCGATAAATCAGGACGACGATGTTGATCTATCGGGGTAGGAACCGTGATAATGTAAACATTGCATGAAGCCAAATCGTTGATGTCTGTAGTATAACTGAGCTGTTTTGCTTCTTTAAGTTGATCCGCATCACACTCTAAAGAACGATCAATCCCCTCTATCAATTCTTGTATACGTTTCTGATTGATGTCCAGACCCATCGTTTGCATTTTTTTACCAAACTCTATCGCTAATGGCAAGCCAACATAACCCAGACCGACCATGCCAATTTTCACATCTTTAATTTTCAATATTATTTCCTACTATTTTTTGGCACCACAAAATCAACCCGTTATTATAAAGAATATGCTCTATATTTTGTATAAAAAATCAGACTCAAAAGCTTTTAAGTTACCTGATATTGCCCTTTGTTAACCTATCTCCATAGGGTATGATGTACCTGTGGTGATCTGATATTCAGATCGTGTACACGTCTTCTTCATTCCATGGCGGCGTTAAAATTTCGCGTAATAGCAGGGCATTGCGTGTCATTTTTCCTTGCCTACAGGGATGTAGGTAAGGGGCGTGAGCATGAATGCAGGAGACAAAGCCGAAGACGCCTGGCCATTAAAAGAATTCAACGCACAACCTAAATCTCAAACGCCACGGGTATCGTGCCACTAAATGTAAATGCAGGATCGGCAGATTGAGTCATTACAGCCGAACAACAAAAAACGTAACTTTACTTATGACATTCAGGACGCTGTTATTAATTTTTGCAACCCTGCCCGTCCCTGCCTATACCGCTAACCTGACCATCACGCCTAGTATAACAACGTCACTTGCTTATACAAATAATCTGTTTTTAAATCCAGCCATACAAAAAGAGTCCGATTTTATAGCGGAAATCAACCCGGCTCTGAACTTAGCCCGTATTGGTAAACGCTTGAATTTATCACTTAACTACAGAATGCAAAACACCGCATTTCAGAAAAATAGCGACTCGAATAATACAAAACATCAAATACAGACATCAGCAAGAGCTGAAATTGTTAATCAAAAATTTTTCGTTAACTTATCTGGCAACTTTTCACAAAGAAACACCTCTATCCGAGGTATTAGAGATAGCCTGAATCTTGCCCCTTTATCGAATACTACGGATGTCGTTAATTATGTGATCAACCCCTATCTCATTCATCGATTTAATACCTTTGCAGAGAGTCGAATCAGTTATATTCACGCCACCACCGACTTTAACAACAATGATAACAATGACAATAACGATGATAATAATACAATACTCAGTGACAGCCAGAACCAGGAACTGGAGGCTCGGCTCTCCAGTGGAACTCGGTTTATCCGCTGGCAATGGAACCTACTTTACCAGTATCGGACTGAAGAGAGAGATAATATCAATACAATTTCAACTCAACTGCAACGATTTTTATTTGATGCCCGCACCCCGCTTGATGCTCTGGACTCCTTTACCCCACTTGCACGCCTCAACAATACCAGGCTCATACTAAAAGCAGGCTATGAATCAAATGACTATGATATTTCTGTAATAGACGAAACCCAGACAAGCGGTGCAGAATGGGGAATAGGCATTAGCTGGTCACCGTCAATCCGTTCCACAATCGAACTTACAGCGGGTCAACGCTATTATGGCTCTACATATCAATTCCTCATGACCCATAGCGGGAGAAAAATGAACTTCGATTTAGACTATATTGAAGAAATTACAACAAGCAATTCAATTCAACGTAATGACAGAGTCTTCGATAACGAGATTATTCCGTCAACTAATTTCAACACGGTATTAAATAAAGAACTAACGGGAGAACTGGAATTTAATCGCCGAAAGTTAGCTGGAACTCTGTTGTTGAGTCTAGCAAGGCGTGAAAATGTACAAAATCGACAAACCGAAGATAACTACCGCCTGTCCCCTGCTGCGACTTTAACTCTGAACCCTCGTTCCAGCGTAACGGCTCGCGTCGAATTGATTCAGCAGAAGTTTGGGCAAAATCGAAAAGATGTAAGATTCGAATTCAGTTCAATCATGAATCATCGTCTTTCACGAAAAATCGACACTACATTAACCTACTCATATCTGGATCAAAACTCAAACATCAGTGCATTTGCTTACAATCGACACCTAATTGCCATAGCACTTAGTATGACGTTTTAACCTAGAAAAATCAGTTGGGCGCGGAATGGGTATATATGGCCTACAATCTACTGCCGGAATCAAATATCATAGGTACTGAGCAAACGCTGGCTTAAGTCTACAGCAGATTCGCGATAAATAACCAATACTAAAAATACGACCACAATAGAGAGTGACGCTGTACCATATAGATAATAACCAATCTGCCGTTTGATGAGCTGTTCTTTTGAAAAAACCATACTGACTCGACCTAAAACAGGAAAACCCAGCTCATCTTTTAACTCTCGAGTCACAATAAAAACAGGGAAAATCATATGTAACAAATACATCAGACCCAGCCCAGAAACAACACCTGCCCCTGTTGCACCGAGCAAAAATAATAAACGGTGAGGACCCGCCGGAATAACAGGAACAACGGGGGGTTCAATCACCTGAAACTTAATATCAAAATTGCTTGATCTCACATTCTCAGATAATTGTGCCGACTCCAAGCGCTCAAGTAACGCCAAATATTGTTTTTGAATCACCTCGTAGTTGCGATTAAGATCCGTTAAACGAGCCTCAACCTCGGGGACCGTATCTACCATTTGTTGCAATTTTTCAACTTTTTGCTCTGTTATCGCCAGCTTGCTTAAATAACTTTGCACCTGAACTCCGGCTTTATGCAATGAAATTTTTACCTTTTCATAAACAGGGTTCATCTTCAAGCTGGCCTGATCATCTGCCTTGGCATTACGTCTTAATGCACTTAATGTTTTTTGCTCCTTCAGTACCTTTTTCCGTTTTTTTTCAAGTTGCGTGATATTGCGTTCCATCCCTTGCACATCGGGATGCTGCTCGGTAAATAACAACAAAAGCTCGTCGCGTTTTTGCTCATAGTCAGAAATTTTATCATCTATTGCTAAAATACGAGGATCATCCCCGATGATCAATACTTCACCCTCTAGCTGCTTTTTAAGTGTCTCAAAACGATCCATTGCCAGCCCATATTCAACACGAATTTCAACTAAATCATCCAACGCTTCCTGCATCCGCGCATAATAATCTCCGCCCTGACCCGGCAGCAGACCCATGTTCTTCTTTTTGAACTTCGCCAATCGTTGTTCTGCGATTTTAAGCTGCTGTTCATAGTTTGCTATTTGCTCCATAAGAAAGGTCTGCGCTTGAGTAGTATCAATTCGATTCTCCCCAAGCGTATCTTCAACAAGGGTATTGAGCAACATCTGAACCACTTTATGCGCCACCACAGGATCATTATCGGTATACTTGATGTCGAGATAGATAATCGCCTCTCTGGAATTTCTCTGGAATGGTTGAGTAATAGAAATTCTTTTAACGAGCTCAAGCAACAGCAACTCCATTTCTTTCTCATTTTTTACTTCGTGATCCAGATCGGCCTCTCTTGCAATTTTTTCCAGGCTGGGTCGACTCAACATCACTCGCGTAATCATGTTGACTTTATTCAGAGCACCACTCTCCGCAGTCAAGCCTTTTAATAACGGTTTAAGCACCGATGCCGTGTCAATCTGCACTCGTGCCGATGCCTTATATTTGTTGGGAAGAGATAAAACCAAGGCCCAGGCGAGTAGGCAAACTAACCAAGCGACAAAGAGCCCTTGCCAGCGAAATCGCCACATACCTCGAGAATAGGAAAAAATTTGTATAATCGTTTCTTGCATTTTTTGCTTAGAACCAAAATTGGGACATTATATACCCGTGGCGTTTGAGATTCAGGTTTAAGTGTGCGTCATGTTTGCTTGATGGCAAAGAAAAATGACGCGTAATGTCGCTCTATTGCAAGGAGCTATTGCAAGGAGTTTCAACGCAGTCATGGAGTAAATAGGGCGTGCAATTAGACCTAAATCTCAAACGCCACGAGTATATTTGCATAGGTTATACATAAATGGAAACGACTCATTGGCTAGAATGGAAGGGAAAAAGACTCTCTAGAGGCTCATAAAAGAAAGCAAAAAAAAAGACTCTGGGAATCACTTCCACAGAGCCTCCGTTTTTATCTACGAAGTAAATGGATCGTAGATCGTATTATGGCTACGCCTTTTTCAAGCGACGGCTTGCTGCCACGCCAACCAGACCTAAACCAACCAAGGCTAACAATCCAGGGGCCGGAACAGCAGAAGCTACGGTAAAGGCCGAGAAAGTAAGCTCATTGGCTGAGAGCGTCCACCGACCTGCTGTTGTATCAAAACCAGCACCCGATATAGTTCCAAGACCAGAGAGTGACATGGTATCTGCATTTTGAAAATCAACGCTCAGCGTGTCTATATCAAAAGAAAATCCACCCACAGCCCATAGACCTTGAGGCGCAAAAGGATCTATAACTAAATTGCTGAACGTTGCAGCCGTTCCCAATGTCAGCCCAACAAAATCTCCCGTAGCACCTGCACCGACGATAACATCAGTAAATGTCAGTTCAGTCGCATCACTATAATCAGTACCTGTCACTATTGAGTTGTCACCCGAAAAACCGATGGTGCCACTGATCGGCGCTGCAAATGCCATACTGCTCATAGCGAACATTGCTGAAAACGCGATTATTTTTAAAAATTTCATTACGTACATCCTTCTAAATAGTAATTGTAAGTAATATAGAAGCCCTTGCTCTATAATGTCTTCAACTATAGTGTTAAGAGCATATTTCACGCCAATTATTTTATCTTGCTGATAACTATCAAAATATACACTAAGAATCGAGACATATGAACATCAACTGTTTAATTATTAAGACATTAAACTCAACTCAGCAGCTCATTGTCTAAAAAATATAACACTACCGCGCGTCATAACCCCCCATCAAGGAGTTTTTGAGCAAGGCGCCTGTCCTCAAACTTTGCTTTTGAAGCCAGTAGCGCTCTAAGCATCGCTTCACCTTCTGTTTTCTCGCCCCTTTTGATTTTTGCTGCTGCAAAGTGGTATTGAACACTAGCAATATTGGGTAAAGCAGCAGACGCTTTCTTCAACAGCGCATAACCCCGTTCTATATCGTCATTTTTAACCAGAATCCAACCCAGGGTATCTTGCACTCCAGGGTTATTACGACTTATTTGATATGCTTTTTCAGCGTATTCAAGTGCTCTTTCATCGCCAACACGATCATAGTGCCAAGCCAGGTTATTAAGTGCAATCAAATTATTAGGTTCGATCTTGATCACCTGTTCAAATGATACGCTGGCTTGTTGGTATTCCTTCAAAGCCAACCAGGTTTCCCCTAGCAGGCGGTGACCCATGGGTTCGTCTGGCGCGACTTTCACTAAAGCTTGAAGTGGCGTTAAAGCTTGATTGTATTGCTTTTTTATCATATGCATCCGACCCTGCAGAGATAAAGTCGCAGGATGTTGAGCATGACTTTTCAGCAATTGCCGAACAATCCTTTCTGCTTTTTCAACTTTATTTTGAGCCATATAATATTCAGCCAATGTCACCTGAGGTAAAAGCTCATCCGGATCCGCTTTTGCTGTTTTTTCCAGCCACTCACCCATCTCCGGTACATTTCCTGATTTTTCCGAGATTCTTGCCAAAGCGTACATTGCCGGTGCCGTACCCAGCAACTCGACGACTTGCTTGTAATATTGCCGAGCCGCAACCAGATCATCCTGCCTTTCTTCAAGCTGTGCCAACGCCATAATAGCGGTGGCATAATCGGGCTTTAGCGCAATGGCCTCTTGCAAATAACGACGGCTGTTTTTTACATCATCACGAGCCTGATAGACTCGAGCCAACATTGCACTGACTGCGGCGTCTTCCGGTCTTTTTTCTTTTAAAGCGGTCGCTAATGTCGCCGCTTTGTCAATATCCCCCGCCCACAGATAAGCCAGCACTTGCAACATTTCTGCGCCCTTGCCGAACTCGGGGTGATCCGTTAATGGATCAAGCTCACGTATAGCCGCCTTTGTTTGCCCGTTTGAGATGTAAGCGCGTGCCAGAGTAACTCTTAATGTCGCACTGTCCGGAGCCGCTTGCCGTGCCCTTTTTAAGCTTTCAATGCCTTTATCTTTATCTCCACCCTGAAGTTCAGACAAACCAATCAGTGCAATCACCTCCGGATCCAGAACATCACTGACATCACTTTTCAGTACAGCTTCCGCTTCTTTTGGCAGGCCTAAGGCCATATAGGTCTGCCCCAATAGTTTTCGCGCTTTAATATCCCCCGGCTTGGTTGCCACATAGCCTGACAAATAATGAAGCGCTTGCTCAAAATTCAATTTTTTATAATGAATGGAACCCAGTAAAAAAGCACTGTGCGCGTGATCAGGAACAACTTTTAAAACCTGAAGCAACTTCATTTCAGCACGCTCATAATTGTGCTCTTGAAAAGCAATCAAGCCTGCTAGATAATTCACTTCAGGATGTTTTTCATTTTGCTTAATCAGGGGATCAAGTAATTTTTGGGCTTTTTTCAGCTCATTTTGAGAAAGCGCCATTTTCACCTGCCCAATACGTGCCTGCCAGCCATAGGCACTCATCGTATGCGCAGAATCCAGTTCTATTACTTTTTTTAGTGCGCGCGCTACGCCCGCCATATTTTTTTTATTTTCTGCTATGACGGCCTGAGTCAACCAAAAGTCCTGAGCAGAGGGAAATAGAGTCAATCCACGCTGTAGAACCTCATCAGCCGCGTCCATATCGCCAATAGCAATCAACTGTTTTGTTCTCGCCAGCATCACCCAACGCGCATCCTGAAAAATCGCGACCGCATCACGGAGTGATTGATTTGCTTTTTCAATTTGCCCTAACCCTGAATAGGCTATCGCTCTTATCGCCAGGAGGTTGGCATGCGTTTCTTTATCCTCTACAGATTCGATACTAAACTCGTCAATCAGCCGTTGATATGCGCCTTGTTGCAATAACGCCTCAGCAAGTAAAATGACCGAATTTTCTTCACTCAGACCTAAACTGATGGCTCGATTCAGTTCTTTTTCAGCAGCCTCTGGGTGACCCAGATCAAGATTGACTTTCGCCAATAAAAACCTGGCATCCACATTATCAGGATTCAGTTGTAAAGCATTTTTTAATTCAATAGAAGCGGCACGTATCTCACCACCTTTTATATACTGCTGGGCTTTTGTCGTCAGCCCCTGAGCCTCTTCAACAGGATCGCTACATCCCATGATGGCGAACAACAAACCTGCATGTAACCCTCGCATTAGATTTTTACCCTTGATGGATAGTATCTCCATACTGAACCTCATTCCTTGAGTTGATTTTTCGCCACATCGTCCCATTGTACCGCTTTTGAAAACGCGACCAGCGTTGCTCTTGATACTTCAATGTTATTATCCATAATCGGCGTACCCATAACAACAACTGCCGCTTGCCTGTCCCCACTGAAAACACCCCATACTTGAAATAGCTTGGCGATATAGGGATTTGTTGTTAAACGCCCGCCAATATAATAGCGATACCATACTAAACGCCGTATGCCTTGACTACTTTTCACGATCTGTTCCAAAAAGTCACTTTTCCCAGACAAAACAGGTTGCGCTTGAGCATAAACGGGAAACCAGACTTGGCCATCACCCAACGAATTGTCTTCATTAATCATTTCTTTGTCTTGCCCTTGAAAAGGATAATACCCCACATATAAACGCAACACCTGCCCGGCCTTTTGATAGTCGCCAAGCGCTTCAACGGCACCATGAAAACGGGGTTTCCAGTTATCACCATCCCATGTGCCTAACAACCAGCCATTGCCAACAATTGGCAACTCGACATTCACCTTTACAGCCTCACTTTCAACGCTGTTTTTGTGAACCTGATAAGACAAGAGAGGACCAATGGCAGAGAAAAGCACAACGACGCCAGTAATGAGTATGCTGGTGCGGAGATGAGGCTGTTCCGTGCAATCACGATCGACACCCTTTTTTTCTAAAATTTTGTTTTGTTTTTGCACAACACTTGAAGCTGCGGATCTGGCTCGTTTTTTATGCCACAAAATATCGATCACCAATAATAAAAAAATAAGCACGCCAAACAAGATCCAGCCAAAGTTAAGATGATCCTGCACAAGCGGGTGCTGCATATCCGTGATATGACCCATATATATAATAATAAACACCCTGATTATATTGGCTATAATCGCAGTTCCTGCGGCAATGACGACCACTAACAACCGAGCGCTGAAACGAGTGTAATTCAAGTACGCGTAAAGCACGCTTAAATTAAGCGCGGCCAGGAGATAGCGTAACCCACTACAGGTTTCTTCGATCAAAAACTCACCTGCAGGTAAAATAATAATATGTTGATCGCGTAATGCGGGAATATCTAGCCATCGCAAAGCAGGGTAAACCACATCCGCCACTAACACTTGTAATGGGGGCGATAAAAAAGACCACATAGGCACAGCAAAAATAAGATACAGTATGGGAAAAGCAACCACACGCAGGCAAGCAAACCCACAGACAGCCCAAACAACAGCTAACAGGATCAATAACAAACTGCATGCCTGCACCACCAGCACGTCACTGACGTTTCCGACCGTCCACAAAAAGCTTGTCGCTAAAACAAAGAACAAACCCACATAGCTTCCCTTGAGAGGAACCGAAAAAAGTTGTTGACGCTTGTCGTAGAGCAAATAGAGCGAAATCAAGACAACCAAAAAACCATGGTCGTATCCGCCTACCTGATACTGGCTCCACTGCGTAAATAGGTAAAGAAAAGTATCGCTATAAAAATAGCCGATAAAGAAAAACACAACCAACAAGGGCAGCCAGCGATAAAGGTGTGTCATATAGAATGAGCCGTTGCTTAATTGAGGCTTTGCTGTCATCTCATCAGCCATGGTTAATTCCCAACTTTTTCATAAGGTTGTATAATTGTGGACGACTCACGCCTAATGTTTCTGCGGCCTGAGACACATTATAATTATGCACTGTTAATACGCGCTGAATCACCGCCAGCTCTGCCGCTTCTCTGGCTTGACGTAACGTGAGCGATAACGACTCTTCCGTTGTTTCCGCATCATCACTAAAAAAACCCAGATCCGCAACGTCGATGGTTTGCCCTTCGGCCAAAATAACCGCACGACCCACTTTATTTTCCAATTCACGCACATTACCAGGCCAGGCATAATGATCTATTTTTTTTAATGCACTGACCGTATAACCCCGAAAATGCTTGGCATTTTTTTTACTAAACTTTTCCAAAAAAAACTGGGCTAATAAAACTTTATCGCCATGCCGGTCGCGTAAAGGCGGAATTTCAATATCTATCTCACTAATTCTAAAGTATAAGTCCTGGCGAAAGCGTTGCGCTTCAATTGATTGCTCAAGATTTTGATGCGTTGCACAGATAATTCGCACATCAACCGGAATCGGCGCTTGACCACCCAACCGGTCAATATAACGTTCTTGAAGAAACCGGAGCATTTTGGCCTGGAGTGAAACCGGCATATCACCAATTTCATCCAAAAATAAGCTTCCACCATGAGCCTGCTCTATTTTACCTTTGCTCTGTTTAGTGGCTCCGGTAAAAGCCCCTTTTTCATAACCAAACAACTCACTTTCAAGAAGGTTTTCAGGTATCGCAGCACAGTTAAGCGCCACAAAAGGTTTGTCTCGACGAGGACTTAAATGATGTAAAGCTCTGGCAAACAACTCTTTACCTGTACCACTCTCACCAACAACCAAGGTAGTTGCCAACGTTGGGGCGACTTTTTCTACCATGCGACAAGCAGCCTGAATTTGCTGACTTGCGCCAACAATACCTGTCAATCCAGGGCTTTGTTGTTTTTCCGAAAGAGCTTTATTTTCTGCTTCTAATTTAAAAAGTCTAAAAGACCGAGTCACAATCAGATTAAGCACATCAACATCAATTGGCTTTTCGTAAAAATCGTATGCGCCCAGTGAAATGGCTTGCAGGGCATTCGCCCTGTCATCATTGCCGGTGACGACGATCACCTTTGTCTGCGGATTAATCGCCAGTATTTGTTCCAGAGCTGCGAGCCCTTCAGAAGCATTGGTCGGGTCGGGAGGCAAGCCTAAATCCAACGTCACAACACCAGGCGAATGTGTTCCAATTTGCTCAATCGCCTCGGTGCGGTTTTCAGCAAAGAGCAAGTCATAATCATTTAAGGCCCACTTTAACTGTTTACGTACACCGGGATTATCTTCTACAATGAGGAGTTTATTATTTGGATTATTGACCATCTTTATGATGTCGATGATGAATAATGGGGAAGCCGTACAATCATTTTCGTGCCGATACCCTCTTCGCTTACCACTGAAATATCACCGTGCAACCCACGTACAAAATCTCTACTTTCATACATACCAATTCCCATACCGGCATTGCCCTTAGTGGTATCAAAGGGTTTAAATAAACGCTCGCGAATAAAGTCTGCACTCATACCCGCTCCATTGTCTTGTATCATCAGTATATTATCATCCCCTTCTCGAGAAAGTATGATTTGAACAAGACCTTCTTTATTTGTGGCTTCCTGGGCATTATCAACAAGATGTTTCAAGACAACAACCAAACGCGCCAACTCACATTCAACCCGATAAACACCGGGATGGAGCGTCTGCGAGATGACTTGAGGCCGCGCTTTTACTTTATCTATAACGGAGTGTACGACATCAACCAAATCAATAACTTGCTTTACACCCGATTCAGCATGCCGCCCTTTTAATTGCTTAACAACTCGGTCAATCTCATTAGCCGCATGATGGATTGTCTCAAACGCATCTTCAATAAATTCGAGATCATCACGATACCGCTCGCCGTTTTTCCAGAGAAGGCGCAGTTCAGACGATATGTTTTTGAGGTCATGCACCATAAATGCCGATAAACGATTAAATGCTTCAAACTGTTTGGCCTCGCCTAATGCATCAGAAGCCAATTGTATTTCAATATAATTAGCAATCTGTTTTGCTGCAACCTTCAATAAATCTCGATCTTCCCAATTAATTTCTCTTTTGATTAACGGCTTCGACAAAATAATGAAGCCCATGAAGGTTGAACTGGCAAACAAAGGAACGATTAACCAGGGATCATCAAACTGATTTAACCAACCCGGCAGCTCCAGACCCTCATATTCCGGCGAATGATGAGCAACATCGTGAACGTTCACAACATAAGCTTTTTCTTCTAAAAGACGAATCATAGCGCAATCCCGGGGGATCTCTTGATCGATTAAAGCTGTAGACCAAGCTGAAATATTACGAAGGTTTTTCGTATGCTCAGACACCCATAAACCACCTGAACGACAATTGACAATGGCAGCAAGTGCGTTGATTGCGAATTCAAACCGCCCTTGCGTTTGTTCACCAGAGGACAAACCTTGTGTCAGACGCAGCCACTCGAAACGATAGTCATATTTATTTTTATAAAAATGCTTGCCAAGAAAAACCCGATATTTAGCTCTAAGCTGACGAGAAAATACCACGACAGTCAATAACAACAGGGACAGAGACAAAAATATGATTTGAAAAAAAGCCCCCCAGGACCCGCCATATTCGTTGATATAAAAACCAGCGAGTGACATCAAGATCAGGTACAAGCCAACGCCCACTATTGTGGTGGAATGTAAAACCACATCGCGAGAAACATAAACTTCAGGAGACCAGTCCTGGTTACGTGCAACAGAAATTGCAATTAAAGGCACGGCGACGATACTGACATAACCTCGAATCTGCCAAAGATAGGGGTCCAAACCGTTAAACATAATGGCATGAGAATACAGAAAAAAATCATAAATAAAAATACTACCAATACCAAAAAAGAGAAATTTACTGGCCCAACGCTGTTGTTTGTCTACATTTCGAATGAGTTGCTCAATCAAAACCAAACCCGATATGGGCAAAAACAACAACAAGGTGAATGCCAGCGAAGTGGTTGACTCATCATCGAAACCAACGAGGTGTTCAATATTGGTCAAAAACACAACCAATGTCAGTAGAATATAAGCCAGAAGAGAATATTGAGCCGTGTTCAGTAACGGATGGATTTCGACTAATTTTTGTGAACCTTGCTCAAAAAGCTTCAAAAGAAATAAAAACCAGGCCGCATAATGGAGCACTTCCAACAGTTGATAAACGATGGATTGTAAATCTTCCTGGTAAGCAACTTGCGCTGCAACCCCCGCCCAAAGTGCGCTGATAAGCAGGGCTATCGTTAACAACCCTCCTTGCATCGTTTTTCGCCAGCTCACGAGTAACAGCAATGCAAACAAGCCGTAGGCAAGACTTGCGCCTGTATAACCAATAAGGGCTAAATTCATATATGAATGACCGATAATGACAAAATCTAATTTCCAGGCTTTATTTTTTTCTAGTTATGATGTTCAGGAACAGGCTCCACAATTTGATTCAAGTCGATATATTTCCAAATGGGCTTGATCCCGAGGGGGGCATTAAATCTTATATTAAATGTAAAGGGATCCTCTGTTGGCATGTTAAGTGGTCGACCATAAACGGCTTTCACTTCATCAGGATCATACAACATGAACAATAGCAAAGTTGGAAATATATTGTAATGACTCGATTTATTTTTATTTTCTTCCAGAAAAACAGGCAGATTCAGCATATCATAGCCTCGGCTTTTGATAACAACTAAAGGTACCAAGCCTTCTTCTATATTCGGGTTACGTCCACAATGCGTATTTTTCCCTGGGTTTCCCCGCTCATGAAGATCCTGGCCATGATCGGAGGTATATATCATAACGACATTGTCTAACTTCGCTCTTTCGAATATTCTGGTAAAAAATGCACCCACATTCCATAACAGCGTGTTTTTATATGAGTTCCTGTATAATACCCACGCCTTTTCATCACCGTCAAAACCCTCTCTGCTGCTCGTATCACTGATACCAAGAAAGTCACCTCTTTTTAATGCCGGCTGATACTTTAAAAAATCGTCAGGATATTTATCATGTACTGGAAAATGCGCACCGACTTTATTCACCATTATAAATTCTTGCGTCTCGTTGTTGAATAGTTCAATCAGCGTATTCGCAATCGCCATATCTCGCTGGCGAACCGGTACGTCATCAAATTGCACAAACTGCTCTATTTTGTCTCGTTCGCTCTCCGTCATTTTATTTTGCAGTCTTCCCCTCGTTCTCTGCGCATCAATATACACGGTACGCAGACCCGCATTCTTGGCATAGGACCATATTGAAGGCTTTGTCGCATTAATTTCCATATAATTATTTCGTGAACCGCCATGACGAAACGTATAATTTACTCCGGCACTGCAATTAGTAATCGCAGCAGCATATCCATAGTTATAGATATTGACGGCATCATATTTTTTTTTCAAACTCGTATTCACACCGTTAACTGAATTAATATCGAGATAATTAGCCGATATGCTCTCGTCAACGATCAACACAATGTCATAGGGTACCTTTTCGCGCGCTCGTGTCAGATTGACTTCTTGCCTTTTTTTTACACGGCCTGCCGTATCATATAAATAAAGGTTCAAATAAGAGAGTGGCGTAAACATGGAAGGTAGCCCCTTCGCGCCCTCCCCACCCCGAAAAAATAAAATAACGGTTAATAATAAAATTCCTATAATGGGTGTGACAATGCAAATCGCTTGCGAAACTTGAAACTGCCGAGCCGGTCTCAGGGCAATACCCAGCATTAATATCAAGC
Organism: Gammaproteobacteria bacterium; assembly: GCA_013151745.1. Taxonomy (GTDB): domain Bacteria; phylum Pseudomonadota; class Gammaproteobacteria; order JAADHS01; family JAADHS01; genus JAADHS01. The sequence continues at coordinate 11,446 of JAADHS010000072.1, read as the reverse complement.
TGAACAAGACTGTGGAGATGACAGGTTCGCCATATTGCTGCAATACATCGCCAGCAGACTCTCGCACACTAAAAATAGAAATAAATGAATCATAGGTCAGGAAATCATTCGTTATTTTTGAATAAGATTCGATGAAAACCGATGATAAAAAAAATACGAACGCATATAAATAGCGAACAATATCATTTTTGATATTAGATACGGCAAAGAGGCACACACATAATACTGAAAATAAAACCACATAGAGCACTACGCCCCATAGGCTCCCCAAATTAATAAGGCGGTCAAAATAAACATCGTAGCTTGTTGCCAGATAGGCAATAAGAAGAGCCGGTTTTATTAGTTTTGTTGTCGTCATAGTCAAGTTTATTTTGCTTTACAATCCTTGTACCTGGGAAGCCATCCGACAATGGACGAACCAACTTATGATTTTCACTTTCAAACAACCTCCTAGTGACTCTAAATGCAAGCCTGAAATGGATTAAAAATTAAGGAGGTGACAATAAAAAAGCATCTAATATCTCATAATATGAAGACAGTTTACACACCATAAATCCTTTATTAAAAGTGTGTTCAGCCCGAGATCAGTTTGCCTGGGCTCAACGTAAACTGGAGCGTCCCATGGGTTAAACTCGGAAAATAACTATTGGAGAATTCAGGTATAACGAAGAGTAAAAGCCATTCAGTTTTTCAAAAAATCGTCCTGCTTTTATTTAAGAGCATCTCCTTCGAAGGGGGAAGAGCCGTGTGAGACGCCTTTCAAATTATAAATACCTATGGCGTTTGTTATAGACGCTTTCACGCGCATCGGTTGCGCTAACACCGACAACATAACGCCACAGGTATAGGGTATTTATTCAACCTCTGCTCAAAACTTGCGCCTTCATTGACGCAATTTTCTGTTACGACCAGAGCCCACTTTTAACACACCAAAAGCCAATAGCAACATGCCTAACCAACTCATAGCGCCACCACCACCGCCGCCATCCGCACCATTATCGGGGTTAGTCGACGCGCCTCCTGTGTCATCAGGCGTATTTACTCCCCCACCAGTATCATCGTTGGACGATCCCCCAGTGTCATCGTCCGACGATCCGCCAGTGTCTCCATTATTGCCCATCTTCAGAGTAAAGTCGGCTTGACTGTTCGCCATGATGGTATTAGCAGTGGTATCCTCTATATTGTTTACCGTTAAAGTATAAGTAACGCCTTCAGTTAACGCGTCGGTTGTTAATTTAACAAAAATAGTGTCCTTGATCTCCAGTTCGGCGGTTAATACGGAAATCTCCGGTGCAATATTGTAATTAGATGGATTTTCTGCGCTCTCGACCGTAATGACTTCGCTGAACTCGACCTTGACTTCCGTGTTATTGCCACTGTCTGCACTAACCGCAATGACTTTTGGCGGTAAGGTGTCCTCTTTTTGAGCGCTGACGATCACCGTATACATACTATTGTCTTCTTCGTGCTCGGCTTCGTTACCACCCAAAATGATGGTACCTGCCTCGTACTCTTTTCTATATAAAGCTAAACTGACGCCAGCAGGATTAGACTCCACATCCGTCGTTTTCAGTGCGTCTTCTGTCTTCACCCAGCTCTGTAGCCATTCGGGTTGCTGTGGATATCTTTCGTCATAAGCCACGTAAACGGTCACAGCCTGGTTCACGTCAAAGCTCAAAAAATCTTCAGCGGCACCCATTTTGTCATTATTGGCCGTACGCAGGTATTTCAGATATCGAAAGCGTTCAGGAATAGCGGTATAGATAAAATCCCGGTCAATATACACCTTGTTATCTACGGTCAATATACCCTGCTCGTACGTTCCCTGTTGCACCTTATCTATGACCAGAGCAGAGGTGTAGGTAAAATCAGTCTGATTATCAGACGCGATAATATTGGCCGTCTCATCCTCAACATTATTTACGGTTAAGGTATAAACACCTTCACCTAATTCTCCCGTTGTTAACGTCACCATAGTGCCATCGGCACTCAACTGGGCACTTGATACCGATATATCAGGCGTGATGCTATAGTTTAACGGATTTTCTGCACTGTCGGCCGTCACCACCTCGCTGAATGCGACTTCGATTTCTTTGGCATCAGTATTCGCGCTAATAGAAACCACTTCTGGCCGTCTGTTTTTTGCTCTGACGATCACTGTGTACATACTGTTTTTGTCGGCCTGGTTACTGCCCAAGGTCACCGTACCTGCCATATAGTCGTTGGTATATAAGCGCAAGTTCGCACTGACATCCGAGCTCAACAGCACAGTTTCTGTACGTGTCCAACTCTGCAACCATGCCGGGATTTCTTCGTTTCTGTCATCGTAAGCCACATAAACGGTCACGGCATCACTCACCTCAAAGCTCACCGCTTTATCCGTTGCGCTTTTGTCCTCGTTAGCCGTACGCAGGTAAGGCAGGTTTTGAAAACGAGAAGGAACCACGACATAGGTAAAATCCCGATCTATATACACCTCACTCCCCACGTCCAGCACATCCCATTGATAAGCCGCCGGTTGTGTATTCGTGATATCACTAGAAGCCAACGTATTTGTTGAAACGATGCAGAGAAAAGAGAATAAAAACAATGCAGACCACCCCGCGACAGGGTTAGTCATACGTTTGAAATCTTTTTTTTCTGAAAAAAAAGAGAAAACAGCCATTTGGTTATTCATTTATAGATCACCCAATCATCATCTAAAATTAAAAAATCCATCTTAATTATAATCTATCCTGGGAAAACGCAGTTGACCGCAGTGTATCGTAACTTGTATTTAATCCACTTGGCTTTACAGAAAAAAGGTTCATCGCCAGCAAGATGACGTCGATATTCCCTGTTACGTTATTTGAATCAATATTTTATACTTTCACATCCACGTCTAATTGTGTTGCCCAGGGTTCTGCTTTAATACATCCATTATCCCTAAGTATAACATGATAATTCCTTGTAAAACTCAACAATAAAGCATAACTTATGGCCTGCGTTAGCAAAAAATTTACTTATACCCCTTCAACCTGATTTACAAGTTTACAAGGTATTATTCAATCGTAATATAATTACGTTAACCTTTATGCTCACATCCAGCTTTTATCGTTTTGCAAACATTGCCTTTTTTCCTCTAAAATACTCCAGCAACCCAGATGCCCCCTCACTCCCTGGTTGATTAGCGTAGCAATAACGGCATAATAATCTTGCTCTAAAAAATGCCACTGACACTGGATCATTTCATTATTATCGCCAGGATTGCAACAAATTAACGCAGCCCTGACTGACGCGCAAGGTCAAACGAATGCCCCGCGCTACAAATATAGCGCCTTCCCTCTAAAGCTAAGCTCTTCCCGCAGACGGGACAACACAATAATGACCGGAATTCTTTCACGACGGTAATCGCATACTTCAAGAGAAAAAGTTGTATGGTTATAGCATTTTTCCCGCTAAATACCCAAAGTGAATTCACATTCTTGATTAAAACAGGTACACTGAGTTTGTACGTTGCACATTCACTCGTGTTTTGCAACAAATTTAAGATTATAGTTTTTAAGTTCTTAGAGGTAATTTACATGGTTACAGGTACAGTTAAATGGTTTAATGAATCAAAAGGCTTCGGCTTCATCTCTCCTGCTGATGGAACAGAAGATGTGTTTGTGCATTTTTCAGCTATTGAAGGAGGCGGCTTCAAAACATTAGCAGAAGGCCAGACTGTAAGTTTTGAAGTAGAGAAAGGTCCTAAAGGGCCTCAGGCTGCTCGCGTTTCGGTTCAGGGTTAATCAAAGCTCTGTAATCCGTAAACTTCAATACCCTCCACTAAAGAGGGTATTTTTCATATCAGATCCCACTTCGCAACATCGGTCTAGTATTGCCTGCTGCTTAGCCTCATCTACCATTATGTAATTTATTCTTACTTTGGTTGTGCTTTATTTCCTTAAAATGAACGTTTCTTTATTTCTTTTTCATGCTAGTGTGCTGCAATCTAGCGCATCAATATGAAAATGGAACCGTTAAAGTGAAAAGCACGCCCTATCAATACCCTCAATCACAGCCTTCAACTCAAAATAATAGTGACGTATTGATCATTGGTAGTGGGGCTGCCGGCTTGACGCTGGCCTTGTCTTTGGCAGACCAATGCAAGATCAACCTGATATGCAAAGAGCATCTGACCGAGAGTGCCACCTTCTACGCTCAAGGCGGTATTTCGGCAGTACTGGATAAAAATGATTCTATTGAAGCTCATGTCGAAGATACGTTAAATGCGGGCGCCGGCTTGTGCAATGAACGTATCGTACGCAAAGTAGTAAGCAATGGACCACAGAGTATTCGATGGCTGTCAGATCAAGGGGTTTGCTTCACTCAAATCAATGGCAATCAAAATACAGGAAAGCAATACCATCTGACACGCGAGGGTGGGCATCGTCACCGGCGCATTGTCCATGCTGCCGATGCCACAGGAAGAGAAATGGAAATCTCACTGGCAAAACACGCCATCAATCACCCCAACATCACAATTCATGAAAAACATATCGCCATAGACTTGATCACAGGCCGTAAATTAGGCCGCAAAAGCAAGCGTTGTTTAGGTGCCTATATACTGGATAAAACTACAGATAAAGTAGGTGTTTTTGGTGCGAAAATGGTTGTTTTAGCGACCGGAGGTGCCGGCAAGGTCTATTTGTATACGAGCAACCCTGATATCGCATCGGGAGACGGGATCGCTATGGCCTGGCGTGCGGGTTGTCGCATCGCTAATATGGAGTTCATCCAGTTCCATCCTACTTGCCTGTTTCACCCTCAAGCCAAATCATTTTTAATCACGGAAGCAATACGGGGAGAGGGGGGGCGGTTACGTACCCCGAATGACAATAAAACTTTTATGTCAACCTATGATACACGGGCTGAACTGGCTCCTCGCGATGTCGTCGCGCGCGCGATTGACCACGTTATGAAGAAATCAGGTGCTGAATTTGTCCATCTTGATATCAGCCATAAAAGCAAAGACTTTATTTTGCAACATTTCCCTAATATTTATGCACGATGTTTGGATTTTGGTTACGACATGGCCACGCAAGCCATTCCCGTCGTTCCGGCGGCACACTACACCTGCGGCGGTATTATGAGTGACGCCTACGGCCGTACTGATATTGAAGGTCTCTATGCTTTGGGAGAAACCGCCCACACGGGAATGCATGGTGCCAATCGTATGGCGAGCAACTCACTGCTTGAGTGCATCGTATTTGCGGCTGAAGCCGCACGAAATATCGCTAAGACACAACCCAACATTACCCTGCCTGAACGCCTTCCTGAGTGGGATGAAAGTCGAGTCACAGATTCCGATGAAGAAGTGGTTGTAACACACAACTGGCATGAGCTCAGACAGTTCATGTGGGACTATGTTGGCATTGTGCGTACCGATAAACGTTTACAACGCGCCAAAAGACGTGTTGAACTGTTGCTTACAGAAATAAATGACTACTATAACCACTTTCGGGTCAGCAGTGATCTGATAGAGCTGCGTAATCTCGCGGTCGTCTCCGATCTTATTATCCGCTCCGCGATGTTGCGCAAAGAGAGTCGCGGTTTACACTATACCGCCGACTACCCGGAGCTTGATCACACCCAACCCCCTAAAAATACGATATTAACTCCGGATAATTACACCTGAAGTCCAAACGCTTTTAAATATAGAGACCGGGCTTTATGATAAAATAACAACAATGGCTCAAAAAACATTAGCAACGAACACCGAAAAACGCTTACCTGCCACGTTAGGCGTACTCACCATTATATTTGTATTAGCATGCTTGCCGAATTTGCAAGGTGTTTTGGCTTGGCCACTTTCAGCAAGCATGAACGCCGGACATTTTTTTGCATTTGGCTTATTATCCCTCTTTTTGCATTGGGTGTTTACCTGCAAATTATCCACGCAACAAGCGTATTGGGTTGCCGCCTTGTCTGCAATCTTACTCGCATGCCTGGTAGAAATCGTTCAACCCTGGTTTCATCGTACCCAGTCACTACAAGACATCAGCACGGGGGCTCTAGGCATCCTCTCATTTCTCTCAGCTCATTATCTATGGCAACGAACCGGCGCTCTCGCCTGGTTAAAATGGCCTCATACCCTCCTCGTGCTCATGCTTGCTTTTTATATTATTTACCCTGTCGTTATGGCCTGGTACAGTGTGTTTTGGCGCTGGCAGCATGAAACCGAATTGGGTAATTTCGAGGAAATTGTTGAATTGCAATTATGGCAACCTTACTCCTGGAGAGGAACAGCAGCCAAGGTTGAATTTACCGATAATAAATACCAAGTCTTCCGGGGAAAAAACGCCTTAAAAGTAGAAACCGGGCAGGCCGTATCAAGTGGCGTGAACTATGACGCAGGGGATCGTGACTGGCGTCCTTATAACACGCTTAGCTTTCATATCTTTAACCCTGAACAAGCTTTTAATCTAGTATTGCGCGTTTACGATAAAGCTAAACTCGCGAAACATAATAACTACAAAAAACAATTCAAAATTCTCCCTGGCTGGCAAAACATACAGATAAAGTTGTCCGACATCGAACAGGGTCCACGACAACGGTTGCTTAATATGTCCGCAATAAGAACACTATCGTTCTCAATTAACAGCGCTTCACCAACCCGAATTTTTTATCTGGATCACGTGTATCTTGAATAAAACCAACAAAACCCTGGTATTTGCAACACGGATACACCTTACCGAGTCACTTTTTTCCAACACACTTCTATTTTAATTGTTAAAGGTCGCCTTTAATGGCTCAGACACAACATCCACCTAAAGGGCTAACCCTCATTGTTGGCCTGGTGACCATGATCGGCCCATTCACGGTAGATACTTACCTGCCCTCCTTTCCCGCAATTGAAGCGGAGTTTGGCATCAGCCGTGCGTTATTATCACAAAGTCTGGCTTTTTATTTGGCCGCGTTTGCATTTTCAACATTAATACTGGGGCCGCTGGCAGATCGATTGGGACGACGACGGGTCATTATCGGCTCGCTGCTGTTTTATATCTTCGCCTCTCTAGGCTGCGCTCTTTCTGGCGACTATACGACGTTTTTATTTTTTCGCCTATTGCAAGGCATGGCTGCCGGTGGATGTCTGGTCGCAGGCCGGGCGATGATACGTGATGTTTATAATCCGCAAGAAGCGCAACGTGCAATGTCACAAGTGGTGATGCTGTTCGCGATCGCCCCAGCGATTGCCCCCATCGTCGGCGGTTGGTTACACGATGCCTTTGGCTGGCACAGTGTGTTCTATTTTCTGGCGATCCACAGCAGCCTGGTTTTTCTTTTGGTGTGGTTACGTATACCTGAAACCCTGGCTCCCGCACATCGTCAGTCCTTTCATCCGGTCAAGGTTGCCCGGGTTTATGGCCAAACACTGAGGCATCGTCGCTTCCTGTTTTTAATCTTCGCTGTCGCCTGCTATTTTGGCGGAATTTTTCTCTATGTTGCCGGAGCACCGACGATAATTTTCGATTTTTTAGGCCTCGGTGCCAGAGATTTCAGCAAAATATTTCTACCGATGGTCGTCGGAATCATGTGCGGTTCCTGGTTAAGCGGTCGCTTAGCTCACCGTTGGCCTATGGATCGTACCGTGAAACTCGCCTTAGCCGTGATGACACTCGGAACTTTGTTAAACATCTCTCTAGCACTGCATTTAACGCCAAGCATTTTTACCGTGGTTCTACCTTTGCTACTGTATACTTTCGCCATCGGTCTTGCCATACCCGCTATGACCATACTGCTACTGGACTGTTTTCCTCATAATCGAGGATCTGCCGCCGCCATGCAGGGCTCGGTGCAAATGGTAGGCAATGCATTAATCGCCAGTATCGCAGTCCCGCTACTCAGCAGCCAACCCAGCTATATGGCCTTGGGACAACTTGCTCTGGTGGGCTTTGCACTGATCTTGTGGTGGCGGACTCCCGCTCTTGAAAAATAATCTGAGCCTGATTTTTTATGCCACTGCAGGATACATTGAATAATCCTAAAATTCGCAGTTGGACGAATTGAAGTGTGCATTTGCAGTGGTATAGGTCAAGGCGTTAACAACGCAGAGATACACCGCGCGCGCTGCGTCAGGATAGTTGTCACCTCTAATTTTCAGCTAGAGGCAATTCGACTGAAGAAAATAGTCACTAAATTTATTTAAAATACAAGCCATAGAGAAGACTCTTACTCGGGAAGTGGCAGCATATAACCTTAAAGGATATAGCTTTATCCTAGGATAACCTTAGTTCACTGCCTGATAGAATAGACAGCTTATTTAGAATTCCAAGCTACCTTGAAGTTTGATCAAAGTAGCTTGGATATAATAGTGGTGCCGGCACCAAGAGTCGAACTCGGGACCTACTGATTCAGTTACCCAACAATTTCTTGCTGGACCGGACTATCTCATCACCCTCGGCTCAATCCGTTAGGGTGTCGGGCGCTCGTGAGAGGCTTATTGCTTGGGCTACTCACCTCTTAGTCTCTGCACCTTCCAGGTTACCATTAATTAGTGTTCAACTAATCACCCTTCACCTGGCTTGGCTCAGGATTGCCTCCGGCTTTATCCGCTGAGGTTTCCCTGAATTCACCCGATTTTCGACAATCGTTTCCGATTGAAGTTGCCTTTTATGACAAGTCAGTTGCTCTACCAGCTGAGCTATACCGGCGTTTACATTCATTCGATTGTAACACGATCTACAAACACACTCCAAGCATAGCATAGAACTATTTTTGGCAATCGCGTGCTGTAACATCGACCTCGGAAAAATCTTCAGCTACGAGCTTCGTAAGAAGCTCTTCAGGAACAACTTCTCTCAGCTTGTACTCGATGTCTAACCAATATTTTGTTCTTGTACGAATACGTTCGCCCAATTCAATATCACGTATTTTTCCCTCTAATTTAACTAAATGTTGCTTAGCCTCATTCTTGTTTTTAAATATTCCCAGAGAGACTGCATAGCGATTCACACCCTGAGTAACAATGCTACTGTCAAAGCCATTATCTTGCAATTGCTTTAACTTTGCCCGGGCACGCGCAAGAGAAGGGTAAGATGGGATAAACACCCAATATTCGCTTTTATCTACACTTTCTTCTTCCCTGACCCCCCCCCTTAAACCGATGGAGGCTAAATAAAGTCGCGCGCTAGAAGCTTCATCAGCGCTACCAAAAGGACCTGTCGTCAAACAAAGGCTTTCTGAAAATTTACGGACTAACAATTTGCTCTCCGAAAAAACTTCCTCTTGAGCAGCAACAAGAGAGGTATTAACTTCACTTAACAAGATAATGCGACCTGCGTCCCGAAGTGGTTCTGATATTAACGGTAGAGCTCCGACAATGTCATCAGGTTCAACTTGTTTCATTGCCGAATGCCAAACGAGAAACACAATGTTTATAAACACGATAATATAAAACAGGTACTTCATTTTTTTGTTGCTGAAATTTGCGCCAAACCATCTAAAACCAAGTCCTTTTTATATTGATAATCCCCAGACAATAATGGCAATAGAGTGGGCGCATCTCCGCCAGTGATAATGCAAACCGTATTTTTACCCAGCTCTGCTCTCACATCAGCTGTAATCCGATCTATTGAGGCTACTGCTGCGTATAAAGTACCACCGGTTACCGCGCCAGTTGTTTCTCTGGCCAGCAGGGATAACGACGCATCCGTACAAGGAACTTCATCAAGCTTTACACCTGCGGTTTTTTTACATAACGAGTCCTGCATTAAAGTAATTCCCGGAAGAATCAGCCCCCCTTGGTGTTGACCATCGCCACTCATAGCATCAATGGTAATGGCAGTACCACAATCAACAATACAACAAGCCCGACGCGGATTAAGCCTCCGCGCCGCGATCATTGCAGCCCATCGGTCAGCGCCTAAACGCTCTGGAGCACGGTAGACATTACTCACCCCCCAGCCTTTTGCTTTAGCCACAACAGACTGAACCGGCACTGACCAATTTTCATCAACCCACGTTTCTATTGCTGCGATCAAATCAGCTTTTGCTACATTTGAAACGGTGAGAGACTCAGGCGCTTGCAAGCTTTGCCATTGTTTTTTTAGAAAAGCATCATATCGACGAGCGGGCAACTTATACTCCATCACATCGTACAGAACACCACCCTCACTAAAGGCCCACTTAATTCGACTATTCCCTATGTCTACAACCAACTTCAATTAATCACTCTCCCTTATTAAACCTAGATTTGTACTGGTCAAGTTTTTTTGGAAACAAATTAAGCCACTCTTTTTAAAAATAGCACCTTCTGCGTTGCAATTCCTTGGAATAGCCGGCTATTCCGCGTCGTTGCGCCTTGACCTGCACCACCACAAACGCCCACTTTAGCTCGTCCAACTGCGGATTCTAGGTTAAACGTACACTCACTTCACCGTGAAAAAATCGCTCCGTTTTGCCATTTCGCTCAAGCAACAGCGCACCGGATGGATCAATTCCCAAAGCAAGCCCTTTAACAATAGCGCTTTCCATTTTTAATATAACTTGTCGTCCTTTTACTAGGTCGTATTGCTGCCATTCCGACTGGAAGCTTTTAAAACCAGATTGTTGAAACTCTTTTAACGCCAAAACCAATTCTGCCAACACCATACCTGCGACTCTATTTCTTGAAATTTCACCATTAAGATGATGCCCTATACTCGTCCACGCCTGATCAATATAACGACTCAAAGATGAATTCATAAAGACATTTAAACCAACACCCACCACAACACTACATGGCCCTTGAGGTTCCCCCGTCATTTCGAGCAAAATCCCCCCCATTTTCTGATCATTTAAATAAATATCATTTGGCCATTTTATTTTTACATCACCCAGACCCATCCGTTTTACTGCGCGCGCAACCGCAATCGCCATAGCCAGACCAAGACAAGCAAAATCTTCAGATGTCTGTCTAAACCGCCAAAGTACCGAAAGATAAATGTTTTCTCCAACAGGAGAGAACCATGACTTACCCCTACGGCCTCGACCTGCAGATTGCATCTCGGCAAAGCAGGCAACGCCAGAACTTTGCGACTCCGCTCTAGCTAAACTCATTAAATAGGAATTAGTAGAAGAGAGTTGAAATTTTATTTCAATATGTGAAACCCATTCTCGTGACGAGCGACAAAGGTGTTCATAGATCAACGGCTCTTTGAACAACTCTAAAGGGACAGCGAGCCTATACCCTTTGCCTGGCACCGCCTGGATATCCAGGCCTAACGCGGTAAGCTTTTTAATATAATTATTCACAGTGGATCGACTCACTCCCAGCAGCCGACCCAGCTCGCTGCCAGAACAAAACGAACCATCCGCTATTTTAACTAAAATGAGTTGAGCAGCATCCATAAGTGAGTCTATTTTAACGTCTTTACGCAAAAAAAAACCCCCGATGCAAACGCATCAGGGGTTTCGGCTTTAAAGCCTGGCGGTGTCCTACTTT
>JAADHS010000262.1 GCA_013151745.1 Gammaproteobacteria bacterium | reverse complement strand
AAAACCACCGCCCTTTCTATTTATCAGTCGATGGTGTCCCAGAAGAAATCATGCTGGAAACGCTAGATGAAGTCAGCGTCTCCTCGGGAGGGAAAGAACCTATTTTGGTCAATCATGGTCACGCTAAAGGAAGCAAGCGCCCCCTCGCCAGGGAGCCCGGAGATGTCACTGCGTCCATGCCGGGGACTATCGTTGAGGTATTAGTGAAAATTGGTGACACCGTTGCCGAGGGAGACCCGATACTCATTACGGAAGCAATGAAAATGGAGACTGAAATACAAGCACCAATATCAGGCACGATCAAAGACGTTCATGTCAATAAAGGCGATAGCGTCAACCCGGATGAAACTTTAGTCGAAATTGGATGATCCGCGAAAAAGGTTTCAAAAAAAATCTCAGAACAGACCGAAGATAAATATACTGTCATCCGAGGGCACACCTGATCTTGGCGTGGCGGGTAGGTCTTTTTTACCGATGATCATGGATGATGATTAATGAAAATAATAAATCCAAGCAGAAAATCAGTAAATTCGACGTTCAAAATGGCAGTTCTAGAATACGAGCCTCAGAATAGAAAACTCACATTTAATCCCTTTTCTCTCTTTAGGGTTGCATACCTGTCCCATCATTATGTTATGTGCTAGAAACACCGCTCAGTTTTTTTCTTTCTTGCAGTTGAAAAATAGCGAGTGCTCCAATAAAAACAGCAACAATTATTGATATTGTTATTCCCTTTGGCGTTGTTACCCATAGCTCAATAAAAATCAAAATAAATGTGAAAACCACCCATAATATATCGCCAACGGAAAAATATAGCGTTAGCGTTCTTGAAACTTCAGTTTTTTGGGCAGTCCAAATTAAATGCAATCCATTTAAGATAAGCGCAGCTCCTATCACTGTGATTGTACACTCCGAGGCTTGGGCGTCCGTGCTTAGAAAATTCAATATTATTGCTGGGAAAATCAAAAAACCAGCTCCAAAAGAAATACAACTTACTGAATTTATAATAAAAAGTGTTTTTAACGTGACCATTTCGAATGGCTCCATGTAAACTAAGTTTACATAAAGTAAATCAAAAGGATTCTCATGTCAACCAAGGTGACAAAAAAAAGTACTTCGATGGTAGATAGTCAGTCCTTGAAACTGGTTTTTGCATCATCCAAAGTCAATGAGTTAATTACAAAACATGTATCGGACTCGTTAAGAAAACAAGGTTATAAATCAGCCACAGCATCTACGCTCAGCTTTCTAAGTGCGCTAGACTGTGGAGTAAACTATGGTTCTGAAATAGCGCGAAATCTCAGAGTTTCAAGGCAGATGGTTGCCAAAACTGTTAAGGAGCTTTGTGCTGCGGGTTACTTAATACAAGTTGATGGGACAGGAAAGCAAAAACAAATTTTATACACTGACTTAGGTGAAAAATTAATTGACGAATCACGGAGAGTGCTTTCACAATTAGATTCATCTTTGAGTAAAGAAATGGGAAAAGTATCCTTGAGTGAAACTATTTCTAGATTGGAAAGAGTTAGCAGTTACCTCGTTGAACTTGTTAAAGATGGCACATAACAAAGCCTGATCCCATTAGGTAAATTCAACGAATAGGGGCATTGCTATGAACTCTCAAACACAAATCGAAAAAGCTGCGCTATACCTGCGCTCCAGTAAAAATCGATCAGATGTATCAATTGACGCGGTACTGGTCAAGTTTTCAAACACGAATGCAAGCGAGTCGGTGTTTTTCAAGTAAGTCTGACCTATCCCTCCAACCTATTAGCATATCATCAAAAAAATACTTAACCTTATCAATACTCAACGACCCGACTATTGAGTTCCGCGATGAAATCACACTCATCAACAGTCAGATCAAAAAAACGATGGATTTGATCGTGAAGTTGGATGTCCCAGGTCCAGCGCTTGAGAAGTGACCACCCAGCGTAGAAACCTTGAGGCACAGATAGATCGCGTGGAGCAAGAAACCTGCGCACAGAAGGTGCTTGCCAAGCTCAGCGAGTCTGACATGACCAAGACACTAAAAACATTGGCTAGAACTTTCGAAGAGACATCCAGCAAGCGCTGGAAAGAGTTGCTAAAAACTCTGGGTCAAGCACATCGTGCTTGACCCAGAGACTTTAGATTGCTGTATTTACAGCATCCCGGTTAAAAACCAGACATGTATGGCGTCCCCAAGGGGATGCGACCTTATACCGTAATTTTTCGTGAAATCAAAAATTGCCGGTTTCTAGCTAATATTCAATATGTTGCGAGATCATACCTGGATTATGAACAAGGCCCAATAGACCTCATACACACCACTGCAGGAATATACTATTGATATATCCCTGCAAGCCGATATAATTGAATATACGTCAAGGATATACCCGGAGGCTATGATGACCGCAATCCACACGACCATATTCAAGAGCAACAAAACCCAGGCAGTACGACTCCCCAAACCTGTCGCATTGCCAGACACCATAAAAAATGTGGATATTGTTGCCGTCGGTAATACACGTATCATTACCCCTGCAGGAGAGTCCTGGGATCAGTGGTTCGATGGTCGTGGCGTATCCGATGATTTTATGCTCGACCGTGATCAACCCGCTGACCAAGAGCGCGAGGCACTTTAAGCATGTTGAAATATATGCTGGATACCAACATTGTCATCTACACCATCAAAAATCGTCCTAAGCAAGTTCGCAAGGCCTTTAAGCAACACGAAAACCAGATGTGCATTTCAGCCGTCACAAAAGGCGAGCTGATCTATGGCGCTGAGCGGTCATCCCAACCCGAACGAAATCTTGCCGATATCGAGGGATTGATTGCGCGCCTAGAAGTGGCCCCTTTTGAAGACCACGCATCGGAACATTTCGGTCAATTAAGGGCCGAGTTATATCGTCTCGGTCAGCCGATTGGCCCCTACGACATGATGATTGCTGGCCACGCAAGGGCCATGGGGTTAATTCTGGTCACCAACAATATGAAGGAATTTGAGCGAGCACCAGGACTTCGGGTTGAAAACTGGGTGTAGCTGGAAATTTCCAAATGAATATTCTATCGCTTTGTAGTAGTTACACTTAATGCGTCGAAAAACAGAAATAATGCGTCCATCAAGAGGCAAGCCAAATTTGGAGCTAGCCGCTGAACTTATGGTGCCCCTGATTCTCGAAGCTTTTCTCAAACAAAAAGAAGAGCCCGCCTCAACATCAAATGACAAAAAGCCAAGCATCGTGACTCAGGAAAACACAGGATCTTAATACACTCTACAGCTATTCCAGCACCAACCACCGTTTCCAAAAATGATCGACATGCAATTTTTTATTCACATTGAAGAAAAATTTATTTGAACGCAAAAAAATATCCTATTGATTTGTTATGTGGCCTACGCTAGCCTGAAACCTATTTCACTCGCTGTGTATTCAGCGATCCTTTGCTGGCTCTGCGCCAGCCTCCGCCGAACCGTGTAACAGGCGCAACGACCCTCTGGTCGCCGGTTCATTTTCACCCAGCCTAACGGCATTTTTTTCAACCCTGACAGGGAGCTTTCCCTGTCACGGGATATCTTTCTGCGCATTTTTCAATTGCTAGCCAAGAGAGGTGATCCATGAGTATCACGATAGTGTCGCTACCTCGGTATAGATTTTTGGCGTCTCTGCCAAAAATCACCTCGCTTACGCGACAGCTGATTCCTTTTGCCCCGACTGCCCTGCGTCCGGCACGACTGCGATGGTGTTTTAACTATTCGTACTATCCAGGGCCGTAACGGGCCATTTAATGTCGGCCGTCTGATCACTGATTTAGGGGAGTTTGCCGTTAAGGACACGCTACTGGAACAGTATGAGGAAGGCCAGTATGAGGGGGATTTCAATGTTACGCAGATATTTCCTTCATCCTATTTGGCAGGCGGTCGTTTTGTCGTTGAGGTTAGGGCAACAATCAAGAGCCTGAACCTTGATGGTGTTGACGATCTCAAGCCTGAAGATAAAGAAGTTGCAGCTGAAGCTGATCCAGTAGATAGCCAACCTAAATCAACGGAGGTTGTTGTCTCTGAACAAACGGATCAACCCGCAGAAGTTAATACTGAAAGCGAAAAAAATGACCACGATGGTGGTAACGATGAGGCTCTGTTTGATTCGTTGTGGCCTCTGGGTACTCAAGTCAAACTCGACCCAACGGTGGATCGATTGAAGTTCCGTTTACAGCGGAATCGTCTCAAAGATCTCGGTTACGCTTTTGATCCAAGGGAGCAAATCTGGTCTAACAACGTCGCTATCGGATAGCTTCGACATCAAACCCAACCGGGAAAAGTTTCCCCGAGGGGCGCTTTCTTCGGTCAATTTTTAGGAGAAAGTAATGCAACAATCACTAATGCAGTTAGATGTCATTCCTGACCTGTATGTCGATGCCAGTTTGGTAGACGCTTACGACAAG
>JAADHS010000071.1 GCA_013151745.1 Gammaproteobacteria bacterium | reverse complement strand
AGTGTGAATTTTGCCAATCAAATGCAGTTACACCGGATTAATAATAAAGAACAAAAGAAATTCGACCTGACCATTCATCCACGACGACCGGGGAAAATACCCAGCAAAGGCAAGTTTGTCTTGGCCAGCATGGGCGGGACCAAACGCCAAACCGCCTCGTTTTATACGCCACCTAAATTGGCCGAGTTTTTGGTCAGACGCACTCTAAAACCCCTGGTGGAAAACAAATCTGTCAACGAAATTTTAAATATTCGGCTGGTTGAACCGGCGGTGGGCTCCGGGGGATTTCTCATCGCCGCCACCCGTTATCTGGCGAAACACCTGCTCGATGCCAAGGTCAAAGAACGCCATCTGGATGTGCGAGGTAAACAGCAAGTCAGCGCCCGCGATTTACAAAAATGCAAACGCCAGATTGTGGAACAATGCCTATACGGCGTGGATATCAATCCGCTCAGTATTCAATTATGCCGCACCGCCTTGTATTTAGAATGCTTGATGGAAGGCGAACCGTTACCGTTTTTACATCATCACCTCAAATCAGGGAATTCACTGATTGGTGCCGAATTCCAATCACGCCATGAAGTAACCTGGCAATCCGGCTTTGAGTTTAGCCCCTTGTTTGATATTCCGTTTGAGCAAATCGATATTGACAAAACCCTGTGGCAAGCCTGGGATGACAGTCAAATCGCCTATGGAAAAACCCCCAATGCCGATCGACTACAACACCTTTTTTCCCAACAAAAAGCCAAACTAGCGTTGGAGAAAAAAGGCTTGTTAGTGGAAGACTGGCATACCTGGGCGATCACTAAACAGCAAACGGTCAATCGGTTTTTGCAGCTTGTCAAAACCGCCCACGAAGAATTTGAAGAAATTCAAGAAAATTCCGAGGTGATTGATCGGCTAGATGATCGCAACAAAGATCGACTGGCGTTATTGCCCAACATGGACCCGGTATTGATTGAGGCCTATGACATGGTGATTGATGAAACCCTGGAGCGCAAAAGAAAAAAAGCACTGATCACCGAATTAGGTAAAAAAATCTACGCCAATATGGTATCCCATCAACGTGCCTACATACGCCTCAAAGCCCTGGGGGATTTAAATACCGCATTATGGTACTGGCCACTGGATCAGTATCAACACTACCCCAGTTTTGCGGTGTATCAAGAATTATGCGATTGGTTGTTAAACGAGAATACTTTAGTTCGAGGACGACGCAGTAAAAATTTAACATCTACTGCGCTTAAAACACTAAAAATTAGCTTGAAAACCGCCAAAACCCATCAGTTTTTTCATTGGCAAGTGGAGTTTGCGCATATCTTTGCCGATGTCAAACGCTTTGGTTTTAATGCGGTGATCTCTAATCCGCCGTGGAAAGTGGTGGGTGTCAAGGATAAAGAAGTCTATCCAGAAATTGATCCACAGTTTATGAGCACCCCACCCGCCAAAAAGAGACAACGTCTACAAACCTTGTCTCAAGTCGCGCCACGAGCAGCGACCTTGTGGTTAGATCGATTTCATGAAAATAGTAGCCTGTCTAATTTCTGGCGATCCGGCAAACAAAGTAAAATCAAACCCGAAGGGAAAATTGATTTATGTGTATTATTTACTCTAGCTTGTGAAAAATACACAAAAAATCAAGGTCGAGTAGGTCTCATCGCCAGCCGTGCATCCTTGTTTGCCAATAAAGCCACTACCAATTTACGTCAACATTTTTTTCAGCAATGGGGACTCGAAGAATCAATTTCGTTTGTCAACAGCATGGGGATATTTGAAATTGACAGTCGTGTAGAGTTTCTGTGTTTAATCGCTAATCACGGCGGTGCCAGAGTCCCCGCTCGTTTTGTCCATGGTGTCACCGATCCCAATGAGTTAG
The DNA here is from genome assembly GCA_013151745.1 of Gammaproteobacteria bacterium. Classification (GTDB taxonomy): domain Bacteria; phylum Pseudomonadota; class Gammaproteobacteria; order JAADHS01; family JAADHS01; genus JAADHS01. The sequence continues at coordinate 5,060 of JAADHS010000071.1, read as the reverse complement.
ATAGTGTCGAAAAAAACATCGACACGCTGAATCTCAATCACATCAACAAAGGTCACAAACCCGTGCAACTCAACTTGGAGGTGATCCAACAGAGTTTCAGCCGAGAAGCATTGGCTATTCCAGGACTCCGAGATCAACGGCAATTGGAGATTGCCCAAGCCTTGCATCAAGCCAGTGGTCCGATGATTTATTTGCCGCAGATTGATGCTTCAGTAAGAGTTGGTTTAAATCAAACTGCAAGCCCAAAAAAAGGCATTTCTGAATTTGCGGAAAATATCCCACCCCATGAGTTACCCAGCCTCACCGATATTAAAGCAGGCAAAACCACCAAATGGGTGCCGTTATATCGCGGACGACAATTTAACTTATTTGAACCGATGGTTGGTGGATTTAATGAGCAGAATTTTAAATTTAATCAGTATGGGTTACGGGAAAAATTAGTGGGACAAGTGAATTTTGGTAAGGAGACGTTGGTTTGGAGGGCAATTTCGAGTAGTTCGAATCAAAGAACCTTGATCACATCTTCGATACCTAAAGGTGTTTGGTGTGATAATAATGTCTGGGCTATACAGTTTAATCAATGTGATGATTTATGGCGATTGAAATTTTTATTCTCTGGTCTGGTCTACCTATCGATTTTTGTACTAGAAACGTTTGTTTATCCAATGTGACACTAGAAATCGCAAAGTGTCTCCCCCTCACCAACTACTCAACCGAATTCATGATCCAAGGCATGATTCTCATCAAGGCAATGGAAACCGGCCAAAACACAATGCAAAATAGGGCAAGAATCGACGCATTAGTCTGGTTGCATTATGGTATTAACCACCCGGTACTGAATCGAGACAACCTACAATGGTTGGTAACCACCCAATTCCCTACCCTCTTAAAACATCACCCAGACTACCCCCAGTTTGTTATGCAAGCCTATGATCAATATCAAAAGCTAACGCCGAATATCCAACACAATGTGTTTGCGTTGAAATCTGAAACGGCCAAAACAACGGCCCCCATACGAAAGGCTTCATAATTTGTATGATACTGAATTTCCTGGTTGCTTTCAGTTAATCCACGCTACCTCCGAAACTTGTAGGCGTCATCCATATCATTCAAAAAATGAAAGAGAACTCACCATGAAATACCGAGCTGATTTAATCAATAAACAAATATTTGCAGAAGGCAATATACAAGTATCACCTCAGGAGGTGATACATTTAAACTTGCAGCCACCCTCCCTATTTAAGCCATCATTTGAACAGAAGGTAATAAATAATGGCTATCGTATATTTCTTTCTGGCTATGCAGATAAAATTTTTAAAAAGGAACGAGCACATCATACTTTTATTAACTTGCAACGTGCCATTGTATCACTGAGAGGAAATCCACGGCCAACCTTTGGAGGCTATTTAAAAAAGGGGACAACTGATACGCGGACGCTTGCATCAAATTACCACCATATTTTCTATAATATTATCAATGGGCAGATACTCGTTTTTAACATTGTAGTAAAAGACAATATTCGATTACAGCGTGATAAGCTTGAAAAAATTGGACTTTACAAAGTCAAAAAAATTGGAGCGAGTCGATGGGAAACCAAAAAAATAAATCTTGTAACGACACCCTATGCCGCCGTGAACGGACAATCGAATAATCTAAATAAAGCCATTTGGCTGATGGGTGCCCATTTGGAATTTGAGTTTGGTGAAAATACTATCCATGAATACACACTTTTCCACAATCCAAGTGTTGGTGGACCGGGTGATACCTGGGAATCGATTCAAGATAAATTTGGCATAACAACCGATGTATCTAAAAAATTAAGTGACATCTTGGTAAAAACACAAGAGAATAAGCATCAAACTCAATGGGTTGTACATAGCCAAGGTGGGCTAATATTCGCCGAAGCTGTTCGTTATCATTTAAATGGCAACAGTAGTTGGGCAATCACCGGCGGATTTAACGGTATTTTTCGTAAAGATAAAGGTGAATCACTCAACATGCATAGCGTCGCCTTTCATGGAAATGCCAATAATAATTTGCGTTCCAGTGTTTTATTTAAGCGCGCAGGCGTCGATGTGATTGCGACTAAAGCCAATGATTATGATATGGTGAACACGATCATTGGGTTAAACACCATCAACCCTTGGCGTGTTATTGGATCAGTGGTTTATTCTAATCACGCCATGGGTGGCACGGTTCAACAAAGTCCTCATTCCTTAATGCATGATAATTTTGACGCCTGGGATCAGCAAATGCGTCATGGCCCCGGCAAAGGAAGAAATACCTTGCAAAAAGGATTTAATGTTATCGACCAGGCCGGTCGAGGTGGAATTAAATACATTAATAATTTTTTAAAATGATGAAAGTTTCTCTCATTAAGTACAGTTTACAGGTAATCATTATGTTCGCCTTTTTATCAAAAGCGTTTGGTTTTAGTAGCCTTCCCGATGAACACATTCAATTTAAACCTCGGCAAATAAATTTGTCAGGAGAAATTATCTCATTTTCGATACCCGAAAATTTCAGCACCGATATGCCAGCCGAGGACATGATTGAATCAGTCAGCCTAACGGATAAAAATTTATTTAAAGAGTATCAAGAATTCCTTTTTATTCAGCGATGGTGGGATTTTAAGGACAAAGGTTTTTTTGCAAAAGAACAAGGTTCCGTCATGATGTCCATCTACGTTAAACAAGCTCCCGAAAATTCAGAGTACGATATTTTAAATCCGCTTGAATTTGTTGGTACAATCATCCGAGGTTTTAACGAGAAGAGCAGAAAAGAAATTTTAGAAAATGATAATGGAGAACCATCATTCTTATATCCTGATTTTTATCAAGCGTATACCATTAGAACCATTAATTCATTGCATTGGTTTCGTTACCCGATAGAATCAGCATCAGCACCGGCAAGACGCTTCGATGTTAGCTATGCTATACCCATTACCCCCCAGCATTATGTTGTTATAGAATTCATGATCACTCTTAATCATAGCGTATCCATGCGAGAATTTTTTAACGAACATGGACGCCCACATATGGACGCCATCATGGATACCTTTAACATTCAATTTTCTCCTGAAAGCAAATTACCATCAATAAATAGTCAGCCCATTGATTTGGATAAACTCATTGACGAAAAATTTAATGCAGACGAAGAGCCGGTGGAAATAGATGAGGAATTATTCAATTCAATACAGCCTAAAAAATAGCTGTTTCAGTGCATTATTCTAGTGGATTCGCTACGCTTAATCCACGCTACAAGCATAGATGTTATCGAATAGGTAGGGTGGATTAAGCGCAGCGAATCCACCATCAACATGATTAAATCCACCAAGGCTTATCCTCATTCCAATGCCATGCCTTTCACTGAATCGGGTTCAACTTGACCCCATTCCGACTCATGAAATCCTGCTCTTATCGCCCGATGCAACGACGAATAAGGCCATTGCACCGGCGAATCAACCAAACCATGCTTCACCGGATTATAATGAATGTAATTCATATGGTTTTGCCAATCGCTTTCATCCCGAATTAAATGCTCCCAAAATCGACGTTGCCAAACTTGTTTTTCACCACGCGGGTTCACTGGCGTATCGATTTGTTGTGAAAAATATCGCTTAATTAAACGCCATCGCGTCGAATAATCATCATCATGCATTGGCATCCGCCATAGACAATGCAAGTGATCGGGCAAAACCACCATGGCATCAATTTCAAATGGATATTGTTGTTTTACCTGTTTGATCACCCGTCGTAAAATCGCCACATGAGTTGAGCTTGAAAATAATCGGATTCGTCGCCACGTCACCACTGTAAAAAAATAACAACCTCCGTTTTGATACACTCGGATATATTTTGCCATGCGTTTCTCATTGTGATTTTTAGTGGATTCGCTACGCTTAATCTGAGCTATCCGTCAAAGTCTCAACTCGTCGCAATAACTCTTCTGTGATATCAATTAACTCTGTCAATCAACTTTTCGCCGAACCCACCATACCATCAAACTCAGCTCGGTCCCGTGGCTCAATCTTAAGCTGCCCAAGCTTCACCAGGTTATCAAGATTTTCCAAGGTCACTCTCATCCCCTTTTATCCATAACTTTGATTGTTCCATCACCCGAGTAATAAAAGCATTCCCCTGTAACCACTTGTGCTTAAATTGCGCCAAATGATAAATCGTCGGATTGATCGTCCGACCGAGTGACTGCTCAGCTTCAATCAACACGGTCATCAAGTCAGCATAAGCCAGACTCTCACTAATCACCATCAAATCGATATCGCTCTTTGCCATCGCATTACCCTTGGCGATAGAGCCGTACACAAATGCAAAATCGATCGAATCACTTAGCGGAACCAGAACAGACTTAAGCACATCAGTGACGCCAAAAGTTTTGCGTACTATTTCCTGAAGCTCAACATAAATAGGACACTCAGCATTCGCCTGATAATGATTTTGATTGCCAATACGGGTCACAGTCACTAACCCCGCCGCCAACATGCTTTCCAGTTCACGCTTGATTGCACCCTTGCCAACCTCGGCCAAACGAACAATCTCATTAAAATAAAAAGTCTCATCTGGCTTACCAAACAACAGTCCCAACACCTTTTGCTGTGTCTTAGTAAATAACGCATCGCCTAGCAAAATCGAACCCAATACTATCACCTTATATAAGTCCCAATATGAGTACTATAGGTCCCATTATGGGACTTTTCAATAGAGGCGTTGGATGAACTAGGTAATTTATTGATTTAAAAAGAAAAAAATAACTGCTTTCTGTGAGATAAAAACGAACATGACAATGACACATTGACAATCCTATTCTCAATTTGTCAATGTGCAATAAAAATCGTTGCTTTAAAAATAGACGAATTAAAACCCAATTTTGATCTGGCTTAACGTTTGCTGGCAGTTTTGTTTTCAGAACATTGCAACCGCAACAGGACACTTTTATGCAACCCTTATCCATACTCAATCACCTTAAAAAAGACTTCATCAATTACATCAGCTCAAAATACCCGTTTGCGGAACGTGGCATGATGGACTTAGATAAGCAGTTGC
>JAADHS010000024.1 GCA_013151745.1 Gammaproteobacteria bacterium | reverse complement strand
AAACCATTCAGTTAAACCAGCATGGCAACTACCATTCCACCGAAAACGATGTGTTTTTTTATCTGCCACAACGAAAGTTTCTTATGGTTATCGATTCTTTGACACCCGGATACGTCCCTTTCATGGATTTCGACTTAACGCATAACTTTCATGAATACCTGAAAATGTTCGATGCCATTCTGAGCTATGATTTTGATGTTTTTGTTGGCGGCCATCTCTCCCAGATTGGCACAGCAGAAGACGTGCGCATCACCCAAGCCTACGTCAAAGACGTTTACGAAACTGTAAAGCGTGTGCATGCACAAACCAATCAGTTTGAAATTATGAACGACACAGCCAAAAAAGTTGGTTGGGACAACAAGTTCCTGCTGTTCAAGGTTTTCCTGGAACACATCATTGATGAAAGCGCCAAAGAAATCGAAGCACGCTGGGTCAACAAACTGGCAGGCGTGGATGTGTGGGCAAAAAGTCATGCTCGCACAGCACTGATTTATGTTCGTTGGGATGATTAGCAAGCCGTTAATAAATACCCATGGCCGGATAAAGCATACCTGAATCCGGGCTACAAAAAAGCCCCGCCGAAGCGGGGCTTTCACTGATATCTGCAAACTATACGCAAGCTTACTGGGTCCTGGCCGATCTCCTCCCTTCGTGGGAAACGGCGCTACAGCGCCTGGACCGTTGAACTCCGAGGTGCCGGCACATTCTCGCCGAACAAAATGCTCCTCTCAGTGCTCACGGAATAGTAGAAGGCATAAAAGGGAACGCTACCATTTTATGTTTCGCCAAAGTCTTTTCGTTGGCTAAAATAAGGGTAACGTCCCCAATGCCATTAAGTTAAGCCAAAATTCCTGCCTGGTACAGGTTGGTGGTGAACTTGCGTTGCGAACCCCAACATCACCGGTCCCGTTGGGGTTCACAAGCTCACCGCCAACCTGCGGCACGCCGTTTTTTGTTAACTTAATGACATTGGTAACGTCCCCTTATTTTCTAATTCGTTATGGCATTCGCTGCCACTTGACCGAATGTCAAAACGACACCATAATGCAACCATATATAATAAGTGGAGATATCTAATTATGCCAGCATTAACCATTAAAAACATCCCTGAAGCCCTCTACGATGAGCTAAAACTCGTTGCAAAACAACATCATAGAAGCATCAACAGTGAAGTTATCGTTTGCCTCAAGCGCTCGCTACTCCCAACGAAAGCCTCTCCTGAAGAAACTCTTGCCAATATTCAAGCTCTGCGAGCTCAGATTTCACCAGATATCATCACGGCGGAAGATATTGATACTGTAATAAATAAAGGAAGACCATGATAGTTGCAGATACTAATATTATTAGCTACCTTTTACTTCCTACTGCATTTTCAGAATCAGTTGATACCCTTTATAAAATTGATTCAGCTTGGAGGGCACCAATACTCTGGAAAAGTGAATTTAGAAATGTGTTAGCACTTTATCTTAGAAAAAATATCATTACCTTCGAAAAAGCATTGCAACTTCAAGAAGCAGCCGAAAATATTATGGCTCAAAATGAATTCGATGTTACTTCATCACAAGTTCTTTCGTTAGTAAGCAAAAGTAACTGCTCATCCTATGATTGTGAATTTGTTGCACTCGCTAATCACCTCAATATTCCACTCGTTACTCAAGACAAAAAAGTATTACGAGAATTTCCATCAACAGCCATTACAATAAAAGATTTTATTTCTCGTCAGTAGCCAGATGGTAGAAACCAATGCCGTGGCAATCAAAGAACCCACACCGGGTATTGCCATCAGTCGCTGGCAGACAGCGTCTTCACTGGCTAATTGCTTAACCTGTTTGTCTGCTTGTTTAACCCTGTCATCCAGAGACTCGATCGATTTAGATAATTTTTATTTTTTTGACTCGCCCTTTTCACATTTTTGACACTACTTCGTAAGCAGTTCATAACTTTTCAATATTTTTAAAAATCAATCGAGTCTGACCCCATCGATTTTTTTTCATCGACCGGGTATGGACACGTTTGGGTACCTACGATTTTCTGGGGCCATGTATATGGCCGGGGGCACGACCGAAATATTGGTTTTGCCTGGACCCTGATGGCTGACTGGTGCGGACTTGTTCCGATGCCTTGAGCTTGAGAATACGGATGCAATACTTGCTTTAACGGATAATCACGACACACACCGTATATTTATTGTGTTTAACAATGAAGTGTTTTCATTTGCCTGCCTGACAGAGAATTGCTAATGGCTGACCCCATCGATTTGCTTGGCTACCCGATTAGCTGATCTTTTTAAATATTCCATTCTTTGTATCCACCACCAGCTGGTTTTCTTTTTTTACAGTCCCATTAAACCGACTGTAATCAAACCAACGTTTAAATTGTATTGCTTTTCGATCATGCAAGCCGCTAGCTCCTTTTTTATAATATCCGTAGTGATTTTCTCCAGCGGTCATTTTTTTATCACTACTCCAAAGGCACGAACTTAAGAAAAGATGAGTTTTATTTATAAGTATTCCGTGCCAGTTCGGCATATGTGAGTATTTGGTGATTTTTAGTGTGATATCTGCACCATCTATTTTTTTTAGCTGCTCGATCATACTTTCTAGTTGCTTCTCGTAAACATCGTAGTAGCTGTGCCATATATCATCCAAAACTCCCATTATTTCGGAATTTCTATCCAAAGTAGATAGTCGTATCTCAACTCTTTTTCCACTAGCAGCATGGCGTAAAATAAAATTTCTTAGAAGAGGGAATGACTTATGAAAACAAACACCCAAAACCCTAATTTTTAGAGGCGAGCCTAGGTAAGTATTTTCTCTTGCCGCATTGTTCAAAATCCCCTCTATATCTGGAATAGCATGATCGAAGTCTTCGTAATATTTTGGATGTTTTATCATTTCACCCTTTAACTCATAATACTCTCTTTCAATTTCTAGATATTTCAGAGCCAACTCAGAGTGCTCACTTGTTTTTCTATCTCCTCGAATATAACCAACTCGAGGATTTGTTTCCCTAGCTACAGTAAGACTCCTACTGACAACGCCTCCAAGTTCAACTTTATCTCTCCAAGTTTTTCTTAGTTTTTTTCCTACAAGTGCAATAAAAGCTTCAAGCTTTTCTACTTTATCAGGGGCGCGATCAACTTTATCTGCCGGCAATTTCCCAGCATCATGATGTAAGAATGCAAGGACAGGTATATTATTTTCCACGGCATACTTATATTCCCTTTCCGTGTAACTTGTCCCACATGGAAGCTCAGTCCCATAGCGCCCCCCTATAATTACAATGTAGTAGTCGCAGCTTTTGATCAAGCGCTTAATATATGTCCATTGATCATCGTCAGCGGCTGGAAAATTTTCCATTGTAGCAGGGAAGCAATTTAGCTCTAGAAGTACTTTTATAACTTCATTTCGTTCTTCTTTAAGGTCTTCGTATGTTGAACTAACAAAAACTTGATACATTTTTTCCATAGCTACATCCATCTGAAATTTTAAGAAATATGAAAATACAACTCGAGCAGCTAACGCTAGTCATCAGCGGTAATTTTGGCGATAGACAAAATTATCCGCTGGATGACCTTGTTAGGCTCTTCATTGGCTGCATTAAAAGATGCGTTGCTCTTGCTCAGAAACTCTTCTTTGGATGCGCAGCGAAGAACATACGATATATCTCTAACCATAGGCTCAGATGCTTCAATATAGTGAGGGACAATTCTCGGCTCATCTATTTTTATTGGAAGCACAATTAAACAGTCTTTAGGTGTTAAGGGCATTACAACGTATTGCCTATTTTCATAGCTCCCAAATAAGTTGCATACATCCGGTAGCACAAAATCTGGGGATTCCGAGCGTACAACCACCCAGCGGCTATAAATTATTGGCCTCGCCAATTTGTCATAGAAGTCATTTTGGCTATATAGCGTCTCGTACACAGCTCTCATGTATTGCTTATCATCGACCTTGCCTTGCCCCGCTTCAGAGGCAACCAGAGGGGCAACAGAACGTACTAATGACTCCATGAAATGCGGGTTTCTTATCCGCTGAATTACTATGAAACCTACTAGAGCCTCACGCTGAGGACGATTCAAAGGCTCTACATTCAGAACCATCTGGAGCGGCATTGCCGCATCGCCCTCTAAAAGCCCGAAGTATGCCTCTAAGTGGTCCGAATAGAGGTTTGGTCGAAAACCCCAGCTACCAACAGGTGTTTTTTTCTTCTCATCAAGCCCTTTTGGTGTCTTGATGCTTCTGTATACAAACTGACCCTCCGCCCAATATTTTTTTATAAAAGACTTTGGAATAAAGTGATTTTCTTCGACTCGTTGAAGGGTAACAGGCATTTTTTTCTGCTTCTTTTCTTTTCTTAGTGCAGCTTCTGTTTTTGGCTTCCACCGTTCAGCATATTTTCTCAACCAAATCCCGTCCGCACAGTTTTGTGCAGTCGTGGATATTTTCTCTTTCCCTTTTGAATTAAAACACTGCTCACGCTCAACCTGAGGATCAATACCTTTGATGACACGATCGTTCATACGGTCAACCACAACTTTTTCTGAAATGAAGGTAATTAGCTTAGCCAGCTCAAGCGCCATTTCTTCACGAAGATCGATATGTAAATCGTCCATGTGAGGTTTCGCGTGAGCCAGCATCTCTTCAACTATTGAGCTAGCCACTTCGTCCCAAACTTTGGCAAGCTGCTCAGCTTTTTCAGGAGAGGCGGCAGGATCAATTCTTAATATATGTTTCAGCATCAGTCCGTAACCCTAGCATTTGTATATCGAGCACGCTCACTTTGCGGCTCCGGTTATTTTTTGAGCAGAACCATAAGCCTATGATTTTATAAATTTTAACCAACATACCTTAAATTCATGCCATTGCAAAGTGAGCATGCACCCTATTTCTATAGACAGGGCTCAATGCCCCCCAACCTATTGTATTCAATATACTTTACTAAACCACATGGTGAAAAAGCGAGCCACCAAGCACTGCAAAGTGAGCGAAATATTTTACGCATCAAAAATAAACTGAATAAATAAGGCTATGTTTGCGTTAACTGTTGGTGCTGGTATTATATCCAGCAAATCATCTAGTTGCGAGGCAGGCATATGTTGCGTAAAGATTTCAAAAATTTATTGTCCAGTCTAGAATTACTCACCCATTTTCAAAAACAAAAATTGCTGGCTCAGATCAGAGGTAACTCTGGCAATTCCAGCGTAAAACTTATCGAATCACACACTCAAGATACCAATTTATGCCCTCATTGTGGGAGTGTTCATCTTTCTTCATCTTTCTCGGTGGGGGAAATCTCACGGGCTTCAGCGATATCGATGCAAAGAATGTAAAAAAACATTTAACGCATTAACGGGGTCTTCATTGTCCCGTTTACGGCATAAAGAACTATGGCTGCCGTATTCCCAATGCCTACAAGAAGGTATTAGCGTAAGGAAGTCAGCTGCATCATGTGGGATAAGCAAAAGCACATCTTTTAGATGGAGGCACCGCTTTTTATCTGGGCCCACTCAGGACAAGGCCACGAAAATGGTTGGTATTGTTGAGGCGGATGAAACTTTCTTTACTGAGTCCTGCAAGGGTAATCAGTGTTTAACGCACCGAAAGCCCAGAAAAAGAGGAAGGTCTTCAAAAAGGTCAAAGAGTGAACGTGTGCCCGTTTTAATTGTACGAGACCGGTCAGGAACAGTGGCCGATTTTGTGTTTAGCGATATTGAAAAGGAAGAAATACACAATGCGCTTAAACCGTTAATGAGTAATGAAGTCGTTTTATGCAGTGACGGGAATAGCATCTATCAAACCTTCGCAAAAGCAGAGAACATCCCCCACAAGCGTATTATCGCTATCGACAAGACATTTGTTGTTGATAAGATTTTCCACATTCAAAATATTAATTCGTACATTAGTCGATTGAAGTCCTGGATGGCAAGATTTCACGGCGTAGCGACAAAATATCTTACTCATTATTTGGGCTAGCGGAGGGTTTTGGAAAAAAATAAAGATAATATTTCGGGAGAGTTTTTTCTGCTTCAAGCTTTGCGAAAAATTGACCAACAGTTAACGCAAACATAGCCATAAATAAACAGTATTTTTAACTATGAAATAATCGTTGAAGTCTGAGATTATTAGTCTGTAAAAAAGAATATAAAGGGTAGAGGGTAGAGGGCAGGCTTAATCATCTGTAGAAACGACTTATCTGTTTCCGCCTCTTTCATCTGGCGGTGCCTCAACAACCCTTTCATGGATAACTTCATCAGTCCTCCCTCATCAAACCGTACATACGGTTTTCTCGTACA
>JAADHS010000052.1 GCA_013151745.1 Gammaproteobacteria bacterium | reverse complement strand
GCAACACAACTTGAAAAAGCCGGGCGAGTGATTGCGATCCTTTTTTTAAGCTACGGAGGCATCGCTTTGCTTGGCGCCGCAACCGGGGGCAGCGACCCTTTAAATCCACTGTGGGGTTCTTCTTTGTCGGACTCTGATCGTCACGAGCAGCATGAACTTCCATTCACACAAATCAAGGGGCTCAGCGGTTTAAACGCCGAATTGGCAGCCGCAAAAGCACAAGGTCAAGCGGTGATGTTTGATTTTTATGCTGATTGGTGTGTTTCCTGTAAAGAAATGGAAAAGTACACTTTCAGCGATGAAAAAGTACAGCAAGCCTTGGATCAGGTGGTATTATTACAAACAGATGTTACGCCTAACGACGAACAAGACCAGGCGCTAATGAAAGCGTATGGCATCCTGGGGCCGCCCGCTATTTTATTTTTTGATGCCTCAGGAGCAGAACGAAAAAAATATCGCGTAGTGGGTTTTATGGATGCGGAGGACTTTACAAAACGTGTCACTCAAGCGCTGCCAAAATAATAATGTAACAGCTCAGCGAACTCTTGAAATTCGCCATTCTAATTGGTTCGCTGAGTAGTGACCAGAAACAATTGCGTTAACCTGGAAGTTTTATCATGTCGCCACGATTATTTTTCACTGCTTTTATAATCATTGTTTTTAGTGTTTTAGCGGGTTTATACTTGCCTCAAAATACTAAACCGGCTGAAACCGCTATAGAAAACATAGCGACGAGCGAAGCTAAGCTCCGTCCCGACTTCCAGCTCCCGGATCTAAGCGGTAAAATGCGACATATTAAGGAGTGGGACAATGATATTGTTGTGCTGAATTTTTGGGCAACCTGGTGTAAACCTTGCCTCCATGAAATTCCTGCATTTAACAAACTGCATACTAAATACCAAGATCAAGGCGTCACCTTTCTCGGCATTGCGGCTAACGACAAAACAGAAATCGAACGATTTACCAAAATTTTACCTATCGCTTACCCCATACTCATTGGTGGCGAGTCACAAGCCTATGAGATCGCAGAGCAGTTTGGCAACATTTATAGTGTTATCCCTTATACCGTTTTCATCGCCCCTGGCGGACACATTCATTCCGCTGTTGCAGGCCTGCTTTCTGAGCAAGAGACAGAAGACATCATAAAAGCTTTACTCTAAGAAAACATAGTGCTGAGAAATTTTCCACTTGGATGTCGATAATCTTTTTCGTGATGTTGTAAAGCTCCTTTTGCCTACTTCTTAAAAAGAACATTGCCGGTATAATCAACTTGGAAATAACCATTAGAATGGTTCTTTTTCTTTCACGGGTGATGTTATTAAACCTCACCGGAGTACTCTGGCATGATGAGTCTTGATGACGCTTTGCAGCATTATTTTGGTTTTAATCAATTTAATGAAGGGCAAAAAGAGGTTATAGAGCACCTGATAGGGAGACATTCCGCAGCGGCGTTGTTTCCCACTGGCGGTGGAAAATCCTTGTGTTATCAATTACCCGCATTACTGTTACCTGGTTTAACTTTGGTCGTTTCACCGCTTATTGCACTGATGAAAGATCAAATTGATGCGCTGACCCTGCGGGGTATCAAGGCGGCACGTCTGGATGCGACGTTAACCTCAGAAGAGTACCATGACACCTTAACCCAAGCTAAAAATGGCTCACTGAAACTACTTTACGTTGCCCCAGAACGCTTCAATAATGAACGGTTCAGGGGACTGCTTCAACAGCTGACCATCTCATTGTTTGCCATCGATGAAGCCCATTGTATCTCCGAGTGGGGACACAACTTTCGGCCAGACTATTTAAAACTGCCGTATTATGCCAAACAATGTGGTGCCGACCGAATATTAGCTCTAACCGCAACGGCCACAGCACAAGTCCAAAAAGATATTTGCAGCGGTTTTGGCATTGCAACGAAAAATGTAGTTTGTACTGGTTTTTACCGACCCAACCTCACTATTTTGACGACACCAACAACAGAAAACTCGCGCGATGAAATGTTGATGGAAAAACTAAAAAAACGCCCACGTGGTTCCTCCATCGTCTATGTCACACTGCAACGTACTGCAGAAAAAGTAGCCGAACGATTGATGGATCAAGGTCTACCTGCCAGAGCCTACCACGCCGGCATGAAGCATGAGCTACGAGCCACAGTACAAGATTGGTTTATGGCCTCTGATGAGGCCATTGTTATAGCCACAATGGCCTTCGGTATGGGCGTTGATAAATCTAACATTCGTTATGTTTACCATTATAATTTACCCAAGAGTCTGGAAAATTTCGCACAAGAAATAGGCCGTGCTGGGCGAGACGGAAAAACATCAACGTGTGAAATTTTAGTTTGTCTTGATGATTTAAATACCCTGGAAAATTTTATTTACGGCGATACGCCAACCCAAGCTGCAATGCATAGCTTTGTCAGTGACATTTTTTCGCAAGAAATAAATTTTGATACCAGTTTGTATTCTCTGTCGGCAAACCACAATATTCGACCTCTTGTCGTTCGCACGCTGCTGACGTATCTTGAGCTGGAGGGCTATCTTGAAGGAGGTACACCGTTTTATTCAACTTATCGATTTAAACCCTTGTTAACGTCTCAAGAAATTCTGGCGCACTTTCAGGGTGAGCGACGTCATTTTATTGCCTCTATTTTTCGTCAGTCGAAAAAGGCCAAAAGCTGGTTTGATATTGATATGGAACAAACCGCACAGCGGCTACAATCAACCAGAACGCGCATTATTCGCGCTCTGGACTACCTCCATGAGAAAAACATGCTGGAAGTTAAAACCTCTGGCGTCCGCCATCGTTATCGTCAGATAAAAGCTCCTGCTTCCACACAGACGCTGGCTACCGAACTCACCCAGCGCGCTCACCAACGTGAAAAAAATGAAATCGCCAGAATTCAGCAAGTACTGGATTTAACCAGCATCAATAGCTGTCAAACTCGGTTTTTGGCACATCATTTTGGTGACGACTTAAAACAGGCCTGCGGTCACTGCTCATGGTGTTTAAACGGTACGAAAATGGATAAGCCCGAACAAAAAATCGCCGCTATCGATGACGCCTTGTTTCAGAAGGCACTGGCCTTAAGAGAGGGGAACCTTGCCAGTCTTGCCGAAGTCCAACTCTTCGCTCAGTTTCTCTGCGGTGTTGCATCTCCCCGATTGAGTCGGGCGCGGCTAACAACGCATCATTTATTCGGTAGTTTAGATAAAATACCTTTCAAAAAAATACTTGAACATATTAATAGGCGATAAGCATTCGGTTTTAAAACTTGTAAGACAGGCCTAAAGACAACACCGGATAGAGGTTAAAATCATTCAAATCTTGCTCCAGTTGCTGTTTTTCTTGTTCAAGATTTTCCTGAAAAATAGCGTTACTGGTTAACAAGCCATTCGTTGTGCTGAGCTTGATTTCAGGGCTGCCCTGAAACAAAACACCTAAATCAAATGCAAAACTCCAGTTTTTGTCCGCTCCCACAGCATTACCCCAACCTATGCCTAAGTAAGGGGCGACATTATTAAAACCGACAACGCCAGTCAATATACCTACGTCTTCTGGTGTATAAACCGTCCCACCAATATCATAACTTGCTGCTGACCGTGCTTTCATTTTTAATTCGTTGCCATTGGCAACCAACCCCACAGTGGCACGTAAACCGCCGCTAAAAAGGTGCCAGTCAATAAAACCGGTAAGGGTCTGCAACTCCAGATCAATCTCATAGGCTATACCATCTTCCGTTGCATTCCAGGCAATGCCAAAAGTATTAAAACCAACTCGAGCATTAACGTCAGATAACAATCCTGCTGTCGCTTCAACGCCTAATCCCAATGTGCCACCTTTAGCCGCAACAGCAAAATCTTTTGCTCCCGCAACACCAGATAGACAAACCCCCGTAATTATCATTGCCGCAAGCCCCTTTTTCATCGCTTCTCCTTCATATTTTGGTTCTTTTCCGTTTAACGGCAAAGCCAGGCTTTAACTTTAGAAGACGCTAAAATACACAAAAAACAGCGCGAAGAAGGTGCGCTGATTTTTTACCGATAAAACGGACATTGTCTGATTTTCCAAATAAAAAAGCATATACCCCTGAGACGTTATGAATTTAGGTGTTAGCGCGTGCATATGTGCCTTAGATTCGGTTTTTTTGATTGACGATTTCATCGATGCAAGAGATAGCACTCAAGGAGCCGGGCATAAAGGTAATGCAGACCTAGCTGGCTAATTCGTTCATTTTCCTTGAGAAAAAGTGCAGAAATAGCCGCTCTTATTTCGATACTTTGCGATTGAAAGACGGGCCGAAGCAGAGATGTCACTTGTATAAGTTGTAGTAGCTCAAACCTGATCTGAGCTACTACATCTGATATACCCGTAGCGATTGAGATTTAGGTGTTGAATGTGCGTCCTATTCATTTCCTGGCAAGGCGAAATGACAAGTAATAGCTGGCTATTGCGAGGAGTTTCAACGTAGCCAGGGAATTAAGAGGG
>JAADHS010000144.1 GCA_013151745.1 Gammaproteobacteria bacterium | reverse complement strand
CCGTCAGCGTTTGCTAAGGGTGCATACTAATAAATCATTATCACCTGTCAGGAGCTCCCGCTAAGCCTCGAAGTTGGATGTTATTTTACCGTTCCGGCGGCTTTTCGAGCTAAGTCACGGCGAAACAGCGCCCAATTTTTCCTTAGCGGGAGCTGCTGATCACCTGTAGCAATAGCATCAGCTTTAGCTGCCAGTGCTGTTGCAATCACTATGTCATCATCGATATCGCGAACGGTACGTTTAATTGGTTGCGATTTTACCAGTTTAGCTAGCATTCCATAACGCTGCATTAAAAAAGTTGGTGTGATGGCCAGCAAACCCTGACGGGGCAAATGTAGACATCTCTTTACCACTCAAAACCTGCTAAAATACGCGTTTTTAAAGCAGCGCTTCAGGTTTCTATTGACTCCTTTAACAACTATAGAGCAGCAACGACGCAATCAAATCCAGACGGGGTTGCTCGTCGGTGGTTTAGGCTCGGCATTGGCACTGGTCGGCGGATTGCTGGGTGGGATTGATCTAATGATCATCACAATTGCTTTAATATTGGTTCTGGTCATTATTGCACCTTATGTCTCACCTTTTTTAGTTTTACACCTCCACAAGGCAGAAGTATTAACCGAGACCGATTCCGCCAGTCTCTATGCGCTGCTCAATGACTTAACAGCAAAAGCTCATGTGTCACATAGACCCACACTCTATTACATCCCCTCAAAAATGATGAATGCCTTCACTGTAGGTTTGCGACATAATGCCAGCATTGGTATTACGGATGGATTGTTACGAAACATGAACCGGCGAGAACTTAATGCGATATTAGCACACGAGGTAAGTCATATAAAAAATCAGGATATGCGCATCATCGCCATTGCAGACACGATGAATCAACTGATTCGAATACTGTCTATTATAGGGTTATTATGGTTACTGTTTAGCCTGCCTTTATCCCTTTTTACCGAATATGTAATCCCCTGGCTCGTGATCATAATTTTGCTCGTTTTGCCCAGTGTTTCGACATTAATGAAGATGAAATTATCTCGTACCCGAGAATTTGAAGCCGACCGCACCGCAGCGGAACTGACTCAGGATCCACACGCGTTGATTTCAGCGCTCAGTCGGCTTGAATACCGACAATGGCACTGGTTAACTCAATTTTTTTCATTTCCTAGTGATACCGCCTCGATACCGGCTCAACTCAGTAGTCACCCAGCGACAGATGAACGTATCGAGCGACTTAAAATTCAGGCGAAAGAAATGACCGCCCCTTTGCAGGCACCGACCTTACTTGGGCTAAACAGGATGATGCCTCGCCATAAGTGGGAGCTCACCCAACGATTATGGAATAAAGAGTAATACTACGCCCTGAAAGAAGTGCCCTTGGGGTGCGCCCTGAAAGAAATACCCTTGAGATACATCGTGGATTAATTGCGTTTTCCAGACTTAAGAGACATCACAATTAATATTACCCCCCCTAATAAAAAGGGAATGCTCAAAATTTGACCCGTACTTAACCAAAAATCTACGGAATATGCGGCCTGCTTGGTTTTGTAAAATTCAATTAAAAAACGAGAAGAAAATACGCAAACAAGGAAAGCGCCAATTATAATTCCGCTTTTATGCCGTAATTTTTTATATAAAATTAGCAATATAATAAACGTAATCGCATAAGAAAAAGCTTCATAGAGCTGGGCAGGATGACGCGGCAAGCCATCTATTCGCTCAAAAATAATGGCCCAGGGAACGGTACTAGGATGGCCTATAATTTCGGAGTTAAAAAAATTGCCGATCCGTATGAAAAAAGCCGCCAACGCCGCGGGAATCGCGAGGCGGTCTAATAACCACATATAAGGTTCTGAAGATTTTCGCTGATACAGATAAAGTGCCAACAGTACGCCGATGGCACCACCGTGACTGGCTAAACCGCCTTTCCATATGGCAAGTATTTCCAATGGGTGACTAAAGTAAAAAGCGGGATCGTAAAATAAAACATGGCCTAACCTGGCACCGATAATGGTACCCAACAAGACATACCAGAGTAATCGATCTAATTTTTCAGGGTCCTGTTGTTCCTTTTTATAGATTCTCACCATAATGTGATGACCGATTAAAAAACCGCCCATAAACAGGAGACCATACCAATGTATTCTCAGCCCTCCCAACGAGAATAATACAGGATCAATATTCCAGGTTATATAATTCATTTTAGCTTTTTCTTCATTATTTCAACTTTAACTTTATCAGCCTACACGTTCCCTTTTCATTTAACAAGTAAGATGAATTAAGAGTCGTATCTTGTTATATTGACTGTATGATACCGCTTATTATTATACTCGCTGGGACAGCTTAAGTTATGAGCGCACCGCTCTATCGACATATCAAGTTATTTTTAGGTCTGGGCCTTTTTCTCGCTTTATTAGTCTTGCTCGCTGCCGTGCTTGTTGCGTCGGAAGCCGGCCTGAGTTTGTGGCAACAATTGCAAGAAGAATCCACCTGGTTACTTTACAGCTATGCGGGCGGACTGGGATTATTTATTCTGCTCAGTATTTTTATACTATGGCAATTTCTCAAACCTACAAAGCAAAACAGACCGGCCAAAACCCCGACTCCCCCGACTGAAGAGGTCGTCAAGGCACGTATTATTGAAGCTTCAGAAGCCGGGGTTGATGTCGCAGCCGCACAAATTGAACTTGAACAACTCAGTCAACGCCAGGCAGCGGGTGAGGTACACGTGGCGGTTTTTGGCGATATCAGCACAGGAAAAAGTACCTTAATTAAAGCGCTCGCGGAAGTCGATGACATCGCCATTGGCGTTGAAGGTGGCACCACTCGGGCTATTCAACATTATTCATGGCATACGCCTGCTGGCGATAAATTAGTGCTGACTGACATGCCTGGATTGAACGAAGCAACAGGTCGACTCGATGGCATTTCCCAGGAAGAAGCGTTGCGTGCCCACATTGTTATTTATGTTTGTGAAGGTGATTTAACGGCAAGTCAGTTTACAGAGCTACAAGTTTTATTGGATCTCAACAAACCATTAGTTATTGCCATTAATAAATCTGACCGCTACAACACCGAAGCGCTGAAATTGATCTCAGATAAACTGCGCCAACGCACCAACAATAAAGCTGACATTGCCCTTGTGAAAGCCGGTGGAACAGAAGAAGTTACACGTATTCATTCTGATGGTCGCGAAGAAACCATCACTCGTACACTGGGAAGTGATCTCGCTTCTTTGAAGAAGACCTTACAGCATATCATCGATACCCATTCAGAAATTCTGGAAAATTTACGTGACAGCACCGTATTTATGCTGGTAGCACACAAGCTGGAGCGCTCTGAAAATGCACACCGCAAAACACAAGCTGAAGCCATAGTAAAAAGCTACACTCGTAAAGCCGTAGTCGGTGCACTTGCCGCAGTCAGCCCTGGTACTGACATTATTATTCAGGGTTATTTAGGCATTAGCATGCTAAAAGAACTGTGTACCACCTTTGATGTGACTGCACGCAAACTGGATATGGAGCGTTTTCTCGACCTCAGCCAGTCACATCTTGGCAAAACAACGCCGCTACTGCTTGCTGTCATCGGCAATGGACTCAAAGCATTTCCTGGCATCGGTACCCTCGCAGGTGGCATTGTCCATGCTGTCGCTTATGGCATTATTTTTGAGACCCTCGGCCGATCCGTTATTCAAACACTTGAGCGGCGTGGAGAATTGCTCCCCGAAGCCACAGCAAATTCATTCAAGGAGAATTTAAGTGAAAATTTGGAAGCGCGTACGCAACGCTTTGTCGGATTGGCGCTCGAAGCCGCACGCAATAACAAACCCTAAAGAAGAAAAACAAAAGGCAGGCGATGACCACCTGGAACGAGCACTGGAAAGTCTTAATGAGTTATTAAGCGACACACGCATTCCGGATGAAGTCAGAGACAGTCTCAGCGACGACTATGCCCAGGTTGAAGCCATGCTCGATAAATTGGCGCATGGGCATTTGCATATTGCTGTTTTTGGCCGAGTCAGTGTGGGTAAATCATCTATTCTCAATGCCTTGTTAAATCAGGAGCGTTTCAGCACCAGTCCATTGCACGGTGAAACGAAACGAGCAGAGATGGCAGCGTGGGAAACCTACGACGTGGGGGGGATTTATTTAATCGACACCCCTGGAATCAATGAAGTTGAAGGTATTGAGCGAGAAAAAATAGCGCACGAAGTTGCTTCCCGTTCTGATCTGATTTTATTTGTTGTTGACGGCGACTTAACCGATACTGAATTACAATCTCTTCGTACTTTAGCAACACACCGCCGCCCTATTTTGCTGGTACTCAACAAAATAGATCGCTATACAGCCAGTGATAAAGCCGCGTTATTAAACTCGTTAGAAAAGCGCAGCCAACCTATGATTAACCCACGCCGCCATATTGTCTGTGCAGCCGCTCAACCTGCGACTAAAACAATTATTTTAGTCAATGAGAAAAATGAAGAAATTGAATCCACACGCACAGCCCCAATCGAAATTACTGACCTTAAAAAACATTTATGGGATATTCTTGAAGCCGAAGGCAAAACCCTGGCAGCTTTGAATGCCAGTCTGTTTGCCGATGATTTAAATGAACAGGTCACACAACGTGTAATGATTGCTCGTCAGGCGATTGCTGAAAAAGTAGTGCGCACGTATTGCATCTCCAAAGGCATTGCGGTGGCATTTAACCCAATTCCCGTAGCAGATTTGTTCGCTGCCGTGTTAATCGACAGCACAATGATTGTACATCTGTCCAAAGTGTATGGTTTTCCCATCACAAGAAATGAAGCTCAATCCTTAGTCGGCACGATTGCTGTGCAAATGCTTGCCTTAATGGGGACGGTATGGGCTATTAACTTTATTTCATCGGCACTTAAGGCAAGTAGTGCCGGCATCTCTACCGCGGTAACCGCCGGTGCTCAAGGTGCGATTGCTTATTACAGCACCTATGTTGTCGGTCAAGTCGCACAACGCTATTTGGCCCAAGGCAAGACCTGGGGAGAAGGAGGTGCCAAGCGAGTCGTCCGAGAAATTTTAGACAGTGTTGATAGAGATTCCATCGTTGCTCAAGCACGTAGCGATATTTTGACACACCTTAAAACATAGCTAAAACACATCGTTTTTCCATGAAAAACTCAACATCAGAAACAAAACAGATATTTACTTCCTTAGAGTATGCCTCCATTATGCTATTTGATAAAAACACTATATTCCCAATAGCGATAGCCTTGGTATTTCTTTCCATTCGGAGCGTCTTCCCCATCCCACCCACGCTGTAAAAGTTCTTTTGCTATAAGTCTATTCATAATGCCATGACCAATAAGAAATATATTGTTATGTTGTTCAGCCAAATTTTCTAGAATTTTACAGGCAACTTTGACTCGGC
Organism: Gammaproteobacteria bacterium; assembly: GCA_013151745.1. GTDB lineage: Bacteria > Pseudomonadota > Gammaproteobacteria > JAADHS01 > JAADHS01 > JAADHS01. The sequence goes on along the minus strand of JAADHS010000144.1, from coordinate 2,036 downwards.
TGGTTATTTCTTTTTTTGATTCTACATTTTTTGACAAACCCAGAAACCAAAATACTCGAAAAATAATCGACCAAGCATGAGGCGCCATTTTTAATAACGGTATCTTCACGACCGGAAGTTCTGCCTCACAAAAAGAGGCATCTGACATGAACTCTTCAATTTCGAGTAATTTGACAGAATGTCTTGATCTCTCGAGAGTGCTACATACAATAAAACTATTTTTTGCGAGAGCGAGAGATTCAGAACAAGGTTTATTATCGATAATGATGCCCGACTTATTGTAACAAGTAATCCATTTTTCCATTTTTGAAGAAGGTATTTTCCCCCACTCGCCGATATCGGGTTCGCCATGTCTTTGTATGACAATTTTCATTTCAAAGCAACATCGCTGTAGTGTTCTACATCGGGAAAGGGGTCATAAAAATGATGGAGAAGCTCCTTCCATTCTTGATACTGTTTAGATTCTCTAAAACCTACAGTATGATCTTCAATGGCCTGCCAGTTCACCATCAAAATATATCGATTTGGTTTTTCGATACATTTTTTAAGTTGATGAGAGACATAGCCCACCATACTCGAAATGATTTTTTGCGCCTGACCGAAGGCCAATTCAAAATCTTTTCCTTTTCCTTTTTTAACATCCAAAATTGCAACTTCAAGTATCACTAAATTCTCCGGTTTCTACAGACCACGTTACAGTATATACCCGTAGCACATCAACGAATTATATAAAATCCCGTATTGTAAAAAACATGAAGAATAAGGCCGGGAATAACGCTGTTATATTTATCGCGAAACCAACCAAATAACAGTGAGGGGACGATCACTAATAATGCCCAGACAAAGGGTTGATGCACTAAATGCATACCGGCAAACATTATTGTCGTTATAACATTGGCACCACTAAAACCAAGATAACCTGCTTTTCCAATTGAATAGCTGTAGAGATGCCGTTGTAATACGCCTCTAAATACAAGCTCTTCAACAACAGGGTATATGACACAAAATGAAAGGATAGACCAGAATAAAACGTCAAAATGTGACTCTTTCTGATCAAGAGACCCTAAAACAAACCAAACCAGAGGGCCGGCTAATAAAGCGAGTTGATATGATCTGTCCTGATAAAGCTTGTTAAGGGATGACGCATTAATTGAGAAAGTCATCCTGCTTAGGAATAGGCACGTGCACGTTCCTTACGCACCCATTTTGAACCCAAAACAGGCACGAAAATTATTCCACCTCAATAATATTCAGTTCTACTCGTCGATTGAGTGCGCGACCCTGCTCGGTTTCATTGTCGGCTATGGGGGTGTCTGGGCCATGACTTTTAATTGTAATCAGTTTCGTTGGAACACCAATTCCAACTAAATATTTTCGCACGGAAGCGGCACGCCCTGTAGATAAACCCATATTATATTTCCGCGTCCCTGTGCTATCCGTATGTCCTGACGCAACAAGGTTATACTTAGCTCCAAGATTTACCGACTCTACGATTTTACTTAATGCTTGCTTCGAATCCTCATTCAAAGAGGCGGAATCAAATTCAAAATTCACATCTTTGAGCGTGATATCACAGCCTGCTTTCCCGACAGTACCGTCAACCAAGGATTTAATGCAAGTTTCATTTTTTTTGTTCAGGTCATTTTTTTCTGTAACAACGGCAACAGGAGCGATGACAGGAGTGGGAGCAACAACGATAGGTTCCGGTTTTTCTTCTACCACGTCAACTTCGGGCGCGATTAACGCCACTTTAGATTGACTGCCACCAAAACGTTTCAAAAAACTGAAACTGAGCAAACGAGCATCGTTGTCATAAAGATCCAGATCCGTACGCAAGGCAAACCCGTTACGGAATTGATATTCTATACCCGGGCCATAATAAAGGTGAAAGTCTTTTTGTCGGTCGTAGTCCAGATCACTGCTGTTTTTCATTCTTCCCAGGCCCGCTTTGGCAAATAGATGAAAACCTTCTTGCCCGGCAACATCTTTAAAAAGGTAATAAAGACCACCAATACCAAAGTCCTGATACTCTAATG
>JAADHS010000118.1 GCA_013151745.1 Gammaproteobacteria bacterium | reverse complement strand
CTGGAAAACATACGATTTACTACCGTATCCGTGACACACATATTGACATAATTGATGTGTTACACCAAAGCATGGAACCGTCAAAACATCTGTAGGTAAAAGGGACAATAAAACGACTGCATTCTGAACAGAATAAGCGTTTTTTCTTTATTTAAATCCTCATCCTGATATAACGGAGGGTATGGACACGAAAATCAAAAACGACACTTTAAAGGAACATTTAAAGCCCCTCGGATCTTCTGAAAACCCGGATTATCTCGCATGGAAGGAAAAGGAAATCCATGCAGCCTTGGTAGAAGGGCAAGACCGCAGTAAAAATATTCCCATAGACAAGACATGGGAAGCCCTCGATCTTGAACGTTAATTTTACCCTCCGCGCTCTGCGAAAACTCAAATCGATCAAAACCTATATTACCGAAGACAACAAAGCGGTTGCAGATCGGGTTATATCAAGAATATTACAATCGCTTTATCATCTATAATTTTGTGATTTATCGATTGCCTGTGTCGTCTACAGCATTCGTTTATTGCCGTAATTGCGTAAGAAACATGTTGGCTCGATAGCCCCCGTTGTACCAGGGTTGTTCTGAAACCAGCCTCTCGGTCTTCCTGAATATAATGGCACGTGCAATCACCCGCTTGTAGTAAAGTTCATTAAAACTGTCGGGGGATTTCGCCCACTCCTTACCCATCCGTCCTGATTATGAGAAAATTCTACTTCTGACTCCCCTTGTTTTTCGGGGGGATTACCAGCATCAATCTACCCCATCAATAAAGGTTTCAACAAAGGCTTTTATCTTACTGATAATACGCTCCGATACTGACCGACGCTCTTTTAAGCTGGGGCGTTTTTTTATGATCCCAACAACATCGTCACGCATCGGCGTTTTCTCGGTAAACAAATAGTCGCCAATGATCTTCTGTAGACCCTCCAGGTCTAAGCCTTCGGTCTCGCTCAGCGCTTTGATGGCTTTTTGTTTTTCCTCACTCCAGTAGGTTTCAAATGCTTCGCCAATATCGCAGCCTTTCGGGATGTCAGAAAAGTTATTGGCAATAAATCGCTCTATCAGCGCCTTCTTGCTGCGTAGTTGCGTTTCTGTATCGAGGATATTCAAGATTATTTTGCGTTGGTTCTCTTTATCAGCAGGTTTCGCATCTTGTAGGTTACGCAATAAGGCAATGATGTAGCTCACATTGATTTTATCTCTGCGAATAAGTTCAAGCTCAAAATCAATGTCATCAAGGATGGAGACCTTTTCTTTCGCATGATCACTTTGCACCTTGTCATACAGATCAAGGTATTTGCTCCGGTAATCGGCAAAGAGCTGTTCATCTAAAGGCAAGTCGTCAAAGCTGAATTCGGTAAAACAATCCAGTACATTTTTAAGCCGGATCATTTCGCGGAAAGCCTGAATAAATTGCGCCTCGTCCTCTTCTGTGAGCAGTTCGTCAACACTTTCAACCGTAGGTGTAATCGTGAGCAGCCGGGTGACAGCCTCAGAAAAACGTGAGACATAATCGTCATAGGGAGCCAGGATGATATCTTCAATCGCATCCTTATTCGCAAACAACTCTATTGCTTGGTCGGTGGCGGGTTTCAGGTTGCGAAAACACACCACGTTCCCCTGTGATTTCTTTTGTCCCTTGGTTCGGTTGGTGCGCGAATAAGCCTGTATCAAGCCGTGATATTTGAGGTTTTTATCCACATAGATGGTATTGAGTGGCTTACTATCAAAGCCGGTCAAAAACATGTTGACCACTAAGAGAATATCCACCTGCCGGTTTTTGACTCGCTTACCAATATCCTTGTAATAGCCGTAAAAATTATCCGTTGAAAAATTGCTGCCGTACATCGCGTTATAGTCATCAATGTACTCGTCGAGTTTTTCGCGGCTATGTTTGTTGACGGGCTTGTTGTCATCTGGCATATCATCGCCGTTACCCGTTCCGTCTGCATCAGCATCTTCCTCGTTGGCCTGATATGAAAAAATCGTGGCGACTCTCAGCTTGTGCTCACCCGCCTCTTTTTTTTCTTTGAACAGCGCGTAGTAGGCCATCAGGGTTTTGACGTTTGAAACACAAAAAATGGCCGTGAATTCACGCGTATGTGTTTTACGGTGATGATTGGCGATGATGTACTCGGTGATATTATTTAGGCGTTCCGGTGCTTCCATCACCTCGGCGGTATCAATTGCCTCGACTTCAATATCCGCAACACCCTCTTTTTGCTTGACGGTGCGGATATATTCGACTGAAAATTTCAGCACGTTTTCATCGCGGATCGCATCGGTGATGACATATTTGTGCAAACACTCTCCAAACAGGTCTTTGGTGGTGCGTTTCCCGAGCGCATTCTTAGCGGCATTCGCGGCAAAAATGGGTGTGCCGGTGAAACCGAACATTTGCACATGGGGGAAAAAGGCCTTGATGCGTTTGTGAGTTTCCCCAAACTGGCTACGATGACATTCGTCAAAAATGAATACCATGCGCTTGTTTTGCAGTGCGGACATGCGGGAAAGATATTGTTCTTTGGCGATTGCGGTATTGAGCTTTTGCAGAGTTGTCACAATCAAAGGCGTGTCATCGCCAAACTGCTGAACCAATTTTTTTGTGTTGTTCGTGGCATCCACGCTGCCTTCGCTGAAGCTATTAAATTCTTTGATGGTTTGGAAATCGAGATCTTTTCTATCCACCACAAACACCACCTTATGCACATGGGGCGATTGTGTGAGAATCTGCGCGGTCTTGAATGAAGTGAGGGTCTTTCCCGACCCCGTCGTGTGCCAGATATAGCCGAATTTCTCGGTGAATCGCACCTGCTCAACAATGGCTTCCACTGCGTAATATTGATAGGGCCGCAGCGCCATCAACATGTTTTCGCTTTCATTGAGCACCACATATTTGGTGATCATTTTTGAAAGCTGGCATTTCTCCAGAAATGCCTCGGCAAACGCACTGAGCTGTGTGATTTTTTTGTTGTCTTTGTCGGCCCAGAAAAAGGTTTGTTTGAAGTCGCGCTTGCCGAGGGGGTTGTTGGCGTAATACTTAGTGTTTACCCCGTTACTCATCACAAAGAGCTGGATATAGCCAAACAGCCCATAGCCTGCCGAAAATGAATGACGATGGTAGCGGTTGCTTTGGTTGAAGGCTTCTTTCATTTCCAAACCACGGCGTTTAAGCTCGATCTGCACCAAAGGCAAACCATTGACCAAAATCGTTACGTCATAGCGGTTTGTGTACTTGCCTTTCATGGTGACTTGGTGTGTCACCTGATATTGGTTTTTGCACCACTGAATTTGATTGATCAGCTCGATATAGCCGGTTTTGTCGTCGTCCTGGATGTAGTCAATTTTGTCACGCAGGATTTTTGCTTTTTCAAAGATATTTCCCTTTGCCAGCTTGTTTAAGACCTGCTTGAATTCAGCATCTGAGAGCGTTGTTTTATTGTGTTTTTCCAGTTGTTTTTTGAGATTGCTTAAAAGCGCGGTTTCACCATCAATATGCACCTTGTCAAAACCCAGGATTTCGAGCTGGGCGATCAGTTTGTTTTCGAGGGCTGCTTCCGACTCTCTTGCAGCGGCCTGATGTTGCTCCTGTTTTTGTTGTTGTGCTCGGTGGGCTAAAAAATGATCACGTTGATAAAACACAATCCCCACACGATGAATATGTTCAATCAGGTCATCATTATTGATCTCGGAAAATAAAGAAATATCAAAGTGGTAAATTAAATCCAGGTCATCAATCGCCCCCACCACATCAAACAATAGCCGCTCTGTTTCACTGCCATCTGTTATGAGGGTCAAATCAATATCTGATCCGGGCCGGTAATTGCCCTTTGCGCGCGAGCCATACAAAATGACACTGTCGATGGCATCGAACACTGCGAATGCCCCTCGGATCTTTTCAATCACATCTGCCGTCAAGCCAGACTTTTGATCAAACTCAGTCATGGATGGCTTTCTCAGCGAGTTCTTTTAGTTTTTTGTGTAATGTTTGAAATTCCGAAAAATAGTCATCCACAATATGGCTAATGATTTTTTGTGTCACTTCGTCGTTATAGGTATGAGAGGTCAAATTACGATCTTTAATCATCCGCATCCAAATCTCACCGTGATGGACTAAACCACGGTTCATCGCCTCTCTTGCCACTGTTTTTGAGCCAAACAACTCTGTGACACCTTCAAACTCCAAAAAGTCTTTTTGGGTCAACCAGGCGAGTTCATGGTTGTACTCAAATGACTGAATCAGTCCCTGCTCTTCCAGTTCGTTCAAACAATCTTGTTCCATGAATTTGCTTAATTGGCTCAAGGCTCGGGTCCAATTATTCAAACGTTGAATCCAGCGAATATCAGTTGTCATTGTTTTAGTCTCCGCTTCATGGCTGTCATTTTACACAAACATCTGTTGCAGCAAGGCTTTTTTGAAGGTTTGGGCTTGCTTGAGTTCGGTGGAGATGAGGTCGATTTTTTGGTCGAGGGATGAGAGGAAGTTGGCTATTTTTTGTTGTTCCTGGAGG
>JAADHS010000188.1 GCA_013151745.1 Gammaproteobacteria bacterium | reverse complement strand
ATCACTGGCATCCACACGACCATCGGCATTGGTGTCAAGATCAGCGAGTGCCGAAAGACCATCAGCCGCTGTACCGCCTGCGGTGGGTGTGCTGTTACCGAAGAGTTCAGTGCCGTTATCAATGGTGCCGTTGCCATTACGGTCTAACGCCAACAAGCCATCATCGGAGGCGACCCAGCCGGTGGCCCGTTTTACACCATCGCCGTTTTGATCGAACAGTACACCGCCATAACCATTGGCGGCGAGGGTTTCGATGCCATCGCCGTCGAGGTCCAGAGCGAGGGGGTCGCGGGGTGGGGGGGCGATCCAGTTTATAGCTTGATCCCAGAATTCAAAAACCGGGGTTAATGCATCAGTGACCAGGCTTCGCGCTCCATCTGAGAGCTGATCCCATACCCATTCTCCAATGCTACCGCCAATTGCACCCATTAATACAGCTCCGGCTGCAATCCAACCAAAAGAAACTCCGAATCCAGCTACTATTGCACCTCCTGCATATGCTCCTAAAACACCATATAAAGCACTCGTTGAAATCTGACCAAGACTATCCCAGTCCTCATCTCGTACTGCTTGTACTATACGAGCATAATCCACTGCATCTCCGACAGGGCCTCCATACCTGCTCATGAGTTCCATGGTGTTCGAAATGCTAAGGCCATGCGCTTCTATTTGTGCTTCTGTGCTCATCGTATTTATTTGAGCTGCATAATCTCTCATTTCCTGTGCCGCATTTTGCCAGGCAGATGCTCTGCCTTCATCCCCCATCTGTAATGCATTTGCAGAAATTTCATCGGCTCTCTGAGCGAAATATTCGCTTTGCTCAAGGAATATATCAGAAAGCATTTGTAATCGCTGTTGCTCTGTGAAATTCGCATTAGCCTGGTCTCGCATTGTATTTACGTAATTAGAAAACGCCGTTGCTATCGTCGCAGAATAATCTTGTGAAAATTGCTCCACATCGTTAATAAATTCATTTAAATCGGTGCTTTGTTGGTTATCAGTAGTCATTTTACATTTCTCCTCTTTAAATTATTGTGATACTTTTTTCATTAAATTTTTTGCTAAACCACCAAGCATTCCCGCCAATGCAAAAGTAAATATTGTTGTAAAAGCCAGAAATGATAATTTTGAACTTATCATGCTTCTTGAAATTTTTGATGTAAAACCAGCCCCTATGCCATCTCCTGGAATCCAAACAAAATAGAAAACAAAAGCTGCTGCAATCATAAACACTCCACCTATCAACAAGGATATGGATGGATCACCTATAGGTCGTGTTTGTTTAAATGCAAGAATAGTCAATAAAGGCAAAACGGTTACCTCTAACATGAATATGAGTTGTGCTATTTGAGGGAAAGCTGATTTTTCGCCTAAATTATTTACGCTTGGAAATACTTGGCTCCCCCACGAAACTATTTCATCCACTCCAAGATAAATTTCCAGCACATTGTTTGGCAGCACATAAGTCAATAACAGCAACAAAAGGAAATAACATGAAATAATAATTTTTAACAGAATTACGCTGCGTTCCCTTATATTTGATATAGATCTTTCTTTGTTTTTAATCATTATCGACCTTTGTTTGATGTTTGTTTTCCATGATTTTCCCCCGGGAACAGATGGTACATTTGTGCTATTTCATAGCATTTTGCAAGATTGTTCAGGCGGCGAGGGAAATTGTCTTATTACTCAAGTCCATGACCGACACAGTGCCGCGTATATTCACCAGATTTACCCACAATGAATCATTTTTATTCATGTCATTGTTCGCGGGAAAATTACCGTTTTTGGAAAACTGTGCGCGGACCTGATTCAGCACAGCTTCGTATTCTTCCGGCTGGGTATCCGGGTCGATACCGGCAAAGGTATACCCCACTCCAACAGACCAGTTACCGAAAGACCATCAGCCGCTGTACCGCCTGCGGTGGGTGTGCTGTTACCGAAAAGTTCAGTGCCGTTATCAATGGTACCGTTGCCATTACGGTCTAACGCCAACAAACCATCATCGGAGGCGATCCAGCCGGTGGCGCGTCTTACACCATCGCCGTTTTGATCAAACAGTACGCCGCCATAACCATTGGCCGCGAGAGTTTCGATGCCGTCGCCGTCCAGGTCCAGAGCGAGGGGGGCGCGGGGGAGGACTGGGGGGGTGACCCAGTTCAGGGTTTGATCCCATAGCTCAAAAACCGGGGTTAATGTATCTGTAACCAAGTTTTGTGCTCCGCCTGATAACTGATCCCACACCCCTTCTCCAAGCTCACCTCCAGCAAACGCAATGACGCCAGCTACAATAGCTACCGGCCACATACCAAGTCCAACAAGTCCAGCACCAAGCAAGCCTCCGCCCAAACCAAATAACGCACCAGAAGAAACCCTGCCCAAGGTATCCCAGTCACCGATTCTGACAGCCTCTGTCATTTGAGCATAAGCAATGGCATCTCCAATCGGGCCACCGTACCGTCCCAATGCATCCATCGTAGTCGATAATGAACGCTGGTTCATATCCAGCCAAACATCTGTGCCCATTGTATCCCGCTGGGCAGCATAGTCTCGCATCTGCTGGGCGGCATTCTCCCAGATAGCTGCGCGAGTATTGTCTCCCAGCATAGAAGCCATGTTGGAAAGTTCATTTGCACGTTGGGCGTAATGTCGGCTTTGCTCTTGCCAGAAATCTGCCCAGGCACCCAAGCGCTCTGCTTCAGTCAGATTGAGGCCTTGCTGACTCATCTGGTTGACAAATATAGACAATGCACTAGCAGTATCCGTACCGTTGTTTATCAGAAATTCTGTAGCTTCTACAGAGAAATTATCCAGATTAGTCGTCTGTTGAATCGTTCCATCAGCCGTCATATTGCTCTCCTTCAGATTTATCGATCAGATTTACGTTTTGACAAGTTTTTTAGTATCCCACCAAGAATCATTGCTGCACCAAAAGCAAACATTGATGTCCAGAGCGCAAAAATAAAATGGGAATTGGCTATAGAACGTGATATTCGGGATGAAAACCCAGGACCAACCCCATCACCAGGAAGGTGAAAAAAATAAAAATAAAAAATCAATATCGACCCGGCAATAACAAAAATCCACTTTAAGCCTATTAAATGATTAACATGCTTGGCTTGATTAAAAGAAAACTTTATTAAAAGTGGTATCGTCAATATTTCTAACACAAATAATACCTGCGCCACCTGCGGAAACGCAGAAAGTCGCCCAAATCTTTCAATGCTGGGAATCCATCCACCTAACCACTGTATAAATTCTCCAAAACTGGGATACAGAGTTAATATATTGCTCGGGATCAGGTATGAAAACAGCCAGATAATTGTGATATAACCACCAAAAACTAATAAAAATAACTTATTATTATGCTTCTGCTTTATAACAATTTTTTTAATGTGTTCAGGCATGCGTTCATCTAATTTTGCCACGTTCGTATTTCCTTCAGTATTTATGTTAGGTGAAAAAAGAGCTCGAAGCCCTTATTTGTAAGCATATCCCTGAAACAGGTGTTGATTTCAGTCAGTACTCTTGCAGTTATGTGAAAAAGCATATGTATCCTTGCCCTGTGGTTTTCTGTGTCTATTCTCTATAACTTTATACTCGGCACAATGGTACATTTGTACTATTTCGCAGTATTTTAATTGGTTACTCAGACTGCCAGGGAAACTATTTCATCAACAGAAATCCAGGTGCGAAACGTCATCAATCATCCGGTTTTGCTCTCGCCTTTAACTTCATCATTTCAATCGCCAATGAACTTTGCTTTTTGCTTAATGCTGCGTAACTGGTCCAGATCATCCTGGCATCTTTTGGGGGTGGGTCAGTGCCAGGGTGTGCCGAAATAATCCCGCTAACCGTCACCCAGACAGCCATACTCTTTTTATCACTACCTCCGGAATACTCCTTGTTAAATAATACATATTCCTGATTCAGGTGCTCAACAATTTTCAGCTGAGATGAAGATGGCAGAACTGCCGCAATGCTGGTGAGTGTGTCATCAATAAAAAAGAAGGCGACGGTGTTTGCCGGAATACCGTTGATGGATTTTATCTCCTGGTAACAGACACGTTCTCCCAGGGCCGAAGGCTCGCGCGCACATTGCAAATCAAGCTCTGCATAGTCTTCCAGTATTTCCTTTTCTCCAGATATTGTCAGCTCATTATTTGCAAAATCAATTGTGATGCCCGGCTTCAGAAACGGTAGTATTTCAGCAAGCAAATTCGTTACGTTTGTTTCTTTTTGGGAGGCAGTTATAGACAGTCCTCCACCAATGAAGATAATTATCAGAATAATTTTTTTCATATTGTTTTCACAAAGTTCATCCGTGTCCTATTTTTGTCATTCATTGTTTACAAGCCTGTCTTCTCATTAATTTTCTGGCGGTACAATGGTATATTTGTACTGTTTCGCAGTATTTTGTCTGGCGATTCAGACTGCAAGAGAGACTGTTCCTGTTTCATTTTTCTTGCTAACCGGTTCGCTTTCGCCACCGCTTCGGTACGATTGGTGGCCCCCAGTTTTTCACAAACTTGATGTACGTGATTC
>JAADHS010000292.1 GCA_013151745.1 Gammaproteobacteria bacterium | reverse complement strand
ATCGCAACAGGATGGTCAGCACCCCTTAACAGTAGCCGAGCGGGTTAAATGTACCAATGGGTCGCTGCCGTGCCATAAGTAGCAGTTCGATATTTTATCGCGATAGGCTAAATTTTACTCCAATACGGACGTTAATTGAATAAATCGTGCTCCTGTTCCTAAGCTATGCGTTAAAAAATGGGTATGCTGTCCCCTGAAGTCTGGATGAATTAAATGAAAATATTACCTGTAAACCTTTTTCTGCTCTTTTTCTTAACCGCCTGCGGTGGTGGTTCTTCGTCAGTTGTTGAACCTGCACCTGATCCTCTGCCAAAACCCGAGCAAATAACATTTAGTGGTGCAGGTAGCCTGGGTATTTTTGATCCTTCACTAAGCCGCGATCCAAATACAGGTCGTTTGTGGATGAGTTATTCGTCGGTAGACGCATCAATTTACTATGCACCTTCACTTTACTGGGGGGTGTCTATTCGCCTGGCTTATTCCGATGATAATGGCGTTAGCTGGCAGGATACGGGGGACGTAGTCGCGCCTAACGTTGAAACAACCGTCGGCCCAATGACAGAGACACACCCGACGGGTGATATTCCAGCGGGCAGTCAGGGCATTTGGCAGAGTGAGACTTCTTCATTGATTTATGACCCTTCGGCGCCAGTGGCGGAACGCTGGAAATTGATCTGGCATCAGTATTTAAATGCAAACTTAACATCGTTTTTTGTCGATTATGGCTGGATTGCCATGAAGATGGCTCCAACGCCTTCAGGCTTGGCCACAGCAACACCGGTTAAACTATTTGGCGGTGTGGGGCTGCAAGCCGATAATAGCATTACCGGCTCACCGGTATTTTCACCTACCAATGGTTCACCCCAGATTCAGCTAAACACAGATTTAACTCAATCACCGGGGGGTGCTAACCTGGCAGACCTGAACTTCTGTATTTTTGCTGAGCCAGGTTTGCTCGCCACAAATAGTGCGCTATATATGGCAATTTATTGTGCAGATGCTTCAACTGTCCCGACAACCGGCAAGGTTACCGAGTATGTTGTTTACTTTCGTTGTGGTGGTCCCTGTAACATGACCCGCTCGGCAAGCTGGGAATATCTTGGGCGTTTGTTAACACCGGGAGATGCGCAGACGGCTACCGGCGATCACCATTTTCAGGCGCCGGCACTGGTAGAAAAAAATGGCAAAACGTATTTAGTCGTAACACCTGTGAATACTACGTCAGGCGAACGATATAACGGTTGTCGGGTGTATGAATTTACTGATGTTAACAGTAATCAGTTACGTCGAAATAACGGTAACCTGGTCGAAGTGGCGCGTATTGATGGTGATGCAGGCACACACAATGGCGCCTGTGATGCTTATAGTGGGCTGGATGGTGGCTTTTTACTAAGCCAGTTTGGTTCAAAGGGTACGGCGGATGCCTTTAAGATTTATAAAAGTCAGGTGAGTTTGCCTTAGGACACGGCTAATTTAGAAGCACACTAATAAATTCTCAAGGGGAGGATTGTCTGGATAACGCCCTCATCAGGGGATTTTAAAGTTGGCGTGACTTTTTGCGGTAGCAAAAATCATGAGGAACTTCCCCCAATTTTGCACTCATCGTTTGTTATACCCTATGACTCAGTCTAAGTCATTCTCACTTCATATTCATCCGGTGTCATGTAACTCAACGATGAATGAATCCGTTTCCGATTGTAAAATCCTGTGTACTCAATAATGACCGCTCTCAATTCTTTCTCGGTGACATACTCATTTTTGTGTAGGCGTTCCGCCTTGAACTGATGAAAAAAGGATTCCATCTGTGCATTGTCATTCATCACGCCCTTTCGGTTCATGCTCTGGATGACACCCTGCTTTTTCAACCAGTTTTGATACTTCGTCGCCACATACTCCGCACCTCGGTCTGAATGAAAATATAGCCCCGGCTGGACGAGTCGTTTCTTGGCGGCATGCTTAAAGGCGGTCAGGGATAACTCCACGTCCCGTTTCTTCGACAAGGACCAGCCCACTATCCGCCGTGAGAACAAATCTAAAATCACGGCCAGGTAACGCCACGCATCATTCACCCGCAGATACGTAACATCGCCCACCCAAATCTGGTTCGGTCCGGTGGCCACTCGCTCGCATATTTGATTTCCGATACTGGCATAAAAGCGATCTATCTTCTTATGGCAACGATATATCCGCGAACAGCGTGCTTTTAAGCCATTTTCCTGCATTAATCGGGCAACACGGTTCTTTCCTACCACCAGCCCTTCCTGCTTCAGCGCTTCGACTATCTTGGGACTTCCGTATATTCCACCCGCTTCACCAAATACGCGCTCAATACTGTCCAGTAACTCAATATCCTTTCGGCGGTGTGCTGATTCGCCTCTGCTTTTCCAGGACTGATATCCGAATCGACTCACATCATATATGCGACAAAGAAGCGTTAGCGGATAGTTATCACGCTCAGAATCTATGTATTCAAAGATTTCCTTTTTCGATTCGAACAATACTGGATGCTTTTTTTTAGTATCTCATACTCCATTTTGAGTATTTTATGCGCTTTTTCAATCTTCTTTAGACGCTTCAGCTCCTGACTTGTTTCGGTATCTAATAGGCCTTTAGCTGGCTTTTTCATAATCAACCCCTCTCGAACTTCTTTCTTCCAACGATAAAGCATGATGGGATGAATATCGAGCACCTCGGCTACGTCTTTTGCGTAGACACCCGGCAACGAACCCAGCTCTACCGCCGTTGCTTTGAATGATTCATCATAAAAATCATATTTCGTTTTTCTGACCATTTGCTCACCTCTAACAATGTTTCAATTAGATGTGTGCAAAAATGGGGGAGGTTCCGAACCTTCTGAAAGTCCCGCTGGATGAGTTTGATACTCATTGAGCCTTCTCCCCCAGTTTAGCCAGATTAGCTAAACTGGAGGCGACCAAACCAAAGGAGAAAGCTCAATGAACTTTTACAATAACATGCATCCATACTACTGCGGTATCGATTTACATGCCAGACTTCTGTACGTTTGTATCCTCGACCAGGATGGCAATACCTGTGTACATAAGGAAATATCAGCCGATCCAGAAAAACTACACAAACTCCTGGAGCCATATATTGGCAATGTTGTAGTGGGTGTTGAATGCATGCACTGTTGGTACTGGGTGGCTGATTTCTGTGAACATTTAGGGGTTGATTTCATTCTTGGTCACGCTTTGTACATGAAGGCCATTCATGGCGGTAAAGCCAAAAATGACCGGATTGACTCTTTTAAGATCGCTAACCTGATCCGGGGTGGTAATTTCCCACTGGCTTACGTCTACCCAAAGAAAATGCGAGCCACCCGCGATCTACTCCGTAGAAGAATGGCGATAGTTCGGCATGGTGCTAACCTAAAAGCCCATGTTGTTAATACAACGAGTCAATACAACTTGCCACCCAACAAGGTCAACTTGAAGAACCTGGCGGCGCGCGAGCAACTAAAATCCACGTTTCCTGATCCCGTGGTACAAAAAAATATCGATTTAGACATGACTATTCTGGACTGTTACGCCAAACAGTTGAGTCAAGTGGAATGGTTTATCGAACAGCAGGCCAAACAACACAACCCTGTTCACCTTTATCTCTTAAAAAGCATATCCGGCATTGGTCGAATTCTAGCTCTCACTATTATTTATGAAATTGGCCATATTGATCGATTTGAGTCAGTCCAGAAATTCGCCTCCTATTCCCGATTAGTGAAGTGTAAGGCGGAATCAGCCGGTAAGAGCTATGGAACACAAGGTAATAAAATTGGCAACGCCCATTTGAAGTGGGCCTTCTCTGAAGCCGCTGTTCTCTATTTGCGTGGCAATGAAAAAGCACAAAAATATTTGTTAAAACTTCAAAAACGCATGAGCAAGGCCAAAGCACTTTCAGCTCTGGCACACAAGCTGGGTCGTTGCATTTACTTCATGTTAAAAAATGAGACCGTATTTGATGAAAACAAATTTTTAAAGGGTTAGTCACGCAATGGGGTGAGCTGAACGCCTAACTGGACAATACGCTGGAATGTTTAAAAAAACCGAGAACCAACTTTCTGGGCTAACAGCTCTAAAATCTCGGTTTATACATCAACTCACCTGAGCCAGCGAGTTTGATTAGACACCCCATTGGCGTGCATTAATACAATTAACAAAGTCGCTTACACCTTGGCTGAGCCTGCTACTAACTGGGTACTCGAGTTGAGCAAACCCGCCGTTTGAATAGTGCCTTCTCAAGGTTAACCGATGAATGTCTAGTGACCCTGCAACGCTCAATGGACTGAGGATAAAGCAGGCAGCGGTGAGACCGCAATAAGAGATCCTCTATATGTGTTTGCTGTAAGCGACTGACTTGACAGCTACCATGACAGATGAAGTATTCGGTTTTGTTAATTGATTTGGATTCGGCTAAAAAACAAGCTGAATAATATTTTAATGTCTATTGACTTGAGAACGGCTCATATGTGTTAGCCGCTTCATTTTATGGCCATTGCTTTGGTACTTCGCCGTTTAAGGCACCATCTAGCATTTTCAATATGATT
>JAADHS010000137.1 GCA_013151745.1 Gammaproteobacteria bacterium | reverse complement strand
ATACTAATTCTGCTCTGGGTACGATTCCTCGATTATTAGATATTGGGGTGAAGCCATCAATTATTGCGGGAAATATTATCGGCGTGATTGGACAACGATTAGTGCGTCGACTTTGCCCACACTGTAAGCAACCTTATGAACCTAATGCACTTGAAAAGCGAATGATTTATTCAACGGCGTTACGGAGTACGATTGTGCCTATTTATCGTTCTGCCGGTTGTCGAATGTGTGACATGAGCGGTTATAAAGGCCGTGTTGCACTGATGGAAGTCTTGCGATTTAACAGCGAAATTGATGAGCTAATCGCCTCAAATAGTACCATGAGAGAATTAAAAAAAACGGCAACGGCGAATGGTTTTAAAACACTTGCAAATGATGGCGCACGTCGGGTGCGAGAAGGGGTAACCAGTTTAGAGGAGGTATCTCGTATGGTTGATTTAACTCAATTGTTGGGTGAAGACTAAAATGATAAAACACTAGAATGCAGTCGTTTCGATATAAAGCAATCAATGAGTTTGGCAAGACCATTCGTGGCTCCTTAGACGCCAAGGATGAGATCGAGCTAGAGAAGCGTTTAGCCGCTATGGATATGGATCTTATCGTGGCGAAGCCCATCGTGAATTATGGGCTTTATTTTGGAAAAAAACGAGTGACGCGTCGAGACCTGATTACTTTTTGTTTCCATCTAGAGCAGCAGATGCAGGCGGGCATCCCTTTACTCGATGGGTTAAAAGATTTAAGAGACAGTGTCGATAGTCGAGGACTTAAGGAGGTGACCGCGTCTTTAATTGAAGAAATTGATAGCGGTAAGAGCCTTTCGCAAGCACTGGCTGCATTTCCTGGTACGTTTGACTCGGTATTTGTCAGTCTAGTGATGGCTGGGGAGCGCAGTGGTAAAATTGTAGACGTTTTGCAGGAATTATCAGATGATTTGAAATGGCAAGATGAAATTATTGCTCAGGCCAAAAAAGCGGCGATGTATCCATTATTTGTTGCGATTGCTGTTTGTGGGGTGATTGTATCGTTGATGATTTTTTTAGTGCCTGAACTCATTAAATTTATTTCCAATATGGGCCAAGAGTTGCCATTTCATACCCGAGTATTGATTATGTTATCTAATGGCCTGAGAAATTATGGACATTATGTTTTATTAGGGATAGTTGCGGTAATCCTGGTTTTTTTATATCTGTACCGTTTCAGTGAAAAATGGCGTTATGGGATGGATGTGCTAAAGTTGAAAATTTGGATTATTGGTTCTGTCCAACAGAAGTTAATTTTGTCGCGATTTACGCATAATTTTGCATTGCTGTATGAGGCTGGAATTACGGTTTTAGATTGTTTGAAAATCTGTGAAGGAATTGTTGGTAATAAAGTTTTTTCAAAAGCATTGAAGACGGTCGGAAAAAATATTGCAGATGGTAAAACGATTAGTGATAGTTTTGAGCGGACCGGATTTTTTCCACGATTGGTGATACGTATGTTAAAGGTAGGAGAAACCACCGGTGCATTGGATAAATCTTTAGCGAATATTGGATATTTTTACAATCGTGATGTGAAGGAGGCGCTGGATAGATTACAAAACTTGATTGGTCCTACCATGACGGTCATCATGGGTTTGGTATTAGGTTGGGTTATTTTGTCCGTATTAGGCCCTATTTATAATACCTTATCAACGGTGACTTTTTAATGGTGGATAAGCGTGTTATTTATCTCAATAATCTCGACCTAGTGATTTATGATTGGGATAACGGGATATTGACGCGCCGAACCACGTTGACTGACAGTGAGTCAGATAAAAAATTATTTGCTGATTTATTGAAGAAAAAACCCGACATAAAAACTTATATACTAGTGGATGTGGTAGAAGAAGAATTTCAGAATAATACATTACCTCATGTTTTTATCAAAGACCGCCAGGTCTTTATCAATAGGCAGCTCGAAAAATCCTTTCGCAATACCCGTTACCGATATGCTGATTTTCGCGGCCGTGAGACTTCTGGACGTCAAGGCGACTTGGTATTTTTTTCGGCATTGACCAACCCTGAAGTAATTGATGGTTGGTTGGCGATACTTTTACAATATAAAGTATCGATGGCTGGTATTTATTCATTTTCTTTAGTTTCTTCTCGTTTGCTGAAAGATCTAACTCATGATCGAGACGATGTATTATTAATAACTCAGCAAAAAGAATTATTACGTTTATCTTTTTTCACAAAGAACAAATTAAAATTGAGTCGTGTGACTCGATTTGTTGGTGCCAGTGAGGCAGAAAATGCTCAGTTAATTATGGACGAGGCGGGTAAAACGCAACGTTATTTAACACGACTACGTTTGTTATCCGGTGAGGGTAAGTTATCGATCAATGTGGTTGCCAGTGAATCGATCATTAATGGCTTGCGACTCCAACCTACCAATGAGCATTGGGAGTTTCGGGGGATGAGTATTGCTGAGATGGCTGTTGCCGCGCATGTGGAGCAGGCGGCATCGGATCATTTATCCGAATGGCTAATCGCTCAATTTTTATGTAAAGAATCTTTTGAAAATCATTATGCCATGGCGTGTCAACGACGCTATTTAGTGATGCGTAATATACTGATACCTAGCAAATTAATTAGTATCATAGGCTGTGTGATTGCTGTCATTTGGTCAACGATGTATTTTTTTGATGCGATAGATATTCAGAAGAAATTGCATGAATCACAACAACAAATTCAGCATTATACTTCTCGATATGAAGCTTTAGAAGCTGAGTTGCCGCCATCACCTGTCACTGCCGATGAAATGAAAGCCGGTGTGAATACGGCTGAAAAATTAATGAGTAATGTCACGAGTCCGGTTCCTTTAGTGATAGTCATTAGCGAAATTTTATTGATGCATAAACAGCTATGGATTGATGCGATCGAATGGAAAATAGAACAACGTCTGCTAACGATGCTAGATGCCCCAGCTGAGATTGAATCGGTAAATCCTATCGACCCGACTGAGCTTCCTGATGAAGTTGATGGAAGCCGTATCGAGAAACAAGTGCAAGTTGCTCGTATTGAAGGGAAAATTAAGCCATTTGATGGCAATCTACGTCAGGCTACCGAACAAGTGCGGGCATTTTTAACCGCATTGGCCAAGCAATCGATGGTGAAAGATGTGATAGAGATTGCTTTACCTTTTAATGAAAAATCGACGGAACGTGCGGCTGGATCATTGGGGTTAGATAATAGAGCGAGTTATGGTGCGAGTTTTGTTGTAGAAGTGATTGCCGATGAGCACGTTAAGTATGAATAATTGGGATTGGGAAATTCTAAGAGGCCCCGTCATTTGGGTAACCTCTGCACTAATTTTTAGTGTTGTATTAGCGATGATGTCGTTTCAATATTATCAAACGATCCAGTCAGATTATATGGCGAAAAAAAATTTATTATTGATTGCTCAGCAGCGTAATGCGAAAGCTATTGACGATTCTAGAGTGTTGACTAAATTATTACCACGTTTCACCGCTTTGCAAGAAGCAGGCGTGATTGGTGATGAGCAGCGTTTGGACTGGGTGGATACTATACGTGATATTGGTGAGCGGTTGAAGATCGGCAGCTTAGATTATCGTATTGAGCAGCGGTTTCCTTATGAAACAGATAAATTGTTAGAGAGTGTAGGCAATTTGCAAGTCTATGCTAGTCGCATGAATATTAAGATGCAGGTTTTTCATGAAGAAGATTTTTTGTCACTAATAGCATTGTTACGCCATCGAGCAAAAGGTTTATTTTATGTTGAATCCTGTGATATAAGTCGGGTACAACTGAATGTGATAATTGATGGGCGAGACCCTAATTTGATCACCGAATGTGATTTGCTGTGGCTGACTGTTCAGTATGAGAAGGACTTGGAAATGGTATCGAGTGAATGAATACTTTGAGCATAGTGAAATTGCACGTGGTATTAGTTTTTTTGGTATTGGTAAATATTTTTACAGTGTTTTCTGTACAAGCCGATGCGTTAGCTTTGCCCGAATTTGGCCGTATTTTTACGACAGAAAAAGAGCGTCAACGCATCGATCAGTCTCGATTGAGGAGCTTAATCCAGTCAGGGGAGGTAAGTGATATGGCTTCGCCTGAAAAGCCGACGGTTCTGCCGATAGTGATGATGCAAGGGTTTGTCAAACGCAGCAATGGAAAAAATGTCGTATGGGTGAATAATGAGAATACCCTAAATAATCGGCTAAAACAAAAAGGAATCCGTGTGAATACCCACAATATTCGTGATAATCAAGTGGACCTTTCTGTGGCAGGTAAGCGAGTGAGATTGAAACCGGGACAGACCTTGCAGAAAGAGAGTGCCGGTATTATAAAAATTTATAAACATCTTTAGTCTGAATGTCATTAGGCGAGCATCAGTTTCGGTCGATATAAGCGAATAAGTCAGCAGTGATATCAGACATTGGTCAGCCTCGGATCTCAAAAATGCTATTTAAATCGCAATGATCGATTGGGGCGTACAAACAATCAGTGGCAGACGTAAGCCACTGATTATAGTACTCTTTCTTTTCATTGGTGAATAAAAGAAAAGAGGAAGTGGTATGGATTCAATGAAAGTTGAGCGTTTAGATCATCA
>JAADHS010000057.1 GCA_013151745.1 Gammaproteobacteria bacterium | reverse complement strand
ACCTTAGTCGTTTTCGTAGTGATGGCCTCAGCCCCAGGTGGTATTAGTGCGCAAAGCCTGGTTGAAGGCCAGAACCTGGAACCGCAGGCTAAAAAAGCCCTGGAAGATTATTATAATAAACTCTATGGCCTGGATTCTCCGGCGCCCATTCAATATTTACGTTGGTTGAATAATGTGTCTCCTGTGGGCTTTACTTTCGATGAAGCCGGGGAATGGGAAGGTTTTTCTGTATTTAAAGGCTCAAATTTAGGTAAGAGTTTTCTCTATGGACGCCCGGTGACCGATTTGATTGCCGAAAGAGTGCCGATTACGGCGCTGCTGAATATCATTTCCATTCCGATCATTTATATTATTGCGGTTGCGATTGGCGTGCGTGCCGCCACCCAAAGAGGGCAGGCCTTTGACGTTGGTTCCAGTACTTTTATGCTGGGCTTGTGGTCGGTTCCTACTATGTTAACTGGTGTTTTGTTAATTGGTTTTTTTGCCAGTGATCAGTATTGGCATTGGTTTCCTACTTCGGGGCTTAATGACAGAGCGGCATTGGACATGGTTTTTTTACCTCATTGGGGGTCTTTTTCAGATCTCTTCATCCTGATGTTTTCCGTACTGTTTGCAACGGCCTTTTTTGTCTGGATCAGTCGTTGGAGCAAACCGCATGCGCGAGCGGCTTGCTTTGCTGTGGTGGGTGTGGCGATGGGCTTTTTTATGGTGGAGGCGCTGCCGGAAAAAGAACAAGGGTTGATGACTTATTTTATGTTAATTTCTTTTGCCGCCGCTTTGTTTGGTGCCGTGGCTTACGCACAATATTCGGTGTTGCGCGTTTTTTTTATGGGGCTGGTGGGGTTGGCTATCGGTTTTATGGTCGCCGCTTATTTTCAAGAAGGGTCTTTTATCCGAGGTTTTTTATTAGATCGGGCATGGCATCTTGTTTTACCCGTGATCTGTTTAACTTACGGTGGCTTTGCTTTTCTATCAAAATTAACCCGTACTGCCATGTTGGAAAATTTACTTTCTGATTATGCGCGCACTGCCCGAGCCAAGGGGGTCAGTGATAACGATATATTATGGCGACATGTTTTTCGTAATAGCTTGTTGCCCTTGATTACTGTTTCTGCCAGTTTGTTACCCAGCCTGCTCGGCGGGTCGGTCATCGTTGAGAGTATTTTTAGTATTGATGGCATGGGTAAACTGGCTGTTGAAGCGGTGAAGGGGCGTGATCGGGAATTGGTTTTATCGATTACACTGATCAGCGGTTTGTTAACGCTCTTAAGTTATTTGATCGCCGATCTTTGTTATGCCCTTGCTGATCCCAGGGTGAGTTATGAGTAATACTGACGAACAAACTGGGCGATCTGCTGACGTGAGTTACAGCAAAAAAATCATGCGTGATGTGTTTTCTCGTCTCGGTGCCAAATTGGGTTTAGCCTGGATTTCAATCATCGCTTTTGTGGCCATTTTTGCGCCTTTTTTGGCGAATTCCCATCCTCTTCTATTAAGCATAAAGGGCGAAGTCAGTAGCCCTGCTTTGCGTTTTTTAAGCTCAGGTGATGTGACCGTTTTAGGGGTGTTTATTTGTGTCGTAGTGTTGTATTTTCTCCGTTTATCTTTTTCAAAAAGTCTGGCTGCTTTGGCGATTGTCGGAGGCGGCATTGCTTTGCTGAGTACGATATGGGTGAACCCGCCTCAGTTGACCGTTTATGAGCAATATCGTGTGAACGAAATAGCTGAACGCTATGACTGGGTGATTCGTGCGCCGATTCCTTACTCGGCAAAAGATTACATCCGGGATCAGGGTGATACAGGCCTGGAAGCGCCTTTAAATGCCGATCAGCGCATTCATCTCATGGGTACGGAGGAGAATGGCGCTGATGTGTTGAGCCGCATGATTCATGCCTCACGTATTGCTTTGGCCATTGGTTTTATTGCGACCGGTATTGCGATGTTTATTGGCGTTATCCTGGGGGGGATGATGGGGTATTTTTCTGGCCGAGTTGATATGCTGGGCATGCGATTGGTTGAAATATTTGAAGCGGTGCCCACTTTGTTTTTATTGTTGATCTTTGTTGCTTTTTTTGAGCGCAGTTTATATATGATGATGGTGATTATTGGCATCACCGGCTGGCCTGGTTATGCCCGGTATGTCCGTGCTGAATTCTTGCGCCTGCGGCAACAGGAATTTGTGCAAGCTGCCATTGTTTGCGGCTTGCCACTGCGATCCATTTTATTTCGTCATATGTTACCCAATGGGATGGCGCCAATTTTAGTCGCCGCCAGCTTTGGTGTGGCCTCGGCTATTCTCGCAGAAGCGACGTTGAGTTTTCTTGGTTTAGGGTTGGTTGATAACCCGTCATGGGGGCAGATGTTGAATCAATCGGTGCAATCGTCCACATTTAATTGGTGGATGGCGGCCTTCCCGGGGGGCGCTATATTTTTAACGGTATTTGCTTATAATTTGATAGGTGAATCAATGCGCGATGCCATTGACCCTCATTTTAAACGTAAGTCCTGAATGATGTTGTTGACCGTCAAAAACTTAAAAACCCATCTGGATTCTGGCGCGGAAATCGTTCGAGCGGTAGATGGCATTTCATTTGACATCAAAAAAGGTGAAACATTTTGCCTGGTTGGCGAGTCAGGCAGTGGTAAATCAATTACGGCGCTGTCTATTATTCAGCTTATTCCCAAAGAAATTTGTCATCATCCTGAAGGACAGATCTGGTTCGATTATCGGCATGACGATGGAACGCAAGAACAGGTCAATATGCTGGCTCTGGATGACGATCATCAGAGCGGGATTCGTGGTGCACGTATCGCCATGATATTCCAGGAGCCCATGACCTCGCTTAACCCGGTTTATACGATAGGGGATCAAATTATTGAGGCTTTGCAATTGCACTGGCCCGAACTGGATTATGATAAAGCCAAACAACGCGCTATTGAAGCTTTGGCACAGGTACAAATTTCGGATCCTGAACAGCGTGTTGATGAGTATCCACACCGCTTGTCGGGCGGGCAACGGCAACGAGTGATGATAGCGATGGCGATGGCTTGTGAACCTGATTTGCTGATTGCTGACGAGCCCACAACGGCACTGGATGTGACCGTGCAAGCAGAAATTTTGCGCTTAATGAAAGAGCTTCAAGAGCGCAAGGGCATGGGCATTTTATTCATTACGCATGACTTTGGCGTCGTTGCAAAAATGGCGCATAAAGTCGCGGTTATGCGCAATGGCGTGATTGTTGAAGCCGGTAGCTTACAACAAATTCTGAAACAACCCAAACATCACTATACTCAGGAACTGTTGGCGGCTTTACCCGAAAACATGATTCGCATCCGCGCTGAAGCAGGAGGTAAACAGACCCTCGTTCAGGCAGCAAACAAGCCCATTCTGGAAGTGGAAAATTTAAAAGTACATTTTCCAGTTAAAAAAGGTTTATGGGGACGGACTGCAAGTTATGTGAAAGCAGTAGACGGCATTGACTTGACGATCAACGAAGGTGAAATTGTCGCTTTGGTGGGTGAATCGGGTTGTGGCAAAACCACGTTGGGCAGAGCACTGCTGCGTTTAATTGAGCCGACTGCCGGGTCGATTTGCTTTTCCGGTACGAATATTGTGCCACTGAAGCACCGTGACATGCAGCCATTTCGAACGCATATGCAAATGATTTTTCAGGATCCGATGTCGTCATTGAACCCCCGCTTGAATATTGTGACAACCTTAACTGAGCCCATGGCTGTACATGGCATTGGCGAAAATCAGGAAGCGCGACTAGATTTGGCGCGACAAATATTGTTGCGAGTACAATTGTCTGAATCTCATTTGTGGCGCTATCCCCATGAATTTTCTGGAGGGCAGCGTCAACGTATTGGTATTGCACGTGCCTTGGTACTTAACCCAAAGTTTATTGTTTGCGACGAAGTCACCAGCGCACTCGATGTCTCCGTGCAATCTGAAATTCTGCAAATGTTATTAGACCTACGCAGCGAACGACAGCTTTCTTTGCTCTTTATTACTCATGATATCGGCGTCGTCGAATATGTCAGCGATCGTATGGTGGTGATGAAGGCAGGAAAAATCGTTGAACAAGGCTTAACCGACAAAATTTGCCACGCCCCACAGGAAGCCTATACACAACAGTTATTAGCCGCTGTACCGAGGTTGTATGGATGAAATTCTAGGGGTCGGTGCTTTGTGCTATTCCCGTAGCGTTTGAGATTTAGGTGTTGAGTGTGTGTTTTCTTTATTTTCTGGCAAGGCTTCCTCGGCTTTGTCTCTTGAGTCGCTCTATCTCCTGCATTCATGCAGTCGTTTACGCCCCTTCCTAAGGCACGATACTCCAACAAGAGAATACTATTTTAATCCTTTTTTGAGGGTCATGCTTAATTGAAAACGTCCCCTAAGAGGAAAAGGCTCAATGAACATCAAAAGGATAAACGCTGACGTAATTTTTCGGCAGCCGAATCTAAAGTACAGATACACGCGCTAACACCAGGATTCATAACACTATAGGTACTAATAAGAACATAGATTATACGACATGATGTATAATAGAGCTCATGAATATAGATGGCAGAAAACTTAGTAGAGAAGCGCTTTCAGAC
>JAADHS010000182.1 GCA_013151745.1 Gammaproteobacteria bacterium | reverse complement strand
TCTTCATCTATATAGAAGGTACGGCGTTTGTATATATGGCGCATCCCCGGTTTGAGTTTGGCCTCGACTACCCAGACACGATGCAATTCATAACGTAAATACTCGGGGTTGATATGCAGCGGGGTCAGGATATCTTTGTACTTAAGTGATTTGCTATGCAGATCGTAGCTGTTATAGGGCACATACACTTCCTTTTTACCCACCAGTTCCCAGTCGTAACGTTCTGGACTGCCGGTGAACATATCGTATTGGTCGGTGGTGCGCATGCCATCGGAAGCGGTACCGGGATTGTCAAAGGCGACATTAGGCGCACGTCGAACGCGTCGTTGTCCCGGGTTATAAAGCCAGGCTTTGCGCGGCTCTTTGAATTGATCCAGAGTCTCGTGGACGAGCAGAATGCCGCCCGCCAGCCGGGGCGGAGATAAGACCTTTTGTTTGAACTGGAGAATGACATTATTAAGATCCGCTTCCGTCATATTTTCCTGTGAATACTGGACATTGAATTCGTCTTGAAAGCGTACCAAAGTATAGTCGCCCCCTCGCGTCGGTGCAGCTTGGGAAAAAAGGCGTGACGCGGTATCGCCGCGATAACGCAAAATATGGTTCCAGATAACCTCTAGTCCATTTTCAGGCATTGGAAATGGAATGCCGTGGATGGCGCCGGTGACCCCGTTGCCACTTGCTGTTAGTTTGGCATTGATATTTTTTTTTGTCGCATCATAGATACGTTGCGGAGCCGAAGCACTACGGTGTGTAGGATAAACTTTCATTTTGAAACTGTCGTAGGTCTTTAACATGGCCTGATGACCGGCGGTCAGTTTATTAGCATATTCTGCACTATTCGCTTGGGTGATCGTGAATTTCACTTTGTCATCGGCAAAGGGGTTGGGGTGGTCAACCCCGGCTTCGCTGTTTTCAGGCGGCGCGGTGAGTCCACCTTTCCAAGGCGGGATAGTACCCTCGGCATTGCCCGCTTTTTCCGCGCCATACGGCGTGAGTTCGGCACCTAAGTGTTCAGCCTTTTTTTCTGCCCAGCTATTGCTGGCAAAAAACAGAGCGACGGTGATCGCGGCAATGAGGGATAGCAGGGTCTTCCTTTTGCTTTGCGACTGACATGCAGAGTGCTGCGCCATGACTTCTCTCCTTAAAGAACTAAAACGAATATTTGATATTGGCGGCGACGAAGTCGCGGTCATTGATTAAATTGTACCGACCTGCTCCCCCATAGCGGGTGTAGCTGAGGTCTGCTGAGTAGACATTTTGGTAGGTCGCGCCCAAACCTAAGGTCACCGCTTTACGATCTTCTATAAAATTACCTGCGGGGCCAGGAGAAATACCGTTAACGTCGTGTTGCCAAGCAATACGAGGTGCCAGATTAATCGACTTAAAAGCATTTTCAAACTGCATGCGAGCCAACAGGCGGTAACCCCAGGAGGTGGCATCGGCAAAGCGGTTCGCTTTTTCATAATCATTTTGGTGGACGGGTGCCAGCGTTGGATTACCACTGACGAAGGTTCCTGGGCCGTTGAGCCGCAATACATTTTTGGCGGGCATGTCGAGCACATGAGTGACCCCGATTTCGCCTAGTAACATCGTCGAGTTTGCGCCCAATCCAGGACCAAAAACCTGGGTCGCGGTCATTTGTACCTGGGAGACATCTTTGCGAATATAGCCGGGGATGTCTGTTTCAAATGGAACCAGACCGAGTTGACCTAGGGAGGCGAGCGCTGCCGCTCCGGTATTACCGGGGCTGAGGTTATCCTGGGCGCCAAGAGCAGCAAAAAGAATTTCGATATCGTCAATTTGCAAGGGCATATCTTGACGATAGGAAACCTCACCTTGAAGGGCGATGCCGCTACGTCCCAGCGCGGTATTAAAGCTCAAACCATAGAGTTTGATGTCCTCTGGATAGCTGGTGAAATAGCGCGCGGTCTGTACGTAACTCTGTCCTTCAGGGTCGAGGCCTGCCGCCGCTGCCGCAGTACCGGTGGTCGCACTAATGAGCGGCAAACGGCTGTGGTAGTTGATAAAATAAAGGCCCAATTCGGTATCGTTGAGTTCAGGGACGTAGAACCGGACGGCTATACCGTATTGACCACTGTCTTTGGCTTCTACGTCACGCCTGCGAGAGACCACGCCGGTGGTTGCAGGGGGTTGAATGACAGCATTGCCCGGTATGCTATCGGGAGCCGCACCCCACCCCAACATCACCCGATCGCCCCCCGCAGTGGCAAAATCGTTGGTGCTGAAATAGGAGCCAGCAGGGTCAGGTTCAGTTTTTTCCCACTTTAATTGATAAAAAAGCTCGACACTGCTGTTCTCCGTTGCGGCTAGCGAGGCAGAGAGTATAGGGACAGGTAACAAAGCCTCACGTAGCTCGGCACCGGGGACGCGAATTCTGCTCGCTTTTACCGGGTTAATGGTATTAATACTATTCTGGATAAAGGTACTTTCTCCCCAGCTCAATAATTGATTTCCCAGACGAATTTCAGCGGGTCTTTCAGCAATATCGAAGAGTGTCCAGACGTAGGCATCGAGTAGGTTAACGTCGCTGCCCACCAATTCCTTGCTCGCCTCGCTCAGCTCGGTTCTGGCTCTATCTCCTTTTTCATTTTCGTAGTCGTAAAAAGCAGAGGCTCGAACAAATCCACCGAAATTCCGATAGCTTAGTTCCAACTCTGAAGTTATTTTGAAGATATTGCTGATGATCCCGGTATCGTAGTTAAGATTACCGTCGTCCGCGTTGACACCATAAGCGGTGCCGCCGTTAGCAATGCCGATGATGCGCTGATCACGTCCTTGTACCCGGGCAGCAAGGCCATACGACAGCGTAGTATCAAAACTGCCACGGAGCTCACCTTGATTGATTTCGATGCTCCACGTTGAACCCGGTAGCAGGAAAAATATCAGTGCAATGGTCAGGGTGGTGGTGTGGATAACTGACTTGTTATTCATGGTTTTGTCTCCCGTTCCGTGGTGATGGCTTATTATTCGATAACCGAAGGATCGCTAATGGTGAGCGTGCCACCATCGGTTGCGAAAAAAGTCGCCACTGCGGTTTGCATTACTTCGGTTACAATCCCATTGGCTGTAGGGTCAAGAATAGAGCTGTGGTCGCCAGCGGTAAAACGTACCACCTGTTTTAGATCTGCCCCGGATACGGTGGCACTGGCAGGTATAAGTCCCATATAAGTAAAGAGTGGATCGGTGCCGGATAGCGGCGCTGGAATGGTGCCCGAAGGCGCCAGCGCCATCACATTATTGGGAATGACCTGGTCGGGTAAGTTATTGCTACCATCACCGACAATCTCAAACATTAAAACGCCACGATCACTGGCGGTATCCCGAGTGGGGTTGGACGCCTGAGTGTAGTTAATCGGATCGCCGCTATCCATTAGGGTTTGTGCGGCACCCATAAACGACTCATATTCTGTCGTCCCCTTAATCACACCTGCGGCAGCAAGACCCGCCTCAATCACCGGGCCAAAGGTAGCGGAGCCATCGAGTAGCTTGGCAATACCGCCGCCCGGCATGGCCAGCACAATGTCGCGGACGCCGGGTTCAAGAGCGGCAAAGACCGCACCGACCATTCCGCCTAGTGAATGGCCAAGAAAATAGACTTTATCGGTATCGAAATCGGCACCACCACCATCGTAATCCATGGCGGACAAAGCATTAAACAAAGCGAATAAATCAGCAATGCCTTGACGCAGATTATCGCGTGTGACTTGTAGATTGCTCAGATTGATGAAATGTGTGCCAGAGGCGTCAGTGATTTCGTCACTCCCTGGCGCCCGAGTTGTATTGTTGACCAGATCAAGATCAAAGGTTCGTTCGATGCCGCTATACAAATCACTGTCAGGCAACAGGCCATGTAATGGCAGGTCGATGGCCACTACGGCAAAACCAACGCTGGCCAACGTCTCGGCAATGGCTAACATGTTGCTTCGGTCAGCAGTAATACCGTGTTGGAACATCACCACGGGCCAACCTCCCACAGGTTGGGTCACGTTATTGGGAATAGAAACCAGTAGGGGCACACTCTCATCGCTGGTTTTTTCCGGTGTGGGCATGAAGCGGGTCAGGTTTGTACCGCCAGCGCCGCCCCAGAACTTACCGAGCGGGTCGGTCGGACTGCTGCTGGCATTGCTCAAATAATAAGGCAAGGTCAAGGTGCCAACATAGACCTCGGCGATTCCGGCTGAGCCACCGAGTAATAATGATGCCGTACCAATAGAGGTCGGGTTAATGACAGAGTGGCTGCTGGTCGCCAGCCCTTTGACCGCCGTTAAGACGTCACCGATAGATTGCGTTGAGAATACCCAGCTAATGGCAACGCTGCTACTGTTGATACCCGCTCCGGCCAGGGTGGTTTCCTGGGCGTTAGTGAATGGGCGTAAAGCTTCCAGTCTGACGGCCTGTTCGTTTGTTAATACTTTGACTTGACTGATACCCTCGATATGTAATGGTGCAGTGGATTTGGTGATGTTATATGCGCTGTCGGGTCGCAGATTGCGGCCGTCTGTGGATTGTACGCCCGTGGTTAAAGCGGCGAGATAGCTGGTTTTGGGTTTTAAGGGCTTGATCGGTGAAATAACAATGGTTTTACCACTGGCATCCAGCGTAGAAACGCTGGCAACATAATCGACACCGTAAGTCAGCGCCGTCGGAGCAGTACTGTTATCCACGAGACCGTTAGCGAGTGTGACCTCAAATAGTTTTATCGTATTAGAATTAAAGGTGCCGCTGTCGGCAGCAGCGCCAATGGTGGTGGTGATGGGCGCAATAGTGGAAAAGCCATCCAGGGAGTTTATTGCTACTCTGGGGTCTGCGGCATTATTTTCATTCTCGACGCTGACATTTAATGTACCGTCAGTGGGGTGGATGCCAGTAAACGGCGTTGCGCCGATAAAAGCAAGATTGTTCGGCGAGGGAACTTCACCTGTTGACGGATCAAAGCGCGCAACCAGATTACCGCCATCACCCCGTTCAATCTGCAAATCCTCTTCAACTTGAGTATCGGTATCGTCGTCACATGCACCGAGCAACAGTAGTAATCCAAGAAAAAAAGCAGTATATAACTTCCGTTGCATATTCAACCCCTCCCTATGATCTTGTACGTCCGCGCTAGCCTGTTATCACGGACTGTTGGGAACTACATAAACTGTACAATATGTGCCAATCTAGCACCCCTCCGTTCAGATTGCTAGATACAAACATGTTTTTACTGTAGAATCATGCGCCTTGTTCGCCTAGGGTCATGTTTTTGGGCGGGGGAAAGGACATAGGCGCGTAGCTCAGTGGTAGAGCACCACCTTGACATGGTGGTGGTCGGTGGTTCGATCCCACTCGCGCCTACCAAATCAAACATAATACCGTTAAATCGTCATTTGTTAGGATAATCCATGCCTGTTGTAATCACCTTGCCTGATGGAAGTCAGCGTGAATTTGAGCAATCCGTCACTGTGATGGGTGTCGCGAATGCTATTGGCGCGGGTTTGGCGAAAGCAACGCTGGCAGGGAAGGTCGATGGCGTATTGCTGGATGCCTCCTATCTGATAGAAAAGGACGTTCAGCTCACCATTATTACAAATAAAAGTGAAGAAGCGCTGGAAATTATTCGTCATTCCACGGCGCATTTACTGGCGCACGCGGTAAAACAACTTTTTCCCACTGCGCAAGTGACGATTGGTCCGGTCATCGAAAACGGGTTTTATTACGACTTTTCATATGAGCACAGTTTTACCCTGGATGACTTGGCACGTATAGAGAAAAAAATGACCGAGCTTGCTGCGGAAAATCATTCTATTGAGCGTTCGGTGATGTCGCGCGATGAAGCGGTGGCTTTTTTCAGAAAAAATAACGAAGCGTATAAGGCAGATATTATTGAGGGTATTCCCGGGGATGAGTCGCTGTCACTCTATAAACAAGGCGATTTCATTGACTTATGTCGTGGACCTCATGTGCCTTCTACGGGTAAATTAAAAGCGTTCAAATTGATGAAGCTGGCCGGTGCCTATTGGCGCGGTGATTCTAACAATGAAATGTTGCAGCGTATTTATGGTACAGCGTGGACAGATAAAAAAGAACTCAAATCTTATCTAATACGTTTGGAAGAAGCGGAAAAACGGGATCACCGCAAGTTAGCCAAGCAGTTGGGTCTCTTTCACACCCAGGAAGAAGCGCCGGGGATGATTTTTTGGCACGCTAATGGCTGGGCTATTTACCAACAAGTAGAACAGTATATTCGTGATGTTTTGCGTGACCAGGGTTATCAGGAGGTGCGTACGCCGCTTATTGTTGATCGCAGCTTATGGGAAAAATCGGGGCACTGGGAGAAGTTTTCTGATGACATGTTTACCACGCATTCGGAAAACCGGGATTATGCCATTAAGCCGATGAATTGCCCGTGTCATGTGCAAATCTATAATCAGGGTCTTAAAAGCCATCGCGATTTACCCTTGCGTATGGCCGAATTTGGTTCTTGCCACCGCAATGAGCCTTCTGGCACTTTGCATGGTTTGATGCGCTTACGTAATTTTGTGCAAGATGATGCCCACATTTTTTGTACTGAAGAACAAATTCAGAGTGAAGTGAGCGATTTTATCGATTTGTTATATCAGGTTTATGCTGATTTCGGTTTTGATCAATTGATCATCAAACTTTCCACTCGACCTGAAAATCGGGTGGGCAGTGATGAAAGTTGGGATAAATCCGAAAAAGCATTGCAACAAGCGCTCGATGCAAAGAACATAGAGTGGCAATTACAGCCCGGTGAGGGTGCTTTTTATGGGCCAAAAATAGAATTTTCATTGAAAGATTGCCTGGAGCGAGTTTGGCAATGTGGTACGATCCAAGTGGATTTTTCTATGCCAGGACGATTGGGCGCAACGTATATCAGCAATGATGGTAGCAAGCAGGTTCCGGTGATGCTACATCGCGCTATTTTGGGGTCATTAGAACGATTCATCGGTATTTTGATCGAGCACCATGCGGGGAAAATGCCACTTTGGCTGGCTCCAGAACAGGTTGTGGTGGTCAATATTACTGACAAACAGGCCGATTATGTGATAAAAATGACGGAATCCCTGAAAAAACATGGATTTCGAGCCAAATCGGACTTGAGAAATGAGAAGATCGGCTTTAAAATTCGCGAGCATACCTTACAAAAGGTTCCGTTCATCCTGGTAGTGGGTGATAGGGAGATAACTGATAATACCGTGGCCGTACGTACTCGAGGTGGAAAAGATCTTGGAAGCCTGTCTCAGGACAGCTTTTTCGAGCTTCTTGATGCCGAGATAGCGAAGCGTGGCCACTCTGTTTTGGAGGATTAACATATCGCTGCAGAAAAGCGCACTCGACTTAATGAGGAAATTACTGCCCGCCAGGTCAGACTGATCGGGGACGATGGTTCACAACTAGGTGTTGTTTCCATTATGGAAGCCAAGCAGCATGCGGAAGAGGTTGACCTGGATCTGGTCGAAATCTCCCCTGATGCGGAACCTCCGGTTTGTCGTGTGATGGATTACGGTAAATTTTTGTTTGAACAAAACAAAAAGCGTCACGCAGCAAAGAAAAAGCAGAAGCAAATTCAGGTTAAAGAAGTAAAGTTTCGACCTGGAACGGGTGAAGGTGACTATCAAGTTAAGTTGAGAAACCTAACGCGCTTTCTGGGTGACGGTGATAAAGCCAAAGTAACGCTGCGTTTCCGTGGGCGGGAAATGGCGCACCAAGAGTTGGGTGTGAAGCTGTTGAAACGTATAGAACAAGATTTAGCCGAGCTGGGGACGGTAGAGCAATTCCCTAAAATGGAAGGCCGGCAGTTGGTTATGGTGTTGGCGCCTAAGCGAACATAAAGATTTAGATTCAGTGGAGAGCAATAATGCCAAAAATGAAAACAAACAGCGGTGCAGCGAAACGTTTTAAACGCACTGCACGAGGTGGTTTTAAGCGAGCGCAAGCTTTCAAAAATCATATACTCACCAAAAAAAGCACCAAACGCAAGCGTCAATTACGCGGTACTACAGCGGTGGACGAGGGGGATAAAAAATCCATTGCTCGTTTGTTACCGTATATTTAATTGTTAAGAGGTTAATCAAAAAATGCCTAGAGTAAAACGGGGTGTCACCGCAAGAGCCCGCCATAAAAAAGTTTTAGCGCAAGCTAAAGGCTATCGTGGACGGCGTAAAAATGTGTATCGTGTTGCTGTACAAGCGGTGACTAAAGCAGGGCAGTATGCCTATCGCGATCGTCGACAACGTAAACGTCAATTCCGAGCGTTATGGATTGCACGCATTAATGCGGCAGCCCGCGAATGTGGTTTATCTTATAGCCGCATGATTAATGGCCTGTCTAAAGCGTCCATTATCTTGGATCGTAAGGTGCTTGCAGATATTGCCGTTTATGATAAAGCGGCCTTTGCTGTTATTGCGGAACGCGCTAAGGTGAGTCTTGCTGCTGCGTAAATGACGATGCGGTATGGTTCCTGTTGCAACATATGATATCAGGTTCAGGTCGTACTCGTCAGAGTGAGAAGGGGAGGCCTCGTCGGTTTCCCTTTTTTTGTAGTTATTTATGAGGGTGTGACGGGTGGATTTGGCGGAAATTCAGCAGCAGGCCGAGCAGGCGATTGCAAAGGCAGTAAATATAGCGGAGCTGGATCAGGTTCGTGTGACGTTCATGGGTAAGAAAGGGCTGGTTACCAGTCAGTTGAAAGCCTTGGGTCGTTTGCCCGCAGAGGAACGTTCCAAGGCAGGCCAGGAAGTAAATCGCGTTAAAGTTGAATTACAGAGCCTCATTGAAGCGCGTCGTCAGCACATTAACGAGATGATACTGGCTAAAAAACTGGCTTCAGAACGGATCGATGTCACGCTTCCTGGTCGTGGCCAGGAAAGAGGGGGGATACACCCCATTACTCGTACCTTGGCGCGTATCGAGCGCATTTTTGCTCAAGCGGGTTTTACTGTTGCGCAAGGGCCAGAAATAGAAAGCGACTATAATAATTTTGAAGCGCTCAATATTCCTGCTGATCATCCGGCGCGAGCGATGCATGATACTTTTTATATTAATGAATCAACAGTTTTGAGAACGCATACCTCTCCAGTACAAATTCGAGTGATGACTTCCCAGGAGCCTCCGCTCAGAGTGATTGCGCCAGGTCGCGTTTATCGTTGTGATTCCGATGTGACACACACGCCGATGTTTCATCAGGTCGAAGGCTTTTTGGTCGATAAAAATGCTCATTTTTCTGAGCTTAAAGGCTTGATTCATGACTTTCTACGCGAGTTTTTTGAAAAAGACCTTAAGCTCCGTTTTCGACCCTCTTATTTTCCGTTTACCGAACCTTCAGCAGAAGTTGATATGGAATGCGTCATTTGTGGTGGCAAGGGATGTCGAGTGTGCAGCCATACCGGTTGGCTGGAAGTATTGGGTTGTGGCATGATTCAGCCCAAAGTTTTTGATCATGTAGGGATTGATAATGAAAAATATACGGGCTTTGCCTTTGGTATGGGGGTAGAGCGCCTAACTATGTTGCGCTACGGTGTGAATGATCTACGCCTGTTTTTTGAAAATGACTTGCGTTTCTTACAGCAGTTTTCGTGAATGAGGCGCATCAATGAAATTTAATGAACAGTGGTTACGAGAATGGGTTAACCCTGATATTTCGCAGCAAGCCTTGCTTGAGCAGTTGACCATGGCCGGTCTTGAAGTGGACGCGGTAGAGCCGGTTGCTGCTGAGCTGACGGGTATTGTTGTTGGTGTGGTCACGCAAATTGATTCGCATCCCGATGCTGAGCGTTTGCAAGTTTGTACAGTTGATGTAGGAGCAGAACCACTGACCATTGTTTGCGGGGCAAAAAATGTCGCGCTGGAGATGAAAGTGCCGACCGCTTTAGTGGGTGCCGTATTACCAAATGGCACTAAAATCAAAAAGGCGAAACTACGTGGTGTGGCCTCATTTGGCATGTTGTGTTCCGCCGCAGAGCTGGGACTGGCTGAATCGGCGGCAGGCCTGATGGTTTTGCCCAGCGAGGGCAAAGCAGGGCAGCCGGTGGCTGATTTGTTGCGACTTAAAGACGTTTCTATAGAAATAGGATTAACTCCAAATCGTGGCGATTGTCTTAGCTTATTAGGTATTGCACGTGAAGTATCAGCGATAACAGGTTGTAAAATAAATGATTCGTCTCTGGCTGTCGTTGAGTCTCAAACGACTGAAACCTTATCTGTCGAGGTGATGGAGCCTAAAGCTTGTCCGCGTTATGTAGGGCGAGTGCTGCGCGGAATCAACCCGGCTGCAATCACGCCTTTGTGGATGACAGAGAAACTGCGACGCTGTGGCTTACGAAGCATTCATCCGGTTGTCGATGTTACTAATTTTGTTTTACTTGAATTAGGGCAGCCGATGCATGCTTTTGACATCAATAAGTTATCTGGAAAAGTTAAAGTAAGATACGCAGAAAAAAACGAATCATTAACCTTACTTGACGGTCAGAAAATCAAGCTGGATCAAGATACTTTAGTTATCGCCGATCAGCAGCATGCTTTGGCGTTAGCGGGTGTGATGGGCGGCGAAGACTCAGCGGTGGACAATGAAACTGATGCGTTATTTCTTGAATGTGCCTTTTTCCCGCCCTCTGAAATGGCAGGCGTGGCGCGTCAATATGGTTTACATACCGATTCTTCGCATCGTTTTGAACGGGGTGTCGATGCGCATTTAGCGCAGCGGGCCATGGCGCGTGCGACCACGCTGTTACAAGACATAGTAGGCGGTGAAGCGGGTCCGATAATTGAAGTCACCGCAGAAGATGAATTGCCAAAAAATAAGAAAATTACTTTGCGTGCATCGCGCATTGAACGTGTGTTGGGTCAGGCGATTCCCGCTGTCAAGGTTGAGGCGATACTCACGGCATTGGGTATGGCTGTGCAGCCTGTTAGCGATGTTGTTCCCGTGGACGAATGGCAAGTTCAAGCCCCTAGTCATCGTTTTGATATTGAAACTGAAGCTGATCTGATCGAAGAAGTGGCGCGGCTTTATGGCTATGACAAAATAAACACTGCCAGACCCTGGGTTCGTGCCGCTTTAGGTCGTCAGTCTGAGAGTCACATAGAAATTGATCAACAACGCGATATTTTAGTGGCTCGGGGCTATCAGGAAGCCATCACCTATAGTTTTGTTGATGCTGAATATCAACAGCATTTTTGTCCCGGTATAGATCCGGTTAAACTCGTTAATCCTATTTCTAAGGATATGTCAGTCATGCGTTTGTCGCTTTGGCCTGGGCTGATAAAAGCACTACTGGTCAATCAAAATCGCCAGCAATCTCGGATTCGTTTGTTCGAATCAGGCGCTATTTATGAGAAAACGCCCACAGGTAGCCAGGAGCATATTCGACTCAGTGGTGTGGTGATGGGGGATATTTTGCCTTTGCAGTGGAGCGAATCAGCAAAAAAAGCAGATTTTTTTGATGTGAAATCAGACTTAGAGACTATTTTAGGATTGACGAGACGTACTCAGGAATTTATCTTTACTCAAGGTCAGCATCCGGCTTTGCATCCAGGACAGACTGCCGAGCTCAAAACGCCGCAAGGTGGACATGTGGGCTGGTTGGGTTTGCTTCACCCCGGCTTAAAAAAAACCTTGGGTGTCACGGGAGAGCCGATTTTGTTTGAGTTGAATAGGGATGCGGTTGCTGCACGAAGCCTCGCCGTATTTCAGGCTTCTTCCAGGTTTCCAGCGATCTCGCGTGATCTGGCACTGGTTGTTGATGTCGAGCTACCGGCAGAAACGGTCATCACGGCGATTAGAGAAATTGCTGGAGAGTGTTTGATAAAGCTCCAGTTGTTTGATGTATATCAAGGCGAAGGCATTGATTCAGGGAGAAAAAGTCTTGCTTTAGGTTTGACATTGCAGGATACTGTACAAACTTTGACCGATAAGCAGGTGGATGGGCTTATCAAACGAATATTAGATCATTTGGATCAGAAACTAGGGGCTAAACTGAGAGATTAAGTATGGCACTAACAAAAGCGGATATGGCAGAACGTCTTTTTCAGGAGCTGGGGATCAACAAACGAGAAGCAAAAGAATTTGTTGAAATGTTTTATGAAGAAGTACGGCGAGCGCTTGAGCAGGGTAGTCAGGTCAAGCTCTCTGGTTTTGGTAACTTTAATCTTAGGGATAAGCGGCAACGTCCAGGGCGGAACCCGAAGACGGGAGAGGAAATTCCAATTTCAGCTCGTCGTGTTGTCACCTTCCATCCCGGGCAAAAATTAAAGGCGAGGGTCGAAGCCTATGCTGGAAGCGATAAGCAAGAGTAATAATGAGCTGCCTGTATTGCCTGGCAAACGCTACTTCACCATAGGCGAGGTCAGCGAGCTCTGTGCGGTCAAACCCCATGTTTTACGTTATTGGGAGCAGGAATTCCCAGACTTAAAGCCACATAAAAGAAGAGGCAATCGTCGTTATTATCAGCACCACGATGTGATGTTGGTCAGACAAATTCGTAGTTTACTGTACGAAGAAGGCTTTACCATTGGCGGTGCACGGCAAAAGCTTTCTGGCGACGAAGCGAAAACCGATGCACAACATAGTCATCAGCTTGTCCGCCAAATGCGTCTGGAACTGGAAGAGTTGCTGACTATTCTTAACCCGTAACTATTCTTTAGTAGATATGGCCTTATGATGCTCAGCATTGGTTTCGGGACTTTCCTGGGGTGGACAAGGATAACAATATTCCCCATATAAATCACAGCATTCAAGCTCATCTTTTTTTACTTTTCGCTCTTGTTTAAGGGTCTGTTTTTCTTCAGTCATGTCAACGCTCCCTTTTAGTGAGGCTTACCTAAGTTAGACCGCATACTTGTCTTAAGGTTTCTTATGTTGCTTTTTTTACGAAGCGCTTATATTTTTTTGGTGGTTATGTTGTTCATGCCAGTCGGACAAACTGTGGCCAGTGATAAATTGACCATCGCCGCTGCATCTGATTTGCGTTATGCGCTGACTGAAATTATTGCACTGTATCAGCAGGATTCCCCAGGCCAAATCATTGAGGTGGTTTTTGGGTCTTCAGGCAAGATGACCACTCAGATTATGAATGGTGCGCCCTATGATCTATTTTTCTCAGCGGATATAGCCTATCCAAAAAAATTGCAAGCAGCTGGATTTACGAGCAGCGACGTGGCCGTTTATGCGTTAGGCCGAATCGTATTATGGAGCCGTAAGCGGGATGTTTCGACTCTCAAGCTAGAAGATTTGTTAGACAAGTCGGTAGATCGTATTGCCATTGCCAATCCTGCTCATGCGCCTTATGGGGCACGAGCGAAGGAAGCTTTACAAACGGAGGGGTTGTGGGGTGCGGTGCAGCACAAACTTGTTTTGGGTGAAAATATTGCTCGTACTGCACAAATGATCGACTCTGAAGCTGCCGATGTCGGTATTATCGCCTTGTCTCTAGCGCGCTCCCCTGGTTTGGCGAGGCACGGCTATGCACTGATTGATCACAAGTTGCATCAGCCATTAACTCAGTCTTATGTCGTGACTCAACAGGGGGCGAACAACAAAGCAGCACTTGCTTTTACGCGTTACATGGAAAGTGAACAAGTCCATGCCATTATGCAGCAATATGGGTTTAGTTTGCCGGACAAAGGTTAATAAATGGAAATGCTGGAACTTAGCCCAGCTGATTGGCAGGCTATCGCCGTCACTTTCAAGCTGTGTTTTTATACGACCGTAATTTTGTTAATCGTAGCGAGCCCGTTGGCCTGGTGGTTGGCGAGTGGCCGTTCTATGTTACGAACCGTCGTGCAGGCTATTGTTGCGCTGCCATTGGTTTTGCCACCTACCGTGCTGGGTTTCTATTTGTTGACCATTTTGGGGCCTCGAGGTTTCGTTGGCGGTACTCTTGAAGAAATGGGCTGGCATCACCTTGCCTTTAGTTTTGAAGGTATTTTGATTGGTTCGGTTCTTTACTCTATGCCTTTTGCTGTGCAGCCACTACAAGAAGCTTTTAATACCCTGGGTCGACGGCCTTTGGAAGTGGCAGCCTCATTGGGAGCCGGTGCGGTTGATCGGTTTTTTACGGTGATTTTACCGCTCACCAAGGGTGGTTTTCTTGTTGCTGCAATTCTGACTTTTGCGCATACTCTGGGTGAATTCGGTGTAATTTTAATGTTAGGCGGCAGTATTCCTGGTGAAACCAAGGTGCTTTCTGTATTGATTTACGACCATGCTGAGGCGATGGATTATGCCGCCGCACAACGTTTATCGTTATTACTCTTGTTTGTTTCTTTTGTTGTTTTGTTTGTGGTCTACGCCATTAATCATCGTTTTACCACGGTGAAATTATGACGCTGGCGATTCAAGTTTGCTTTTCCCGTCAGAGTTTTGTACTTGATATTGATATTGATCTGCCTTTATCGGGAGTGATCGCATTATTTGGTCGTTCGGGTTGCGGTAAAACGACGTTGTTGCGCGTCATTGCCGGACTGGAGCGTGTGCCAGGGGCAAGCGTAATATTCAAAAATAAAATCTGGCAACAAGGAAATCGTTTTCTGCCTCTGAGTCAGCGTCGTATCGGTTTGGTGTTTCAAGAAGCCAGCCTGCTGCCGCATCTCTCTGTACGGGGTAACCTGGAATACGGTTATCGACGCACGCCAATAGCACAACGTCGGTTAGCGCTGAATGAGGTGGTCGAAATGCTAGAGATCGGTGATTTACTAGAGCGCTCTATTGATCGGCTTTCTGGCGGTCAAAGTCAGCGTATCGCTCTGGGTCGTGCTTTATTAACCAGCCCTGATTTGCTGTTGCTGGATGAGCCACTGGCGGCACTGGATAGCCAAAGCAAGCGCGAAATTATGCCCTTTTTGTTAAAATTGACGCAGCAAGCGAGTATGCCGATTATTTTAATTACACATGCGTCGGACGAAGTGGAACGCTTGGCAGATCATGTGGTGTTTATGCATCAAGGGTGTATTGAAAGAACGGAAACCTTGCGCGAAGCCATTGCCCGACCGGGTTCACCGCTGTTTGATGAAAAAGGGCCCGTTGCCGTTTTGGAGGGTAAGTTAAAGGCAATGGATGAACGCGGCTTGCAAGTCTTCCAAAGTGGACCCGTTTGCTTGTTGTTGGGTGGTCCAGAGCAACCGCAGGGGTTGCGGCGACTGCGCGTCTTGGCCAGAGATGTGAGCTTGGCACTGGATGAACCCACAGGGCTGAGTATTCTTAACCACCTGCCGGTTATTATTGAACGTATCGACCCCGAAAGTGCAGGGCGCGTTACCCTGGCTTGTCGCTTAGCCGATGGCCAACTTTTGTTGGCACAAATTACCCCCTGGTCATTATTGCAACTCAAGCTCACAACGGGGCAGCGAGTTTATGCATTGATCAAATCGGTGGTATTGTTGGAATGAATTAAACACGGGCTTGTAGTGGTCAAGTAAATCCGTACAAATAAATAGATTTTTTAAGCCGCCTCTTTCTCAGCTTCGACATCAGTTGAAATTCGCCCCAAAAAACACGCTCCTATGTGAATTTTTCGGCTATTTTCATCATAAACACTTCTATTTGAAATGACTCTCCGCACGAAATATTTTCCCAAAATTTATAAATCAGGGTTTGTTTACACCCTCAACAGCCCTATCTAGTATTTTTTTTGGTTTCACATTTTTTACTCTTGATTCTGTTATCGCTCTTACTATTTTATTTACTGGCTTCAAAAGTCCTTTGCCCTGAAACAAGTACTCTAACCATCCTTTTCTATACAGTCTTTTCCTAAGTCTGTTTACTGATTCTGTATCTGGAAAATTAATAGATGTTGGCTCCATTCGTGCTTGAAGTAATATTTTCAGATTAGAGGATGTATCTACCTTCACGACATCAAAGTACTGGCTCGCACATGATGCTAATGTGTTAACAGTAAAATAAAAAATATGAGCTTTGAAATAAGTATTGTGTGGGGATGCATCATTTGTCTCAATCCATGGCACCTCAACGAATAGTTTTCCATTCGTATTTAACAAGCTATGTAATTTTCCAAATGCTTTGACAGGTGATGGCAAATGCTCAAAAACATGGAATATTGTAATAATGTCATATGTGCCAGCAATATCATTAAGCTCTCCAGTAATTACTTTACATCCATATTCATAGTTAGCGTATTCTGAATACCCAATGCTTGGCTCAATACCTGTGGATTCAAACCCAAGTTTTCCTGCTAAATAAACAAATTCTCCTCCTCCTGCACCAACATCAAGAAGAGTACCTTCGGTTATGTTTGAATTATTTAGAAACTGAATGCGTTGAAGTGCTATATTTCCTGCACGAAAAATATGCTTGGACTTCGGTATGTATGTATTCTTATAGTTTTTTCGGTAATTGTGAGAATAATAGACCTTTAATTCGTCATGGCTTGGGATTGAATTTTGTTGCACTAGTCCACAGTTGCAACACATAGACACAAGGAGATATTCAGAAGATCTTGCATCCTTGCTTGATATTTTTTTAAATTTCTTGTTTTCACATAAAATGCACTTCATAAAATTATCCAGTGGGGCTTCTCTTGTATTGCTAACGTCGTGAATCAGAGGTTGCCAGCAGTGTAATAAATGTAGGGTCAAGGAAATGTCATAAAAACATCAAAAAAACATCAAATATGGCTTAATCAAATTGACCAATCGGGGGGACAGAGAGAAGCTAACCTTTAGTTAAAGTCAATCCGTTGCAAAAAAATTGAGCTGAAGCTTCATGCCTTTCTTCGCTTGTTTATTAACTTCGATTTGCCAATTCAGACGTTCACAGATCAGTGTTACGATAAAAAGGCCTAGCCCGGATTCATTTTCATTTCCGTTGGGGTGGGTTTTTTTTTGTTCGAGTTGCAGGCGCACATTTTGCGGTAGGCCACTGCCTTCATCTGATATCAATAAGCCCACTTCATTTTGTTGCAAGGTGACGTTGCCTTGGGTGTGTTCCAGTGCATTTTGAATCAGGTTTCTTAATAGCATGTTGACCAAAGTGATATCGCAAACAAGTTTATGATTAACGTCACTGGGCAATATAGATAGGCGTATTGGGTTTTGTGGGTGTGTGTTTAATCGTTCCTGGAGTATAGCCTGTAGTCTCTGGCTTAATAAAATTTTAGTGAATGGGCGGTTGGTTTCTTGTTTTCTTGCCAGCATGAGAATGGCGACGATATTGGCATTCATTTCATTCGTTGCACTGCGAATACGCCCAACTGTTTTTTTATCTTGTTCAGTCATTGTTTCACGCGCCTCTATTACATCAAGTGCACCAGAAATAACGGCTGTAGGGGTTCTCAATTCATGGCTGGCCATACCGATGAGCATCTGTTCTCGTTTAATGTATTCTTCTATGGTATTGAGATAGGCGTTGAATGTTGAGGCGATGGAATAAAGTTCTTGATCATGATATTTTTCTGATATGCGTATGCTTCTGTTTTGAGGGTCAATATGACTGATTTCCTGAGTCAGTTTTGTCAGTGGTTTCACAATTCGTCGGGCACTCAGCTGAGTTAAAACAAAGCTGATGACAATAAATAGGCCGCCGATAATGGCAATTCCGAAAAGAAAGACTTCTTCTCGTTGTTCAAATAGAGACGTGTCTTTTGCAACGTACATCACGCCAGTTGGTAACCGACTGACATCCACCCAGTACTCTTTATCCAACCCTTCTACTTCTCCAGAGAACGGTATGGGTAGCCCTTGAAAGACACGAGGCAGTTTTGGGTAATGTTTTGTTTTGTTTGGCACGAAAGAGACTAAGGCTGTCGATGTTTTCCAGGTTTGTGCAACGTTATCAATCTTGGGGAGGTAATGAGTTTGTTCAAATTTTAATTCAAGTGCCACCATGTTTTCTTCGAGGTCGTCAGATAAAAGCTCTACTAAACTAATGAGTGTAATGACCGTCAATACACTTAATGTAAAAAATTGCCGAAAAATGTGGTGTTTGATGGAGGGGCGCATAGATCAATCTACTCTTCTTCGGGTGGAATTAAGCGATAACCCCGACCCCGCATGGTTTTTATCAACGAATGGCCTAGTGCGTCTTTGAGTAGTTTGCGTAAATTATAGATGTGAGTGCGAAGCGTGTGAAGGTCAATGTCATCAATCCCCCAAACGGATTGATTAAATATATCGTGGGAAACAAAACGGGGGTATGCTTGTATCAACGCTTCGAACAGCCTGGCATTAGTGCCGGATAACTCAACTTTTTTTCCATTATTAAGAGAGATCGTTAATGTGTCGGTGTTAAAATAAATGCTACCGGCCTTTTTTTCGCCCTGCTTGGCGGTGTCTCTACGCGACAGCGCTTGAATGCGTAATTCCATTTCTCGCATATTAAAGGGTTTGACCAGGTAATCATCTCCGCCGAGTGAAAACCCGGAGGCTTTATCCTCTATATCGTCACGAGCCGTCATGAATAATATGG
The DNA here is from genome assembly GCA_013151745.1 of Gammaproteobacteria bacterium. Taxonomy (GTDB): domain Bacteria; phylum Pseudomonadota; class Gammaproteobacteria; order JAADHS01; family JAADHS01; genus JAADHS01. Next base: position 3,628 of record JAADHS010000182.1, on the reverse strand, counting down.
GTGTATTGCATTGCAAGTCGTTACGAATACGTTCGCAGACTTTCAACCCCGAAAGACCAGGCAGCATGATGTCTAACACAATCACATCATAGCGGTTGACTGAGACCAGGTGCAGTGCGGTAAGGCCATCGTAGGCAAAGTCAAGGCAATAGAATGTTTCTCCCAGGAACTCAAAAATATTCTCTGCCAGTGCCCGGTGATCTTCTACGATAAGAATTCGCAGGTATTTTTTGCCGGTTTGTAAGTCAGATGGCAATATTTCATTTCCTCTAATTGGGTATTGTTCCATTGATTTGTAATAACGTAAAACGTCGATTAACCCATTCTACTTGAACTTGACCGGCCAGTGAGGAAATAATTTTATCCGCTTTTTCATTGGCAATAGCGACAAAAAATATCGACTCGGCATTATTTTTTATCAATGATTTGATTTCAGTTAATTCCATTACTTTAATGCGCCCTTTAGAGTAAAATCGAGCAGAAAAAGGGGATTTTCCAATATAGATGAGCGGCTGAGTGTCGTTATTTTTGTGTTCATTGTAATACATCACCAGCGTTTTTTCTGTTTTCAGCTTTTCGGGATAAAACTGTGCGTAAAAACCTATGAGCAGGACAAAAAACGGTACCAATGCGGTGAGGGCGATGAGGCTGAATTTTCTGGTTGGAATGGAGTGAGTGATCTGCATCGCTATCAATATAGCAAGGGGAACCAGAGCGGGGAGTTGGTAGGTCCATAAAATATTGCCGGAAAAAGTGAAAAACAGGCTTGGGAACAGCGCCGAAAGTAATAACAGGCGTTGTTCATCACTTAGCTTTGGTTTGAAAACAAAATTAAATGTTCTTGTGCTAATGCCACGCCAAATGAGCATAATGATTGCAATTGGCCCCCATGGAAAGGACGCTTGTAGCCAATAAATCCAGATGGTTCCATAGGCTTGTTGATGAGCGCTACCATACAGGTCACCTTTCCAGCCTGAATCTATAAAGCGTAAAAAATGTTCGCCGACAATAAAATAATTGATGAAACCCGGTGTTTTCAATTCTGCAGCGATATACCAGGGTAAAGACAATAGGGCAGTGAGTAATAAACCCCGTCCCCAGGGAAGGTGAGACAGGTTACGCCATTGTCGTTGCCAGATCATCCATAAACCTATTGGGCCTCCGATCAAGATTAATGCGAGCGGCCCTTTTGCCAATAAGCCGATAGATAAGCCAATAAAAAACCACCACCTCCAAAGTGAGCCGGGTTTCCTTAATGCAAGAATAAGACTCACTAATGAAAGTGTTGTGCCCAGTGCGAGAAAGGGATCGGTTAAGACTGCACCAGACATAATATAACTGAGCGCCATGGTAGAAAAAACCAGGGTGGCGATGAGCGCCTGGCGATGTCCGGTTATAATACGTGTGACATGATATATAAGTCCTAACATGCCGAGATTTACTAGCCAGGATGGCAGGCGAGCGGCGAACTCTGTGACGCCAAAAAAACGAAACGAAAGCGCTTCTGTCCAAAATGACAATGGGGGTTTACCCCAAAAGGGGATGCCGTAGTCAAACCAGGGTGTGATCCAGTCGCTTGTTTCCGCCATGATGCGAGCTACTTCGCTATACCTTGCTTCGGTTGTATCAAGCATTGGCACCATCATCATGGTAATCCATCGGCTGAAAATGATAATCACCAATGACCAGAACAGTAAATCAAGATGCTTGAGCATGGATATTTTTCCTGACCCTGTTTGTTGAGTGTATATTTGTGATTTCGGGGGCATAAGTGATATCACGAATGAGATAGTTGGGTCGCTGTTTAGTTTCAATATAGGTTTTGCCGACATACTCACCCAAAATACCAATGGCGATGAGCTGAATACCGCCCAAAAAAGTGATGACTGAAACCAGTGATGGGTAGCCATGAACAGGATCTCCCAAAATGACTGCTTTGAAGACAATCCAGAGACCAAAAGCACCGCCGATGAATGCGGCAATCATACCTAAACCCATGACCCATCGAAGTGGACTAATTGAAAAGGAAGTGATGCCTTCGAGAGCCAATTGCAGCAAACCGAGATAATCCCATTTGCTTGTTCCGGCTGCACGTGGGTTGCGGTCATACTTTAATATGACCGTTGGCATACCAATCCAGGCGAACAAACCTTTCATAAAACGGTTTCGTTCTGGAAGCTGTTTTAAGGCCTCTACTGCGCGCCGGCTCATTAGGCGAAAGTCACCGGTGTCAGCTGGAATTTGTGAGCGAGTCAGCCCATGTAAAAAACGATAAAACAAATAGGCTGTTGTGCGTTTAAACCAGCTTTCACCTGCACGTGAACGGCGCTGCATCAATACGATATCGCGACCTTTACGCCATTCTTTTAGCATTTCCGGAATCAGTTCCGGCGGGTCTTGTAAGTCGGCATCTAGTATGATGATTGCATCACCTTTAGCATGATCGAGCCCCGCCGTGAGTGCCGCCTCTTTACCAAAATTACGACTGAGTCTGATGATACAGATGGTAGCATTGATGGCGACTTGTTCAGTTAGATATTCGGCGCTTCCATCACAACTACCATCATCAATAAATATAAGTTCTGTGGTGGTATCGAGTTGTTGTATCACCGTATTTAACCGGGGTAAGCATAGCGGCAGAACATCACGTTCGTTGAAGACGGGAATAATGATGCTGAGTATGGGGCGATTCGGGTCGCTCTCATTAAACAGGCTGTGACTTTGGGTCATTAAATACAATCCTTTTATATAAAAAATAACTCATCAGTGCCACTACAAATGAGGTGATGCCCTGTGCATGTATGGTGCTGAGTTGGATGGTGTGATGCAAAATTAAAAAAAATAGCAAGTTAGCGATCCACATCAACGTACAAACGGCGATGTAAGGCTGTACTGTAGAACGGTGAGCTGCGTTGGATTGGAAGGTGATTTTGTATTGCAAAATATAATTAACAATGGCGCCGATAAAGGCACCCACGGCGGTTGCTGTGACAGATGTTGTACCTGTATTTATCAGCAGTACCATGACGAACCAATGGGATGCCGTAGCCAATCCACCTGATAGCGCGAATCGTATGAGCTGAAGCAACATTTTTCCCTTGAAAATATTAATGATTGTGTTTCACTGTGCTTATCATTTGAGCAGTGTAGCCAAATTTAAGTCAACGAAAGGTCATAAAAACATCAAGAAAATATCAATTTTCAGGTCAAACAAGATAGTATTGTTCTATTCTTAAGTGAGTCTGAATCGAGAGGTTTACGTCTGGTTCTAAGCGCGGTAAAGGGGGACTTGGTTTACTCGACCGTTTTATTCATGTAACAACGTTTTTTTAGTTTGCAAATCTTGAGAGCGGTTATCTCGCTTTGAAAGATGTTATTTTCTTGTATAAAATATCATTTTATACGATGAATTAAATGCGAATTTTTTGATTTTTAAAATGTCTATTATAATCACTGCTGTCCCGTTAACTGGTAAGTAAAGCGGCCTGATTCACTTATGATTTGTTACAATGTAAGTACCACCAAACACTGTAATATCAGAAGGAATCAGGCCTTGGCTCATTGTAATACGATCTTCTCACAAATACTAAAATTAGTTTCGAGACATGAGTTTGAAACCCTCGCAAAG
>JAADHS010000243.1 GCA_013151745.1 Gammaproteobacteria bacterium | reverse complement strand
AGTCAGACTCACCTTGTCATTACGCAGCTTTTCAATGACACGAGGGCGCTCCGTCATCTGTTTAAGTTCAAAAATAACGGGGCGAAAAATCTCTAGCAGATCGGCTTGCCAATCGAATTTTTTAGAGGGTCGATCATCGAATATCTCGATTTCGGCCGTCCCGGTTGCGACACTTTCCAATGAACGGCGTAATTGCTTGATTGATTCAGACAGCTTGGCTTTGTCCTGGTTAAGTTGCTTAATTTCCAGATCATCCTTAGTCCCGGCCAAGCTCGCTTTCAACTCATCAAGATCTTGCCTGGTGAGTTGAATCGACTCAACAATGTTAATCAGCTGATCATATTTACTGTTCTCTTTGGATGTCGTCGCTTTGGACGTCATACTTTGAGGCGGGTGACCTTCCTTCAATTCTGTTTGATCAGCAGAGACAACCAGGAGGGGGAAAACAGACAAAACAATGAAAGACGAGACTTTAATTAAAACACGCATCACACTTCTTTTTTTATTTTTCATTTTCACTGAAGCAACGTATACAGAGCGAGCCAGGTAATAAAAGTGGCACTGAAAACGAGGCGCAAAAATTCGCGACCCTCCTGGTATTTCAATTTTCGCCTTATCCTAAGGAATGGAACACAATAACTTATACCATTCCTAAGGCCGGTCAGATAATAGATCAATTTCTTTTGCAGGCGGTTCTGGCTGATCTAACGCCGGGCTATTACGCTCATCCCATGCCTTGCCTCGTTGTTCTATCCAGTCCGCCTCTGCCTGGGGTAACGGACCTCGTTTTAATTTAGATTCCCATTCCCATAATGCGGAACGCGCTTTGCGGACATAGGGATCATTGGGAGGGGCCAGGTGAATATACGATCGCATCGCACCCAACGCAGCTTCGGTATCACCCAATTGATCGAGTGAAACGGCCAAACCCCAGTAAGCATTCCCTTGATAGGGTTTCAAACGAATGGCATTTGCAAAAAAATCTCCTGCGGCTTTATAACGTTTGATACCCATCAGGGCAAAGCCCATATTGACATGGGCTTCAGGCATGTTCGGGGAAAGCTCAATAACACGATGCAATGCGGTTATTGCAAAATCATACTCTTTGGCGTGCAGCATGGCGATCGCTTGATCAAAACGTTCGGCTAACTGGCGAAGACGAACCTGCTTGGCATGCCCTTTGGGATCCAACTCGGGATCAATGATCGGTTCACTCTGTTGTTGTACTAGCTCTTCTGGCGTAACAAAATTAAATTCGGAGCGCATCGCAAAACCCGCCACCAAGGCCAGTGCGGCCAATAACATCAGCAAAGAAATCATTGCTGTGACTGTTTTGCTATCCGTTGAATTTATTGTTAACGCTTGACGATTCATATCACCCCTTTATGCGCTGCTCCGCTATAAAACGGAATGCCAAAATAGGTGATAAATGCAAAAACAAAGACCAGCACGATCAAAATGGCTCCCGTACGAACCGAGATGTTGTAAGTAAAACGAGCATGAATCGCCGCCCCAAGCAATAACCAATTCAAAAATGCAGAGGTTTCCAAAGCATCCCACGCCCAATATCGCCCCCAGGCATCCTGAGCCCAGACCGCACCGGCAATCAACATTAAACTTTCAAACACCAAGGCAAGTAACATAAAACGCCAGGCATAGTTATCTAACACCTTATCTGTCGGCATAAACTGAAAGGAACGAGCAAAATAAGGATGCATTCTAGCAAAAATTACTCCGGCCAGGCCCGTGCCGATCAGGCAAAATGCCAGAAAAAACTTACCAAAGCCAACATGCGCCCACTTCCAGTCATTAAAATATGTTGGCGGATTAGGAATCGAGCTCACTTCTAGCGTCAACACCCACAATCCCGGTATCCATAACATGGGTAACACAATCACGGCAGTGGGCCTCAGTAGCGGAAACCGCCAATAACTGACCGCGTAAATCAGACCCAAACTCCATAGCTGGCTGATCAAAAGTTCAAATAAATCGACAAAAGGACCATGGTCAATACGTAACCAGCGAACGATCATACAGATCGTCAGCAAAACAACGCCCGCCATCATAAAAAAAAGCACTCGTTTTTCGCCAGAGTGGCTGACGATCTCGCTGGTCATTCCGGTTGCCGCATCACGATACTGCGCCACACTCCGAAAAGCATAGTACGTCGCGATGGCATAAGCCGCTAGACCCGCCCATAACCACAGGACTTCGACAAACATTATGCTCTCTCCCTGGAACCCGGCACAGCAGACTGAATCCGCATCTTTTTCTGCTTGTAATGGACTTGATCTTGAATATCAAGCGTAATTTTCCGCCAAAAATGTGCCGTCATACCCACGACGGTTAACACCGACGCGATAAACAACCAAAATAAAGTGGGGTCATAAAATATTTTATAACCCAACCAGGTTGTGAGTTGCTCATAAACCAACACCCCTCCGGGTAGCTTTGTTGATTCACCAGGACGCAGTTCAACTCTTTGATCTCCTGATTTAACAACGAGAATACCTTGTGCATGCCTGCCATCCAGTGTCCACGCCTCATCTTCAGTTAAACCCGTATCCAAACGCAACCAAAAATCAATTTGCTCACTATCCGGTGGCGCCCATTGATTATCTTGTTTGTATTCAAATAAGGGATAGGATGGCATAGGAATTGCCCCCGTCAATGGTTCTCCACCATCCGCAGGCTGCCAGGTCAGAATGGGAGCAAAACCTTTATTAAATGAGGTGTAAAAGCGATACCCTTCTAATACCAAAGGGGTATCGTCACCGACTATTTTTTGCGTCGCCACCCCTGATGGATCAAACACGGTGATATAACTTTTGGTTTTACCTCGCACCAGTCCCGGTGAATAATCCACCGTATAATGACCCTGCTGAAACTGTACCTCCGCCAGAGTTCCATCATGCCAAATACCCGCTTTGGCTCTTAAAACTTCCGTTGAATCAAACACGGTATCTCGTACCATTTCAACATCCGCCTCAAAATGAGTGAGCCGTCCAATAGCGGATAAAATAACAATAGAGAGTAAGCCCACATGGAAAAGTAACAAACCATGCCGCTTATAGATGCGAGGGTTAGTCAAAATAGCCATTAACAGGTTCACAGCAAGAAATAACAAAGGTAAGATCAAGACCCAGATACTGACGGTATCCGGGTTGCCATAACTCAGTACAGCACCGATCGCCAACGCCGCCATACCCACCATGGCAAGACGAGGAGAACCTAAAGAATAGAACACGTTATTTTTAACCATAGCCCCAACCACTAAGGAGGATTAGTACACGCTTCCGAGTTCCCTCCGGAGCCACGCATCCAGTTCGACCCCACCACACCATTTCCTGGTGGACCAGATGAACCACAGTTGGCATCTAACCACTCACCACTTCGTGCAAAGCTTTTCACCTTCAGTACAGCACCGTTATAATAGGGGTACTTATAGTAACGTGCCTCCGTTTTGTTGCGAACTTGTGTCCCGGAAGGCAACCCCCCTTCTGGACCCACATCGTTTAAATTCACTAAAAACACTTTGTTTTTCCAGCCATGGGGTATAGCAACATGACAATAAGTACATCGTAACGGACTCATACCCGGTTGTGTACCCAAGAACTGACCATGAGCCAAATGCGCATTCACTTCTACGGCGGTACCAATACAGGACGATGGAGACCCTGTCAGCACACGTTTGAATCCGCTATCCAGCGCACCGACAGGACTGGGGCCTGCGGGTAAATTTCCTGGCCCAAAAATTTTTCCATATTGATTATAATCATGACATTTAAAACACAGATCATCCTCACGATTTGAGCCCGTCTGGTCACTCCATGGGCCTTTTAACAAAAAGTCATTAGCTGATCCATGTGGTCCCCACACATTCCCATTAACATCACTTGCCGGCGTGGGAATAGCCGTGCCAGGCTCCGTATCGTTACCATGGCAATCGGTACAATACATCGTCTGCAAACCCACTGCGGCATTAAACGGCGTTAACCAGACATCCGGCCCATTGATCCCCCTAACGCTGGGCGTCCTGCCCGTATTGTCCATGACCGGATGCCAGGAACGATGATTATTGGCCTGAAAATCAGCATCCGCTCCCCCCGGAAGCAAACCTCTAAATGCACCACTTGGCGTGGGTGCCGTCCCTTCTCCTTTATGCTCCGGTGGGGATTGAAACTCCATGCCCTGGTTTGTATAGTGCGTCATGACTTCCGCACCCTTGGCGGTCACGCCACTGATACCAGACGGTGTGCCACCGGAGAAAGAACCTAAAGCTGGGGCGGTATCGTAAGCATAGTTCGAGTGACACTTCATACAAACCTGGTACTCTCTTGTCACATAAGGTGCGTTTACATCGGTGCTGGCTCCCGTCCCTGCATCTCCCCGTTTGACTTCAAATACCGTTGGCTTGGCACCAAATTCTGTAGATTCCCAGGCCACGGGTTCTACACCAAAAATACCTCTGAGCACACCCGAGGCTATATTGGTATGGTAACCCTCTGGGTTGGTTGCTATATCTGCCGCAGTGTGATTGTGTGTTCCTTCTTCATCCGGAATCGTATTATCCTGCCAAAACAGTCGATTACGTGAAACACGATGCGGGTTGTGGCAATCGGTACACTCAGCATGCCGATTTAGCAAACTGCCTTGTTCGCCGTCTTTATTCACCTTGCTGGCTTTACCCATGTTGGCTGGCGCTTCAACAAAGTCCTTGCCACCTTGATGCAAACCCGCACTGCCAATAGAATGAATTTCTCTTGAGTTAGCCTGATCTACCGTTGCAATAGGCATATGACGATTACCCACAGTAGTAAAATCTGTTTTTACATCAGGCACACCAAAACCGGGACGCACCGATTGCCCTTGCAATACTTCGCCATCCGCCGAATGACAGGTATAGCAGGTTTCTTCAATCGCCGCCGAACCGCCGCCGAGTTTAAAACGCGCACCATCCACAGTTATGCCGACACTACTATCCACACCTTCGCGCAATAATCTGCGTGAACCCTGAACGGTATGAGGATCATGACAATTTAAACAGGCCGCTTGCCAGACCTGCATATCACGCGGAAATTCGCGCAAATCAGCGGCGGCATCTTGATAGCGATACGATGCAACCGAACTATTCGCATGTGCTGAACCTACCCAACCCGCTTTATCATGACAACCTAAACAGATAATATCGTTTTCTTCATCAAACTGACCATCGACGGGTGGCGCTGTCTGGAAGCGATTCACTCGTAAAAATTTAATATTCTCTCCAGATGTATCTCTTATATGCGGATCATGGCAGGTAATACATTCGACTTTATTGTTTTCAAGTGGCAGCGTAGCCTTGTCTTGATTTCGCTGTCTATCTCCGATGTGAGCGACGGCGTTAGGGTCATATAGCTCGCCATCACGCTCAGCTTGTGCACTATCATAGGTAAATGAAATAGGATGATCGTTGGTTAAGTCCACACCTAGGCGGCGAGTAAAACCAGATTCAGCTCCTTCGCCATGAGGAATGGAACCATCTCCGGCAACCCCAGGCCCGCTAAAATCAACCCTGGCTTGCTCCTCGCGGTTCAATACATTGACTGAACCCAGTGCCAGAGTACCATCATGGCACGACAAACAAAGCTTTGACTTTCCACCAGGCTGACCCAGATCTATTGCATCTAATGAAGTCGAAGTATAAGGAGTATAGGTTGCCGTAGATAACTGGCGATTCCAGATTGGTGCTTGTGGCTCATTGGTTCCCCCATGAGGGGTATGACAAAATGCACAGATTTGTGACTCACTACTCGCAAAGGCTTCACGATTTGCAGCATCGGGTAAATCGGGAATAACCGTTGCGGAAAAATTATGTTTGGTATTACGAATATCAGAAATACGTTCAGCCCACGCCGACGTGCTACCTAACAATAATCCAGCTAATAATATAACGGAACCGATCAGCCCGTAGCCGAATGTTAAGGTCACAACCGGAGAAGAATAAACTCTATTGCGCCGATTTTGTGTTCGTAAACAAGACACAAAAACAGGCGCAAAGTATGCCGCACTACTTTTATAACGCAACATACGGGCAAAACAATAAGCAAGAAGGTCTATTCTTTGACAGAAATAACCTAAGCTCATGCTCCATCTCCCAAAAACGCTAAGACAACGATACGCCCATTAAACATGTCGGCCACATAAACATTATTTTTATTATCAGTCCAAACACCTGCGGGCAAATAAAACTGCCCTATACCCTGACCCGTTCCACCTACCGGCATTAACAACTCACCCTTTTTATTGAATACTAACAGATAGTCATAGAAGGATTCTACCACGTAGATCAAACCGTTATTATCGACGGCTACCCCTTTGGGTCGAGGTAAGTCTCCGACAAACAAGCCTCTCCGACCAAAAGACCGCACAAATTTTCCGCTCGCATCAAAAATTTGTATACGCGAATTCAGAGTATCGGTGACATAGAGTTCGTCACGAACAAAATGCAAATAGGTCGGGGCATTGAACTCTCCCGGCCCCTCTCCTTTTTTACCCATAACACGAATCAACTTTCCATTATCATCGAATATTTTGATTTCGTGTGTTTTAGTGTCAGCAACATAAACCCGCCCACGCCATGCATCACGAGCTATTCCGGTTGGATGTATCAACTCTTCATCGCCCACCCAACCCAAAGGCTCGCCTTGTGCGCTCAATCGCACCACAGCGCCTAATTTAGAATCCGCAACCCACAGCTCTTCGTTAGGTCCTTGAACAATACCAATGGGAGTGTGAAAAGAATCAAACTCTGTCGCACGGTTCCAGACAACAAACTGACCCGCCACAACATCAAAAACCAAAACAGCCTGACGGCTCACGTCTGTAACAAAAATGCGACCCGACTCATCGACAACCCCACCTTGAGGGCGCTGCAAAATATTGGGCTGTGTCTTTCCTGAAACTAAGCCGACAACCCAGCGAAAAATTTTCACACCAAAACTTATTTCAGCTGGGTTGTCTGAAAAATTTTCTTCTCCGGTCAGTTGCCCAACATAGCGAAAACGGGCGCGCTCAGGGGGAGCGGGCCAAACAATGTCATCTCGTTCCGCATTGTCGAAGGTCATTACGCTGGGTTTTTGCGAACAGCCTGATAACACGAACAATGCCATAAAAAGCAAAACAAGAGAGAGAGAGAGAGAACATCGATAGTTCACAGCATACATCTTGGTAAACATCATAATCAATGGTTTAGACATCTGGATAGAGCACAATTAATGCTCGAAAGCGAGGGGTTGTTTTGATTTTTCCTGTATACGTAATATTTGAATACGAGCATTTAAACTATCGACCGCATAGAGTAGGCCATTATCCAGAAACAAGTCTGTAATACGCTTGAATTTTCCAGGCTTCACTCCCGTCCCGCCGACACTGTCGATAAAACGACCTCGCTCAAATATTTTTATTGAATTGTCCCAATAATCACTAACATAAACCCTAAAATCATCTGTTGCGGCCATACCTAACGGAAAAACCAAAGGTCCCTGCTCCAGGGAATAAAGATATTCGCCATTCCCTTCTAAGACCTGCACATGCTCACCAACACGAGCACCAATGTAAAAACCATCAGGACCTAGCGCCATAGTGGTAATATTTAAAAATTCACCCGGATTGTTACCTCGTGCCCCAATAGAGGTAAACAATTCACCCAATTGATTAAAAACCAAAATATGATCAAAAAAACCATCAGCAATATAAATATTGCCTGTCACCTCATCTTCGTATACCGCAACGGGATGAGCCATGTTTAGCCGGTTTTTTAATATACGCTGTAGCTTGCCTTTTGGATTAAAATGTAACACCCTTGCTTTTTCCGTATCTGTCAAATAAATGGAATAATCGCTGGCAACAAAAATATCAGCCACATCGCCTTTTGTGATACCGCTCAATTCAACAAGCGGTGCGGCTGTTTTAGTGATCAGGTCAAAACGTACAACGAGATCTAACCCCATATCTACAACATACATATAGCCATCACGAACGGCAACCGCAGTCGGCCTCACCAAACGTAATCGATCAACTCCGGCAAGAGACTGCATCAAACCATATATTTTAGATGTAGAATGAATCACCCCACCGTCGATGGCTTCCACAAATTGCAACAGCGGCATCACCTCTTGTTTAGTCGAAGGCGTTTTTATTGGCAATTTTATTTTATTTTTATTGATTTTAGGAGAAAGCAACTCTGGCACATCATCAATCAATAGATCGTCACCAGAGTGACTCGTTGCTACTGTACCCGACGCTTTAGGAGGTGATCCCGGGAGCCATCCCCTTATTGTTGTACAGCCACTTAGAGTAAGTACAATACTGATACCCGCGAGCAAATGAAACAAAGACCACCTTTGTCTCATCCCTAACGTAAGCCAGGAGATTTACGGGGAACTGAATGACATCGTCCACAGTTCATAGTCGGAGGAAACGCCACTTTACCATGGCAAACTCCACAATATTTTCCTTCTATAATTTGCGCCATCGTGACTGGATTGCCTCCTTTTTGTGGTAAAAAGATAGCAGGATGGCAATTCGAACAGCTCAACCATTCGGTATGAGCCAGATGAGGAAAACGTACATGAGGCATGGAACCGGTATTGGTGAAAATAATGTCAAAATCGACAGGATACATTTCTTTATCGCCATACAGACTTTCACGCGGTTCGATCAAACCCTGATTTAATACTTTGACCCAATCGATGATCCCCTTTTCATCCCGAGGAAAATCAGCCATAGACTCTACTGGCTCTTGCAAAACTTCAACAACAGCCTGATTTGTAGGGTCATGGATGCCATCTTCAGCAAGCGGAATCACTTCGCCCTCTGTTTGGAAATGCAATCCTCTTGACCACAGCGCCTCATTCGCAAAAATCACGCCCGCCCATGTAAAAACAAACAAGGCCAACAGGCTCATCGCCCATATCCGCCATGAACAAATCTTTGTATTTATTTTGGCGCTAGCTCTGAAAATAGAGACCTGAAAAAACATGATAGCTATTCCTCAGCCATACCAACACTATGCAGCATTAAACCTAGAAAAATCTGTTGTATTGAAGCTTCTAATTATTTTAAAATAAACACGTTACCAGAAAAGGCGCTGATAACGTACCAGTCACATTACCGAACACCAATAATCATAAGAGCACGACGAACATTTTCCGTTGCTGCTTGCATGGCTTGTACCGCTTTTGCGTAGCCGCCTTTAGCCGCAATCTCTTCCCCCTCACCCGCAATACGTTTACCTTTATCAATAAAACTTTTCATTAAATCCTGCTTTCTTTGACCCGGTCTACGTTGCTCAATGGCAATAGGAACAAGTTCAATATAACTTTCATAACGTGCCAATTCATATCCATATTCTTCTTCTGGAGAAGCAAATTCTTTATCATAAACAACCGTTGTATTATCCAATAGTGAAGAGATCGATGCTGTAATCATGGTGGCTGCTTTTTGCAAAGGTTTCACTGCGGACTGATAATCATCTTTATTTGCTAGGCTCTCGGCATCCTTTAACAATGTCTTGAATTTAGCCTCATCTAACTTTCCAGCTGGTTTACCACTCACTTTGCTCAAATTCTTTTTATACGATTTTTTATAACCCTGAATTTCATTGGTTAATTTGTCATATTCCGACTTATAATCGATCCCTTCCCCCGTACTTTCCGCAGGCACTAATCGCGCCGCTGTACTCACCAACCGCAATGCTTCATCAACAGCAGCCATTGCCACGACAGGTTTTTCTGCGCTCAAAGAAGATTCCGCCTCTGTCAGTTTAGCTTTGGCATCCCCCACCATAGCCTTTGCTTCAGGGTTATTGCTTGCTGCAACACGTTTGCTCGTTTTAGAGGACAGCACCAATAACTTGGCATAAGACAGTTTTTGCTTCACTTGTTTTGTAGTAACGTCAAATACGGGTTTGTCTTTTTTAATCGCAACCTTTTGTTCTGGAATCGTAAACTTCTCACCTTCGTTAGTAACATAGATAGCACCGCCCATATTTTTGTGGTTACGACAACCGTAATACAACATGTTGGGTGCCGTTGCTCCAGGCGTGAATGTCACTTCACCGTCAAAAGTGAACTGACCATCTATCCCTTCGGCATAGGTACCCGCACCCCATCCTTTAGCTATTCTCGTAAAATAAAAATCATGGGCTACCCCCGTCTTCACATCAAAAGTATAGGTTTCGCCACGAACAAGAACAAGAGGTTTCCCCTGTTCACCGTTAACAACAAAACCACGCTTGTGACCCACACCAAAAAAGGGATGCGCCCTATTTTTTATTGCTGAATCAACATTGAACCAATTTTTTTTGTTTGGCGCGGGTCGGATTTCAGGAGACATAGCCATGGGCCTGGACTTAACCACGGGCTCAGGGAGACTGGCTGATTCTTTCTTGGCTGACGGTTCAACTACTTCGGCAACAGGTTTAATGACAGGTTGTTCAACAACGGTCTCCGTCTCAATTACAGTTGGCGAAGGCTTTGTTTCTAACGCTTCTGCTTTTTTAGTAACTTGCTCTGCTGCTTTTTTTGTTATCTTCTGCTCGGCTGCAGGTTTATCAGGCGTTGCTGCACAACCCGCCAGAAAAAACACCACGACCAAAACATAGAAATATCGACTGAGATTTGCCATTGATTCACCCGTAAGTTGTTAATGAATTCCAAGTTTTCGTAAAACAATCCAAGGTACCGCAACATCACTGCTGCGATACCTTATTTCGACTATTTCCAAGGATTCTTTAACGTCGCCTCACTCAACGGCGGCTTCCAGCCCGCTGGTTTTGGTTTGGAATGACACTTACGACAAGACTTGGTCGTAATGGGAAAAGAAACTTTACCATGGCACACGCCACACTTTTGCCCCAAAAGGATGGCAGACATACTGATTTGATTAGCTCCTTTTTGCGGTACAAAGATCGCGGGATGGCAATTAGAACACGAAAGCCATTCTGTATGCTGCCGATGAGGGAAAACCACATCAGGTACTGACGCTTTTACCGGACGCACAATATCTAGATCCAAAACAAAGGGCTCGGCAGTAGGATCCGTACGTTCCCAACGCGGCTTTAACAAACCATCATCAATGGCTTTAACCCAATCTATGTGGTTACCAAACTCCGTGGTGGGTAACCCTATATAAGCATCTTTAGGCGGCTGCAATACATGCGTAGCTGGGTTTTCCGGATCATGAATACCATCATCAGGTGGCGCTGCATTCGGATCTTTTACTTTCTTCAGATTCACATTAAATGTATTGGCAGCATTAACTTGAGTGACCATAAATGATCCACCCGCAAATACAGACTCTGTGCCATTATCCGCTACTGCCTGACTACTTGCGACAGTCATTGTAGTAAGCATGAATACTGACAACAAGGATCCGATTTTATTTTTTTGATAAACCATAATCGTTTTCCTTTTTTGTTATTGAGTTTGCTTGCTTTGATCCACACCTTTAAAAGGCGGAGCAATCAGTCGTTGAACCGTACTACCGTGGAAATGCGTTGGCGTACCCGGAATCCCTGAATGGCACATATCACAGTTTTCGACAGACCATGACACTTCACCATTATGGCAAGCTCCACAAAATTCGCCATCTATGATTTTCGCCATAGTGATGGCGTTACCCCCCGCCTTAAACTTAAATCCCAAGTCTGCGTGACAAACTTTGCAACGAAAACGTATGCGATGAAACCAATGCGGAAATACCACTGGCCGCATACCCGCCGCATCCGCATAATTGTTAATCACTATATCCGCATACTCAGCTTGCGCAGGCGTTGGAGCAACCACTGCAAATAGCCATACGACCATACCAAAAAGGGCAGTCCTCCCCGTTAGTCTACGTCCGGCATTAGATATCATATCCAGCACTCTCCTCAATAAAAATAAAAACACGTTCTATCCTACCCGATCACCCCAAAAATTGATGCGGATAGCCCTCCAATAAAAAAACAATGCTACCATTTCAAGCGTTTAAGCGCATTACTTAATTATGCTGCTCTCATCATGCAAACTCAAAATCAATCTAACAAGCCTTTATTCTAACAGACTCTGCTATTATAGCTAAACAACAATCGCAACATATTATCCACATTAAAAACGCCGCTCCACGCTAAACAGGAATAACGTATAACGCTGATCATCATACTTTATAATACGATGACTCAAACTGCTTGTAAGCTGTCCAATCATATGGTCAAAACGGTTTTCCCATTCATAGCGATCTATGCCACGCTCTTCTGATGCCCGAGACAATCGCAAATCTGAGCTAAAACCGAGCTTTGGGATACTGAATATGGCTCTATTGCGATAATTAACTTGTGCCGTCGTCGTTGTTATCTCACTATCAGTTACAGCACTTTCAAAATCGTGAAAAACATACTGCGCGGAAACATTACCCGACAACGTACTGCGACGACTGATACGTTGTTCATGATTCGCTTGAAACCACACCATATAGCGTTCACCAATCGTCTCTGTATTTCTGAAATCCATGCCTTGTGAGCCGGTTAGCTGCACATAGGTACTCCCTCCTCCTGCATTTTTAATCCAGTTCAGAGTGAGGCTCGTCTCTTCACGCAAAGCATTGTCACCGCTTTCCGCAGAATAACCTTCAGATAAGCTTTGAGATAAAATCGTACGAAAAACCGCGCCTCCTTCTGTAAACCAGGAGCGGCTCAAACTATGACCTAATGACGCCGCATAATACTGTTCATTACTATCCGATTGATCAGGCAGTGAACCCATCATCTCTTGACTTATTGTCCTCTTTCGACTCACGTTATCGAACGAGGCATCGGCAAACCAATAATATTTCGCTTTCCAAAAAGCATGAGTATCTGACTGAAACAAAGCGCCAATGCGCTGACGACTCACTTCCATCGAGTTACTACTGGGCTCACTTATCGGGTTAATATTGGGATCACTACCCCTACTATCACTATCTCTCTCACTCTCCGCCTTTGAGTACGAGGCATTAAAACTGAAGCGCAGGCGACGGTTATATTGATAATAACCGCCAGAGGTTGCACTAAAATTTTTTGAATCATTTAACAAACCCGCGTTTTTGCCAGCCATATCAAAAACACGCGCCCCCGCACTAAGCGACCAAGGGCTATTATTATAGGGTCGATAAAACACGGAACTGGAAAATTGATTGACTTGAGATGAGAAAGTACCCCTTTGCATATTCAAACTAGGCACATCAAAACCCCGCTTCATATCATAGACACTCGCACGTGTATCAACCCTTAAGCTTTTTGTCGGATGATAATAATGCACCGCATCAACCAGGGTACTCTCGTTGGTTGATGCGGTTTTTGATCTATTTGCCTCATTCACTTTTCCATTTAAAGTTAAACGCTGCTTCGATCCAAGTAGTTCAATATTAATAGCTGCGGTCTGATCTTCATAAATACCGTTGTTGTCCGACTCCCAACGGTTATTATCATAAATGAATCGTGCTCGATGCCCACCCTCTGCAACATAGGATTGTGTTAACCCTAATTTATTAGTCGTCATATCGCCACCACCAAGAACAATCAACGCATCACTGCTCAGTGCCGTACTATCAACGCGAGTGTCCGTCATGGAATAACGAAGATTAAAAGGAGTGCGGCTCTTGGGCAAAATATTAAGATTGATAACCCCGGCAAGGATACTGCTCTTAGTTTCCACATTTTGAGATCTTCCGCCCTGGCTCTCTGACCCATCCAAGGCTAATGTCAACGCCATATCCGTCGTCGCCAACCAGGGACGATAGAGATAAGAACTGGCGTACAAACTACCCAACCCCTGACGACTCACCGTACGACGCCCGTCAGGGCTAGTCAAAGTGCGGTAATTCAACCCCAAACTTCCGGATATCGTCAGCGGCGGCATCCACTCCTTCGCCAACACCCATCCCCCCCACGGCATCAGCAAGAGTACAAATACACAAATGCAGAGATATAAACGAATTCTGCCCATGTCCCCAACTATTATTTTCATTATTGTTATTGATACGACCTCGCCCCCACAATGCCGCATCACTCACCCCTGATTATTTAAGGCTAACACATAGATTTCATCACAAAACCTAAACCCATCTATTCTCGGACAACCTCCTGAATTTATATTCTAACCAATCGCCTTGGCAATAAGTAATTTTTTTAGTCACGACTCAACTTCCCCCCTGAAATTTGTCATTTTTTCGTTTACCTTCAAATAGGCATCCAGCAACAAGGATCATTTGCACTTGTAAACTCACATTTTTCGCCTTGAGCTGACAAAATTCAGGGATGAACAAGCGGTTATCTCAATATTGACAACTCGCTAAACCGTTACTTTTATTACTCCATATGAATATTCGCCGTTGCGCGAAGCTGAACCAACAAGGCACTCCATGCCTGATCTCTACGTTCTCGCAAAAGTAAATCCCGCGCACGTGATGCAACATTATTATATGAGTTTAACTTTGCAGCAACACGCTCGACTAAACGAAACATAGCCACGCCCTGTAATAAATAGATTGGTGCTGCATTTTCTCCAACCGACAACCCTTTAATCAGTTGCTCTACCTCTGGCGTTAACATACCCGAGTGAACAAAACCCAGATCACCGCCTGCTTTAGAAGACTGGTGATCAGAGTATTGTATCGCTAACGAAGAAAAAGGCTCGCCCGCCTCTATCTTCTTAGCTATAGCCTCAGCTTCTGTCATTCTGTCTTGCCAAGTTGCAGGTGTTGCATACGGTGGTACAGCCAATAATATCAACGAGACCCGTATCTGCTCTGGTCGAGTGAATTTTTCAGGATTAGAGCTATAATAGGCTTCCACCTCTTGTTCATTGGCACTCACCCTTTCACCTACCACAACCCTGAGCCGATCGAGAACCGCATCCTCTTTCAGGTGTGCAACGTGCTGTTGCCCACCCTTTTCAATACTGATCTCTTTAACTACAATGTTACGTTTCTGCGCCTCTTGTAGCAACAAAACTCTATCAACTATTTTTTGCCCCATCTCTTCACGAAATGCGGTTTGTTCTTTGGATGTTGTTTTCCCATGATAGAAACGCTGTTGCGCACCTTCCATCAAAAATGCGTGAAACTCTGCTGTAGAAATCACTTCGCCATTGACCGTCGCAAAAATATCTTGTGCTTTCAATGACACGACATCACCAGCAACAACGTTTGAAACGGAAAAGCACAATAAAGCCAGAGTTGAGAATAACCTAGCGAACCGACCGTAGTTAAAATCCATAATAATATTATTTAACGTGACAAGTTAAACACACTGCACTGCCAGCGGGATCAATCCTTAAAAAAGTAGGATTATAATCCACATGAGGATCGTGACAGGAGGCGCACTCCACAAAGGGCTGGGGTTGACCGGCATAAGCCCCATTTGTAGCAATGCGAGTATAAAGTTTCATGTCGGTACGCTCAAACTTAGTCGTCCCCCCTGGCACATTAGTATTAACCCACCACACACGACTCACCCCCATGTTTTGTGACTCAGCCAGATTGAAATCGGGATCCTTCCCTGGCCCTTCAGGATTAACAATAGAATATCCGCCCCCCGCAAACTGAATACCAATGGGATGATCATTCGTTAAATCTTTACCCAGGTTAGTCACAACATCTGTTGACCCCATGCGGCCTTGCACACCACCGGCAGCCTGCCCGCTCCACTGCCCACTGGAAAAACCAGGGTGATCACGACCCGAACCCGGCTCATTTAACAAAGCATCCATAGCCTGAGTCCCATCATGACAAGACAAACAAGCAAGAGAGACGGACCCTATTGGCTCAACATTCGCGTCCAGCGTAGTGGTTCCCATTTGATCATAAGTTTGAAAACCTCCAGGCTGGAGATAACGATTCCATAGAGGAACAGCAGCCTCACCATTACCGCCGTGTGGCGTATGGCAAAACACGCAAATTTCACGAGTACCACTGATGTTACTCGCTGCGTTTATTCCTGTCGCACCAAGATTGTGTTTGGTATTAAAGATACCCGCGCCGGCACTGCCAATTAGAAAAAAAAGAAGCAGCCCAACGAACCCCAATCTTTTCGCCGGTCTTATTTTAATCATTCTTATTATCATTTAGTAAGCTGTTAACGTGTTCTATCATAGCGCCTCAAGGACTGTCAATGAAGGAACACAAAAGCAGCCTGCCTCACAACCAAACTTACATTTAAAAAAATGAATTATTGCAGGGTGATTCATCCGCGGGAACACCGCAACAATCAAGCTAGAATACGGCTCGCGCTACTTAGAAGAAAACTTGTGCGACACACCCAGGACGAGACTTGATGCCGTTGCATTAGTAGTAACACCCGCGATATTTGTTGCAGTGACCGGAGTCACCTCCCCCTCATCAATTCCATAATTAAAACGGCTTATGGCATTTTTATCTACTGCGACTTGCGTATAAGCCGCATAAATGCGGGTACGCTTCGACATAGAGCGCGTCACACCTACAGACAACAAAGCTGCCCCCGAATCGGCCTCACTCCCCTGATCATCTGCCACACCATACCCTAGAGCAAAAGCCGTTGAACCCATAGCAAATACACCACTCAAATAATAAGCATCGTGACCGCCATTTCCACCCTCACTGCCAACACCACCATCGTCAATATTTTCCCAAAGACCATTTATAGTGAAATTACCAAAAGTATAACCCGCACCGACACGAGTCGCTGTTGCATCATCATTCACTCCAGCCGACAGGGTATTCGGATTATTGCCAGCCTCAAATATACTTTGGTATGCTACAACTACATACAAAGGGCCATTGGCGTAAGCGCCAGCCACACTCAAAGCACCCGATTCTTGGGTTGCAGCGGAAACAAGAGGTCCCGTAGCAGGATCGCCATCTCCATCTGCATTTTGATCCTCGGTCGTCCCGCTACCATGAGTCTTGTTTAGCGCAGCAGTATCATCAAGCCCATAGGCAAGCTGAAAGCTAAAACCGCGGATATCGGGAGACAGATAAGCGATCATATTACTAATACGTCGATCATGACTGCCGCTGACAGAGCGACCCAGAACCCCTCCATAATCACCAACCATATCATTAAAAGGGTCTAATTTTTCCGTTGCTTGCTTGAATGGTGTATCGTGCCGACCCATGATTGCCGTACCCCAATCACCAGAGAAACCTAAATAAGTATTACGAAATTTACCCAGACCCTCCGCTTTTTCATCCGGCCCGCCTACCCCTCCAGAGAAATCCACCCCAACTTCAGCTTGATATATCGCACTCAACCCACCACCTAAATCTTCGATCCCTTTGAAACCAATATTAGACGTATTCCAATTCAGCAGAGTTGAAGTATTTTCCTGATTAGCCCTTCCATCGTCATCATCAACCAACCCCACCGAAACATGCGCCAAACCATAAACTTCAGTGCCAGCAGAAGCCGCAGGCGTTACAAATACTGCCACAACAGCCAAAGCAATCAACTTTTTATCCATTTACCCCCCCTAAGGTCACTCGCGACAAAAATACTCAATCCCTCTCGCCAAGAAAAGCTGCTCACCTTCCGCGTCAGGGTTTACAGCGCTTCTACGCCTCTGACACGCCTTGAAGACAAACAAAACCCGGTACAATATATTTCATCATTGTGCGCCATCCACCTCAAAACATCAGGTCAGATACAGTATATAAAAAACTATAAACGACAAAAAACAACAAGGCAATATTATTTTACGATAGTGACACACCCATAAAATAAAGTTGTGACTTTACAACAGAACATCGGTTATAACTCAGAAAACATCACAATAGAGAAAAGAAACGCCTACAAAACCATAATGTAGACGTTAATTAAGAGAAAATAGCAGAAAACGTATTATCGTTTAGAGAACTGTGGTCGCTTACGGGCTTTATGTAGCCCAACTTTCTTTCGCTCAACTTCTCGCGCATCTCGAGTCAGAAATCCTGCCTGACGCTGAGTCGGTCGTTGCGTTTCATCATAAACAACCACTACACGCGCAATAGCATGGCGAATAGCACCCGCCTGACCCGTCATCCCGCCGCCACGCACGGTAATTTTCAGGTCTACCTGATCGGACAACCCTGAAGCCACCAAAGATTGCTTTGCAACCACGCGAGTCGTCTCCCTACCGAAATAATTTTCAACAGAATGCCCATTTATAGTGATATTACCACTGCCGCGCGTCATAAAAACGCGAGCACTCGATGATTTACGACGACCTGTTGAGTAGTACTGTGTCTCTGCCATAACGATACCCATTAACCTTATACTTCTATCATTTGTTACGTCAGTTCATGCCTGAAACTGAGTAGTAACTGTCATTATTACACATCTAAAACCAGAGGCTGTTGCGCAGCATGTGGATGATCAGCACCAGCATAAACCTTAAGTTTTTTAAACATAGCTCGGCCTAAAGGGTTCTTAGGCAACATCCCTTTCACCGCTTTTTCAATAATTTGCTCTGGTGCCTTCTCTTGTAATTTTTCAAAAGAGATCGACTTCAAGTTACCAATATAACCTGTATGGCGGTAGTATATTTTATCTTTTGCTTTATTGCCTGTTACTTTCACACTTCCGGCATTCACAACAATAATATAGTCACCCGTATCAATGTGTGGCGTATATATTGCTTTATGCTTACCCTTCAAACGGCGCGCGATCTCGGTCGACAAACGCCCTAGTGTTTTATCTGCAGCATCGACAACATACCAGTCGTGCTTCACAGTAGCAGGTTTTGCACTGTAAGTTTTCATTCACTCAATCCCCAAGACTTTCAAAAACGGCGCTGGGAAACACCCAGAAAAAGAGCAGAGAGTCTACTTGAGTTTCAATAGAGTTACAAGAACTCTTTACCCTTTTACTTAACAACCTATCTTGCCTTTATTTAAGCAGATGAAATTAAAAGATTTAAGCTCTCAATCCAACAACAAGCTTGTCGCAACATTTCCGGCAATTAAATGCGTCTGCACCACCTCTTCAACATCTTCTTTTGATTTCAATGAATACCAAACGCCTTCAGGATACACCACAATAACTGAACCTTTACGGCATCGATCTAAACAACCCGAAGAATTAATACGCACTTTTCCTCGCCCGTTTTTTTCTAATTCTTTAATACGCCTTTTGGCATAGTCATACAACTCAACGCCACCATTATCAGCGCAGCATTGTCGCCCATTGTCACGCTGATTCATACACATAAAGACATGGTACTTATAATAAGGTACTATTTTCTATAGCCTTTTTTTAAAGTTCGCTCACTAAATACATTATCCCTCAACCCCACGTTCACCTCTGCATCCTTTACGGTAAATATCGAAGAATGATTGGTTTGCACATTTTTCACTTCTACTTTTTTCCACAGCCAAGCATCATCTATTTTTTGCCAAGTTAATGATTGTTTCTTCAACTCCTCACCTTTGGGGTCATAATAAACAACCCCCACTTTCACGCAAGAATCGAGATTGTCCTCCCCCTTGGAAAACCAGGCAACTTGCTTACTATATAGCGGATTAGCCTCTTTAGGAACGCTCTCTACAACATAAAATTCTTTTCCGTTTTTTTTATCAATTTTAACTAAAGTATGCTCGTCCCTATCTATGGGTCTACCGCTGATATCGGCGTAAGTTAAATCGGACCCTAAAAAACTATCCCCCAAATCACGAATCGAAACCCGTCGTATTTTCCTCAGCACAGGCAGATATATCCACTGATCCGCATTTTTTTCTGCATCCGGCGCAAAAGCCCACCGCATAAAACCAGTACCACGCGCATCAGGGGGAAACTCAGTAAACAACACCATTTTATCTGCTATTCCTTTGACACCTTTATAATCCTTCCACAGCCTTAAATAGACATTTTTGCGTTTGTTACCATCTTTATCAATCAAAGTAATGGTCAGCTTACTACGCTGATCATTGCCTGGGTTTTTATAAGCACAGGATTTAATAATGTCATCACCATCCAGTTCTTTGGCCGAAACGCCAAACGCCAGAAGGAAAAACAATAAAAAAAAGACCGTCCCACTAAAAACTCGCATGATATCCATAGATAATTTCTCCCCCTTTATTAACCTGCAAAAAAAAAGGAGGGAAAACCCTCCTTTTTTCAAGCTTAATAAACTAAATCTAGAAAGTAGGTGTTTCGCTCCACTCAGCATTCCAGGTTCCAAATGGCCCTGGGTCTGTTAGAGAAGAAACGCTAGATGACGAACCATTTTCAAGATTAGTCACCGACTGAGCGCCAAATCCAGACAATTGTGCAGCTGGCATATCCTGACCTACCCAAACAACCTGGATTTGATCGCCTGCAGCCCAAGTTGCCTCACCTATTCCACCACCACTGATTGTATCACTACCTGCGTTATCTGCACCTTTAATTTCTGTGTAGAAGACTTGCTTGTCAGTCGCAGAACCTAACGTAGCAACCTGGCTCGCAATTAGCGAGTTTATAGTATTGTCAGTGCCGTCATAATCGGTATCCACCTGAAACGCTGCAGAGAAACCATCTGTTGCGCCTGCTTCTGAGATGTTCACTTCAATAACTGCGTTTGATACAGCACCACTTGTCGCAGCCCAACCCGCCGAGATTATAGAATTCGCCTCAAAACCACTTGTAGAAAAATCTGACGCATAGGTATCTTGTGTTACTGAGAGCTTAGATGCGATACCCTGCACACTTCCGCTACCACCAAAACCTATTTGTACAAAATCTTCAGATTCGAAGCCTGAATCGCTGATGATAGTCTGAATAAAACTTTTACCACCCACGTCAATTTGACGCTGAATAAAGCCTGTGCCTGCAGCTATTGTGCTACAAGTGCCTCCAGTCGCACTTTCACAAGCTCCAGCAGCAGCATCTATGCCGACTTCACCGAAGTTAATTCCCAGTTCTGGAATTTGCGCCGATGCTGCTCCGGATAAAATCAGAGCAGCCGCCCCGATGGAATAAACCGCATTTGTTTTCCGCATTTGTTGTCTCCTCGTTTCATTTCGCATTTCTTTCACAGGTGCATTGTTAGCATACCTGGCCATCTTTCCATAGAAGCCGTAATGTTTAGTATGCCACAAACCTACTTCTGATGTCAAGAACTAAACCGCACTCCTTACACTCTAATACCTGGCTGCTTCCTTAGCCTGCCAACTTAGCATAAAGATGATTTCTACCTCAAAGAACAAACTATCTTCAAGTTTATTTTTTGTTCGTTTGCATACGTTATAAAGCATCAAAGTTAAAATACGCTATAACTTTGCCTACGAACAAAAAATCCGGTATCTTCATTATTCAAAGATTCGGCAACCACCTAAATACCTCTTATCCTACACAAAACCTACAATGTTCAGATGTTTTTAACCTGCACTGAGTACTTTCCTTCAGAGACAGTTAATCTACAAGACTGAAAGATATACAAGTTAAATACTACACTATACGATTTAAAAACGCCATGTTGTTTTGTGTTCTACCATAATCAATTCGAGTCACTGATGCATAATCAATACTTAAGCGGCGAAAATTGGGTACGGGCAAACCGATAGCCTGTGCAGCCGCGATACGAATCGGCCCTACATGCGTCACGACCGCGACTGTTTTCCCTCTATAGCACTCTATAATCTCGTCGAAAACGGGAGAGATCCTATCCCACAAGTCATAAATAGACTCACCACCTCGGGGCTTAAAACCTGCATTATCTTTTTTCCACTGAGCTTGCTCTTCCGGATATCGCTCCGCGATCTCATGAAAGTACAATCCTTCAAAAATACCAAATCTCCTCTCACGTAACGCATCACGCTGATCAAATTTCAAACCGCAGTCTGCTGCAATTATTTCTGCTGTACGCAAGGTTCGCAAACTAGGACTACAATATAACGCATCAATAGCGATACCTTTAAGCAATTTTGCTGCGCCTTGCGCCTGCACTTCACCTTCATCGTTAAGTCCTGGGTCTTCTCTGTCATCACAATAAATACGATCCAAAGGAAAGTCGGTCTTACCATGGCGTATCAACAAAACCGAAGCACTTGGTTCTTTTTCCCGCATCGCCAGTTCTGATCCTTATTTTTCTGCCACGCCAGGGTCTTCGGAATTATGCTCCACCCAACGGTCATCACCTGACCGGGTTGTTTCACATTTCCAAAACGGCGCACGCTCTTTTAGATA